>JBFMBT010000295.1:0-8365 GCA_040754875.1 Verrucomicrobiota bacterium | reverse complement strand
AAATTGAAGTCACCCAGATTATTATGAAAAAGAATCTTCTTCCCGGTCAGCGGCGGCTGGCATTTACGCTCATCGAACTGTTGGTAGTCATTGTGATCATTGCCATTCTGGCGGCGATGCTTTTGCCGGCCCTGGCCAAGGCCAAAATGAAGGCGCAGACGTCCAGTTGCGTGACGAACATGAAACAGATTGCCACCGCGCACGCCATGTACCAGGGCGACAGCAACGACAAAATCATTTTCGCCAACCTGCGCATCGCGGGCAACACGGACTGGACGTGGGATGACCTGCTGGACACCTACCTGGGCGGCAGCCGCAGTCCCGCCAACAAACGCGCGTGTTGCATCTCGGGGCCAACGCAGTTTTACCAGAAGAGCATCATCTGCCCGACGGACAAGTACCCGATTTATCAGGCGACGTGGAATTACAACAGCACCACCGGTGTTGCCAATGTGGGCCGCCGCAGTTATTCGGCGCCGCGCCATAACATGGGGCCGGACACGCGCGCTTCGAATTACACGTCCGGGCCCGGTTACACCATCGGGCGTGCGCCGCAACCTAACGATTGGCCGCCTTCCGCCGCCAACCAGACAGGGATCGGCTTAAACTGGTCCAACGGTGGAACCGCCCATGTGGGCTGGAATTTGGAAGACCCGGTCTCCTGGGGTAGCAATAGTACGACCGCGAGTCCGAATCCCCGGCTTCAGGCCGCCTTCCGCAGCGCCATGGTGATGGAAGCCGTGGGCACGATTCTCCTGACCGAACGCATCGGGCAGGATCCTGCGTCGGGCTACGCCAACGCGTGGATTCCAAACGCCAACAACAATCAATTCTTCCTCGCCAACAACCGTCCGACCATGGCGCGAATGGATTTCAAGATTTTCCACAATGGCTTCGTCAACTTCCTGTTCGTGGATGGCCATGTGGAAACGCTTGACCCGCTGGCCACGTTGGGCCGGACCAACCGCAACAACCGCAACATTCAGACCGGCATGTGGTCGGTTCTGGCGGGCGATTAGCAAATCGCTTCTACGACTTTGCCGAACGGAGCGTGGGCGACCGCGCTCCGTTTTTGGCTTTTTGCGGACCGCGCGACCGCGTTAACCCGTGGCAAACCAGGGCGGGGTGAAATTCCACCTTCGCTCCACCAACAGCCGGCCCGCGCGACTCCGTCGCGCTGGCAGCGTGAAATGAACCGGGCGCATTATTTTGCTGACGCGCCTTGGTGCGCAGCATCGCAAGCGGGTCACCAGACCCGCGGTCCCGGACTATCCCCCCAGTTGCAAGCGGGTGTCTTTCTGAAGGAGATTGTCGAGGTTGTTCCAGCGGGTTTCGTTCATGGTATTGAACGCGTGGAGATAGACCGCGACAATTTCATGCGGATGTTTGCCCAGGAGGCTTTCCACGGCGCCGGTGAGTTTCGCGTCATCCATCGTCTCCGGCAGGTCTTCCACCACGCCGTCCTTGTGCGCGATGCCGAGGCCGTTGAGGAAATCGACGAGGACGGCGTTGTGCTTTTTCATGAGCCAGCCGCGCAGGAGCGTGCTGGCGGCCAGTTCCATCGAGGGCCGCTGGAGCGTGGTGAGCATGGCTTCGTGGCGCTGGGTCTTGGGCTGGCGTTCGAGGAAAACGGGGCGCACCTTGCGGGCGTCGGCCACGGCGTTCAAGGTGCCGCGGTAGAGTTCCTTGTCGGTGGCGTGCGCAAAGGTGAGGATGTCGGCGGCCAGGGTGGGCGACATGAATCCAAGCAGTTCGTGCGAGGTCAACATACGTCAATACATCAGAGTCACAATTTCGCTTCAGGGTTACATTCCAGTGCGCTGGAACGCGGGCGGTCAACCGACTGTAATGACGGCGACGCTGTGTTTTCGCGCGAGGGATTCGCAGTCGGGTTGTTCCAGCACCAGCGCCTTTCCGGATTCGAGCGCCAGGACGGAAATCTTCGCCGCCGCGCAGGTTTCCAATGTTTTCGGCCCGACGCAAGGAATATCGAAGCGCAAATCGTGCTTCTCCTTGGGCACCTTGACGGCCACGGCACCGCCCTCCCTGCCGGCCAGTTCACCGCCGCGCGCGAGGCATTGGTCGGTGCCTTCGAAGCCTTCGACCGCCAGCACGGTGCCGTTCTTGACGACCACGGTCTGGCCGATTTCGAGGCGGGAAATCTCCTTGGCGATGCGGAAACCGAACTCGACATCGGCGCGTTGTTCGTCGGAAAGCTTGGGCCCGAGGGCGAAGCCGGATTGCGCCATCAACGGCTTGAGCCAGGGCGTGGCTTCGATGAGTTCGACGCCGTCCTTGGCCAGTTCATCGGCAATCGCGCCGAAAATCGTGTGCGCGTTCTTTTCTTTCAAGCGAAGCAACATGCCCATCGCCCGCAGGTCGGGGCGCAGGTCGAACAGATTCTTCGGCGCGATCTGGCCGACCATGACGCAGTGCTTGACGCCGCGCTCGGTGAAGGCCGAGATGAGCTTGGAGAGCTGGCCGACCTTGAGCCAGACGAGGTCATCCACGAGGCCGGCGAGGGCGGGGTCGGTCTCGTTCTCGAACGCGACGGCGACGAGGCGCGGGATGCCCATGGCCTTCGCCTGGCGGGCGAAGAGCAAGGGCAGCGAGCGGTTGCCCGCGATGATGCCGAGGCACTCGGGTGTCATGCGGGAGGGAAGGTAGCGGGAATCTGGGGAAGGTTAAATGGTTAAATGAGTTACATGGGTTTATTGGGGTGTGACGCGGGGCAAGGTCGTGACGCATGATGCGCCGGACAGCGTGTCTATGCGTCCCCTCTCCTGGGGGGAGAGGGCAGGGTGAGGGCGAGCTTCAAACTACTCACACTCTTCTTCTGCCATCGTGTGTTGGGCTTGTTTCTTGGAAGGAAGAAAATCAGTGAATAGTTTTATTGCTCTCCCTCACCCCAGCCCTCTCCCCCAGGAGAGGGGGAGACCATTCACGCGCTCGGGTTTAATCGCATCACTGGCTCCGCTCCCGCGCAAAGCCCGGCGCGGGGCAAGGCCGTGACGCATGATGCGCCGGACAGCGTGTCTATGCGTCCCCTCTCCTGGGGGAGAGGGTCAGGGTGAGGGCGAGCTTCAAACTACTCACACTCTTCTTCTGCCATCGTGTGCTGGGATTGCTTCTTGGAGGGAAGAAATTAGTGAGAATAGTTTTATTGCTCTCCCTCACCCCAGCCCTCTCCCCAAGGAGAGGGAGAGACCATTCACGCGCTCGGGTTTAATCGCATCACTGGCTCCGATCCCGCGCAAAGCCCGGCGCGGGGCAAGGTCGTGACGCATGATGCGCCGAACAGCGTGTCTATGCGTCCCCTCTCCTGGGGGAGAGGGTCAGGGTGAGGGCGAGCTTCAAACTACTCACACTTTTCTTCTGCCGCGCATTTTCGCTTTGACAGAACGACGGTTTGGCAGTGGCATCGGGGGCGATCAACCAATTCTTTATCTATGCGAATCATGAAGTCATTGTTCTTTCTGGCGGCGCTGGCGTTCGCGGTTCCGTTCCACACCCGCGCCGCGCAGGACACGCGCTGTTTCGAGATGCGCACGTATTACGCGGCGCCCGGCAAACTGGACGCCTTGCACGCGCGCTTTCGCGACCACACGTGCAGGCTGTTTGAAAAGCACGGCATGACCAACATCGGCTACTGGGTGCCGATGGAAAATCCCGAGAACAAACTGATCTACATCCTCGCATACCCCAGCCGCGACGCGCGCGAGAAGTCGTGGAAGGCGTTTGTGAATGATCCGGCGTGGAAGAAGGCCAAGGCGGATTCCGAAGTGAACGGCACGCTGGTGGCGAAGGCCGAGTCGCTGTTCCTGGAAGCGACGGATTACTCGCCCGCCGTCAAGGCATCCAAGGGCGCGGCAGAACGGGCGTTTGAGTTGCGCACTTACACGGCGTCGCCCGGGAACCTGGGCAATTTGAACGCGCGCTTCCGCGACCACACGGTGAAGTTGTTTGAGAAGCATGGCATGACCAATTTCGGTTACTGGGTGCCGATGAAAGACCAGCCGGACGCCGACAAGACGCTGGTCTATCTTCTGGCGCACCAGAGCCGCGAGGCCGCGAAGGCATCCTTCGGGGCGTTCGGCAAGGACCCGGCGTGGCAGGCGGCGCGCAAGGCGTCGGAAGAAAAGGGCGGGGGATCGCTCACCGTGAAAGGCGGCGTGAAATCGCTGTTCATGAAGCCCACGGATTATTCGCAAACGAAATAGACTTCGGACACGGCAGGGGCGCGGGCTTTGGCCCGCTTCCACGTGGCTGGTTCGACCGCGTTGGAAGCGGATAGAACTCACCTTTGGTTTTGGCGTTGAAGCGGCGTAAACGCCGCGCTCCATCTTCGCTCCGCCCCATAGTCGGCTATTGGCTTTGCCATCTGCCATCCCTGTCCCATTCGCTTGCCCTCATTCGTTTGCTTCGGGTTTCTTTCGTCATTTGGCCTTCGTCATTCGTCATTCCCCCCCTCTCCCATTCGTGTTAAAAAAATCCCATGGAACCCCTGCTCGTCCTGACGCTCGTTGCCCTGGGCTTCCTCCCCCTCGGCATCCTCGTCCGACGCGCCCGCTCCCGTTCCACCGCCGTCGCCCTCGTCTGCTTCGTCCTTGTCGTCGTCGTCCTCGTCCTCGGTTCCCCAACTTATTTGGGATTTCATAACTCGGATTTCTTTCGGAATTCGGATTTCGGCCTTCGGACTTCTCAACCCTCCGACCGCCCCATCGAATCCCCGCGTGACGGCTTCGTTTCTTCGCAAACCTGCCGCGCCTGTCATCCCGGCCATTACGATTCGTGGCACAGCTCGTTTCATCGCACCATGACCCAGCCCGCCACGCCCGCGACGGTCAAAGCGAACTTCACCAATCAGACCGTGCGCCACGAAGGCCGCGTCTTCCACCTCGACCGCGTCGGCGATGAATTCTGGGTCGAAAGCAAACCCGACATTCCCGACGCGCCCGCTTCCGCCGCCACGCGCCAGCGCGTCTCCCTTGTCACCGGCTCGCATCACATGCAAATCTTTTGGACGCCCACCGGCGAAGGCCGCAAGCTCGAACCGCTGCCCATCGCTTATCTCTTCGAAGCCGCGCGCTGGGTTCCCAAACATTCCGTCTTCCTCATGCCGCCGGACAGCGACCTCACCATCGGCGCCGGCCGTTGGAACGACACCTGCATTCGTTGCCACACCACCCGCGCCGAACCGCGCGTCTCGCCGGAGAAAATCGATTCGCGCGTCGCTGAGTTTGGCATCGCCTGTGAAGCCTGCCATGGCCCCGCCGAACAACACGTTCGCGCCCACCAAAATCCCGTGCGCCGCTACGCCGGCCGCTTCGCACCCGCCGCCGACCTCGCCATCGCGCATCCGGAAAAAATGTCCGCCGCGCGCGCCTCGGAAGTCTGCGGCTACTGCCACTCCGTCAGCACCCAGGACCGCCAGTCCGCCGATCAATGGCTCGCCAGCGGCACGCGTTACCGCCCCGGCGACGACCTCCACCAATTCCAGACCACCGTCCTGTTCACCAACCGCGCCGAAATCGATTACTGGCTCAAGACCGCTCCCTACTTCCTCACCAACCGCTTCTGGGCCGACGGCATGGTCCGCGTCTCCGGCCGCGAATTCAACGGCCTCCTCGATTCCCCTTGCTACCTGCATGGCAAAGACGAGCGCCAGCTCTCCTGCCTCTCCTGCCACGCCATGCACCAGTCCGCCGCCGACCGCCGCCCGCGCGCCGAATGGGCCAGCGACCAGTTGAAACCCGGCATGGACGGCAACCGCGCCTGCCTCCAATGCCACGAAAAAATCGGCGCCAACCTCACCGCGCATACGCATCATCCCGCGACGTCCACCGGCAGCGATTGTTACAACTGCCACATGCCGTACACCACTTACGGCCTGCTCAAGGCCATCCGCAGCCATCGGGTCAGCAGCCCCAGTGTCCAATCCAGCCTCGCCACCGGCCGCCCCAACGCCTGCAACCAATGCCACCTTGACCGCACCCTCGCCTGGTCCGCCGAACATTTGCATCAATGGTACGGCCAGACGAAACCCGCCTTGTCCGATGACGAACAGAACATCGCCGCCGCCATCCTCTGGACGTTGCAAGGCGACGCCGGCCAGCGCGCCCTCATGGCCTGGACCATGGGCTGGGAACCCGCCAAGCAAGCCTCCGGCGCCGACTGGCTCGCCCCGTTCCTCGCGCCGTTGCTCAACGACCCTTACGACGCCGTCCGCTACATCTCGCAACGCTCCTTGAAACGATTGCCCGGCTTCGAGTCATTCCCTTACGACCACCTCGCCCCCGTGCCCGACCAACAAGCCGCCGCGCGCCAGGCCCTGCTCCACTGGCGCAACACCCGCTCCCAGTTTGTTCCCCTCCTCGGAGGGGCCAGCGGTGGGTCCGCCCTCCTCCTCGATGCCAATGGCCAGCTCCGTCAGGAAATCTTCCTGCGCCTCCTCTCCCAACGCAACAACCACCCCATCCAACTCAGCGAGTGATTCGCTTCATCGGCTATTGGCTATCGGTTATCCCCCGCGCGCCTCTGGCCGTCTCGTTTTCAAAATCTCAAATCCCGAAATTTCAAATCCCCGAAAGCGCAACGTTCCCCTCCTGGGAGGGGCCAGGGGTGGGTTTCCTTCTCCGCCTCGATCGGGGAGAAGGTGGCCGCAGGCCGGATGAGGTGTCGATGTGCCACTCGCCCTCGAACCGTAGTGCCCGAACTCCCAACTTCTGGACTTTCGCACCCAAAAACCACGAATCCACACCAACCGACACGAATAGAAACAGCCGCAAAAGAGCACAAAGCTCACAAAACCGGGAAGCGCACCGCGAGCGCGCCAGCGTCGTGGAGTGCGGCAGTCCTGTGCCGCTTTGTTGCGCCCCGCCTGCCAACCACCGCATGGGAAAGAAGCCCCGAAGACGGAAATCAATCGAATCAGGTCAAACGAATAAACGAATTGAGACCACTGAATACGCTGAATACACAGAAAAAGGCGAAGCGTTCCCCTCCTGGGAGGGGCAGGGGTGGGTTTGCAGCTTCCCTCACCCCTCATCCGTGTCCATCTGTGTTCCTCCGTGGTGACAATTCCTCTGCCATGTTCTGTCGCCCCCCGCGGGGCTTTTGGTTTGCGAGGCCGCGGACCCAGCGATGAATCGCTGGGCTATTGTCGGGCGTCCCTGGCGGGACTTGAGCAGTGACCGAATGAGCATGAAACAGAATTCGCGCAGGTTCGCAATTCGCGTCCTCATTAGGCTGGTCTCACTTTGTTGTCTGTGTGGTCCGCATCAGTGGTCATGAAAGGCGCTTGACACATTACTGGACTTACGCTTGTCTTATCGTGTTATGGCGTTTCAACCCGTCTTCACCATATCGCCCCGGCTGCTCCGGGACCTGGAAACCATTGCCGAACTGCGCACGCGCATCGCCTCCGCCACGGTGCAGGTGAGCTGGATGCCGCGATTGCAGAAGGACAGCCGCCAGCGCGGGGCGCACGCCTCGACGGCCATCGAAGGCAACCCGCTGACGCTGCCGGAGGTGCAGGCGCTGGAATCCGGCGGGGAACTGCCCGCGCGCAGCGAGCGTTCGCGGCGCGAGGTGTTGAATTACTTCGCCGCACTGCGGCACGTGGAAAAGCGCGCGCGGCAGGCGAGGGCCATCACGCATGAGGACATGTTCCGGCTGCATGAGTTGCTCGCCGCCGGGGTGATGGACCAAGGCGAGGCGGGGCGTTACCGCACGATTCAGGTGCGCGTCGGGCGGCATGTGCCGGCGCCGCCTGAAATGGTGTCGGGCCTGATGCGGGAATTGCTCGACTGGTGGAACAAGGGCAGCGCGGAATGGTCGCCGGTGCTCACGTCGGCGGTGCTGCATTACCAGTTTGAGGAGATTCACCCCTTCGCCGATGGCAACGGGCGGACGGGACGGATGCTCGCGCTGTGGGAGATGTACCGGCGCGGATTCGACACGCACCACATCTTCTCGGTGGACGAGTTTTATTGGGAGGACCGGCCCCGTTATTACGCGAGCCTTGCCGCGGTGAACCAGGCGGGAGGCAACCTGACGGGCTGGCTCGAATACGCCGCCGAATGTTTGCGCGTGACGCTGGAACGCGTTTGGGTGCGCGTGCAGAAACTCGCCGCCGGGTCGCGCCATCAGAAAACCGTGCTGCGTCCCAGGCAGGAGCAGTTGTTGCACCTGCTCCGGGAACGGCACGGCCTCACGCCATCGGAGCTTTGGGACGCGCTGGGCGTGACGAAGCAGGGCGCGGCGCACTTGCTGGCCCCGTTGCTCAAGGCGAAGCTGGTCAAACGGGTCGGCACGCGAAAGAATGGCCGGTACGTTCTCGGTTGAACCGATCTCCCATCCGGGT
>JBFMBT010000294.1:0-8370 GCA_040754875.1 Verrucomicrobiota bacterium | reverse complement strand
CTTCCCGAGCTGGAGCGCGCCATCAAGGCCAGCGGCAAAAAGAACGACCAGTTGCTCATCATCACCTTCGGCTACGAGACCGTGAAGGCCGCCAAGCAACGCTTCCCCGGCATCGAAGCCTACTGGCTCTACGGGTGGAAGAAGGACGCGGAAACCAAGCGCGCCTACACGCCCGACGAAATCATCGAGAAGGCCAAAGCCGCCGGCGTGGACGCAATCAACCTGAGTTACAAAGGACCGATTGACGCCGCGTTCGTGAAGAAGGCGAAGGCCGCCGGATTGAAATTTTACGTCTGGACCGTGGATGAAGTGGATGTCGCCAAACAACTGCTCGACGCCGGCGTGGACGGCATCACCACCAACCGCCCGCAATGGCTGCGGGAACAATTGGGGTTGTAATGAGCGACAATGTGCAAATCGCCCGTCGCGCATCGGCCCGTAGCGCAGGTTTCCAACCTGCTGTATCGCTGATTTCCAATCGGCAGGGCGCGGCAGTAAAGGCAGCGGGGAATTGTCGGCTGTTCGAAAACAAACCACAGCATCACACGACGCAGGCTCGAAGCCTGCGATACAGCAGGTTGGAAACCTGCGCTACATGAAACGATACCTCTTGCCAGCTCTCGGCCTCCTGCTCGCGGTGACGCTTGTGGTCCATGCGGCCCAACCAGCGCCGGCGACCAAGGCGGAGAAGCCCGCGCCCGGGGTCGAAGCAGCGCAAACCATTTCGATGATTACCGGCGTGGCGATTTCGCCGTTGCTCGGGGTCAGCGCGGTTGGCGCGTGGAAATATTTCGATGCGCCCAAGGAGAAACGCAAAGACCTTTCGTGGTTCGCGCAGCCGTGGTTTTGGATTCCCGGCCTGCTGCTGGTGACGGCCGCGTTCCTGAAGGACACGCTCGGTCTGGCTGTGCCCACCGCGCTCAAGAAGCCGCTGGATGTCGCTGAAGCCGTTGAAAATAAAATCAGTGGGCTGGTGGCGACCGGCGCGTTCGTGCCCATCGCGGCGTCCATCTTTGGTTCGCTCACGCAGGAGGCGCAGTTCATCGCTGATCCCGGGTATGCGGCCTTCAACGCCACGGCGTTGTTGAACGTCGTCTTTGTGCCGTTTGCGATGATTGCCTTTGTCATCGTGTGGATCAGCGCGCACGCGATCAACGTGCTGATTCTGCTGAGCCCCTTTGCCACCGTGGATGCGGCGCTCAAATCGTTCCGCCTGTTCCTCCTCTCGACGGTCACGGTCACCTCGTTTGTCGATCCGTATGTCGGCGCGGTGTGGTCGCTCATCATCATTTTGATTTGTTATTTTCTGGCGGGCTGGGCGTTTCGTCTGACGGTGTTCGGGACGACGTTTGCGTTCGACTACTTCACGTTCCGCCGCACGCGTTTTCTGCCCGACAGCAAGGAAAACTGGATGTTCCTGGCGCGCGAGATTGGCAAGACGCCGATCCGCAGCTACGGCCGGCTGTCGCGCAACGAGAAGGGCGAATTCATCTTCCGCTATCGTCCCTGGCTGGTGTTCCCCGAGCGCGTGCTGACGCTGCCGCCCGGCCAGTACGCCGTGGGCCGCGCGTTGATGTGCCCGGAACTGGTGCTGGTGGAAAGCGGCGACACCAAGACCATCCTGCTCATGCCGCCGCGCTACCTCACGCACGAAGAGCACGTGGCCCGCGCGTATCAACTGGAAGTGCGCGACGTGGGCCTCATCGGCGCGCTCTCCGGCATCTGGAATTTCATCAAGGAACTGTGCGGTTTCGGGCCGAAAGCGGCCGGGGCGGCCGCGTGAAATGCACGATTGAAAGGGGGGCATGACTCATCCGCATCAAAAGCGTTCACCTCTCATTAACACCTCGCTTCAGCGAGGTGACTGCGAGGTGCGTATGTTCATCAACCGCTTTAGCGGTTTCCCCATTCATTCGCTTGCCACGCCCCACGAAAGCGCCATCGGGCTGGAAGCACTCCAGGACGCTGGCGCGCCCGCGATACGCCCGGTGCTTCGCGATAGCGTCTTGGAGTGCGTCCAGCCCGATGGCGCTTTTCCCCGCAACTCCACGCGAGCCAATGTCGTGTGTGACAATCTCCAAACGCAGCAACAGTATTTCCCTCTCCTTGGGGAGAGGGCCAGGGTGAGGGGGACCAACGCTCGGCGAACCCGCATCAACCGAGTGGAAACACTTCGGCACTGCAAGCCAGTCCCTGCCTCGCCGACCCGCCATCTCTGATCCCATGCCCTTCATCTCCTTCCACGACATCACCAAGCGCTTCCCCGGCGTGCTGGCGCTGGACCGGGTGAGCCTGGAGATTGAGCGCGGCAGTTGCCACGCGTTGATGGGCGAGAATGGCGCGGGCAAAAGCACCCTGGGCAAGATTCTCGCGGGCGTCTATACGGCGGACGAAGGCGAAATCCGGCTGGCCGGCAACGTCATTCACCCCGCGAACCCGCTGGTCGCGCGGCACATGGGCATCGCCATGGTGCATCAGGAGCTGGCGTTTTGTCCAAACCTCACCGTGGCGGAAAACCTTTGCCTCGGCGATTTGCCGCGGCGCGCCGGCTGGCTCGACAAGGCGCGGATGCGCGAACAGGCCCGCGCCATGCTCGCGGAAATTGAGGCCGACATCGACGTGGACCTGCCCATCAGCCGCCTCTCGACCGGCCAGGAACAAATCATCCAGATTGCCGCCGCCGTTGGCACACACGCGCAGGTCATCGTCATGGATGAACCGACCAGTTCGCTGTCGGCCCACGAGAGCGAGCACCTGTTCCATCTCCTTGCGCACCTTAAGGAACGTGGCATCACGGTGATTTACGTGTCGCACCGGATGGAGGAAATCTTCCGTCTGTGCGATGCGGTGTCCGTGTTGCGCGATGGCCGGCACGTGGCCACCGAAAAGGTCAGCGCGTCCAATCCCGACCGCCTCATCCATCAGATGGTGGGCCGCGAAGTGGTCTTTCAAACGCCGCAACATCTGTCGCGTCCGCTGGGCGACGAAGTGTTGCGCGTGGAAAACCTGTCGTCCGAGGGCCGGTTCAACCATGTGAGTTTCACCTTGCGCCAAGGCGAAGTGCTCGGCCTGGCGGGCTTGATTGGCGCGGGCCGCAGTGAGGTGGCGCAAGCCATCTTCGGCCTGGACCCGCTGGCCGGTGGCAAGGTGTTCGTTCACGGCAGGGAAATTCCGTTCGGCTCGGTCGATGCCGCGTTGAACGCCGGCGTGGGTTTGCTGCCCGAGGACCGCAAGCGCCTGGCCCTCGTGCTGACGATGAACTGCCGCGAGAACGGCTCGCTCGCCGCGTTGAAACGACTGACGTTCGGCGGCTTCGTGAAGCGGCGCGAAGAGCGTTCGCTCGTGGCGCGTTACGCGGAGCGCCTGCGCGTGAAAACACCTTCACTGGATGCCGACATTGCCGGACTGAGCGGCGGCAACCAGCAAAAGATCGCGCTGGCAAAATGGCTCGCGCGCGAATGCGACGTGCTCATCGTCGATGAGCCGACGCGCGGCATCGACGTCGGCGCGAAGGCGGAGATCCACCAGTTGCTGGACGAACTCGCCTGCCAGGGCATGGCCATCCTGGTGATTTCCTCGGAGTTGCCGGAAGTCATGAACCTGAGCCGCCGCATTCTCGTGATGCGCGAGGGCCGCGTCATGGGCGAACTGGAGCGCGCTGATTTCACCCAGGCAAACCTGATGCGCCTGATGGCGGGCGTGGAGGCGAAGGCGGCGTGAACGCGGACCGCGGCTGTCCCCAGCCGCAGCGTGTCGCCTGCATCATGGGTCAGGAGGTTCGTTTTGGTTCAATTCCCGAAAGGTTGAAATCGCGCCACACGGACATGACGCCGCAGGTGGTCCTTCACGTTGGTTGCATGTTGCGCGCTGCGGCTGGGGACAGCCGCGGTCCTTCCCGAGGAGAGGGCGTGGGTGAGATGGCATCACGGGTTTGCAGAGTCTCACGGAGATGACATCAAAGCGACCGTGGTACGGTGGTTAGTAGGTGACGCGCTGCGACTGGGGACCCGAACCGGTCGGGACAGGCAGCCGGGGGCGGCTGGATGCTGCCGCCTCTGTGCCAAAGGTTGGCGTGAGGTTGCTAGCTTTCATCGGTCGGAGCTGGTAATTTGCCTGCCATCAAAACCGAATCCTGATTCCGAACCGCCGTCGCTTCATCTGTCATGCCGACGGGCGAAGCGCATGGGTTGATTCGTTTCAACAGCGGACGATGCCGGCGCAAACAACAGATGTGGTGGTGGTGGGTGCGGGGGCTTGCGGCAGCCTGGTGGCGAAGGAACTGGCGGAGCGGGGATTTTCGGTGGTGGTGCTGGAAGCCGGCAAACGATTTGATCCCGCGCAGGATTTGCCGAACACGGAGGCGAATGGCGCGAAAATCCTTTGGAACGAGCCGCGCGTTTACACCGGCAAGCACGCCATCATTCCCAAGGCGGGCATCGGCGTCGGCGGCGGCACGCTGGTGTGGCTGGGCGTGATGCCGCGGTTTCATCCGAACGATTTCAAGACGTATTCGACGGAAGGTGTCGGCGCGGACTGGCCAATTGGTTACGACGAACTGCGGCCGCACTACGCGAAGGTGGAGCGCGAGTTCGGTGTGGCGGGCGAGTGCGGGCCGTTCGCGCCGGAGGCGTATCAACTGCCGATGCCGCCGCATCGCCTGAACTGGCACGCACAGGTGCTGGCGCGCGGCGCGCGCCAGTTGGGAGCGCAACCGTTCGCACCACCGATCGCGATCAACTCCGTCGCTTATGATGGCCGGCCCGCGTGCGTGTATTGCGGCTGGTGCGGCTCGGGCTGTCCCACGGGCGCGAAGGCCACGGCGCTGGACACGTACCTGGCGCGCGCGGAGAAACGCGGCGCGCGCGTGCTGAGCGAAGTATTCGTGCGGCGTGTCAATTACGACGCGGCCAAGGGGCGCGTGACGGGCGTGACGTATCTGGACGCGGGCCTGCGCGAAAACCAGTTGAACGCGCGGCTGGTGATTCTCGCCGCGCACGCCTTGGAAACGCCGCGACTGCTGTTGTTGTCGGCCAACGCGACGTTTCCCGACGGGCTGGCCAATTCCAGCGGCTGCGTGGGCCGCTACTTTATGAGTCATCCCACGTGGCAGGTGTTCGGCACGTTTGATCAGCCGGTGAATGCGTTCAAGGGCATCCAGATGGGGCAGGTGATGGTGCAGGATTATTACCGGCCCGAGGCGCGCAACGGTTACGCGCGCGGTTTCATCCTGGTGTCGTACATGATGACGCCGATTACGTACGCGAATTTGAGCGGCACGTTTTACGGCGCGGAATACAAGCGTTTCCTGCACGAGTACGCGCACACGGCGGCGTGGTGGGCGCACGCCGAGGGCCTGCCGCACGAGCAGAACACGATCACGCTGGACCCGGAATTGCAGGACGCGCGCGGGCTGCCCGTGGCGCGCGTGACCTACAAGTGGGGCGACAACGATCTGCGCGTGGCCGCCGCCGCGCGCGACAAGGCGGCGGAGATGATGGCGGCATCCGGCGCGCGCAAGGTGCGCATTGGTTTGAACTACGGCGCGCACGCGATGGGAAGCTGCCGCATGGGGCGCGATTCCAAAACTTCCGTGGTCAACGAATTCTGCCAGTCGCACGACATCCCGAACCTGTTCATCTGCGACACCAGTGTGTTTGTGACCGGTTCCGGCGTGAACCCGACGTTGACCGGCATGGCCATCGCCAGCCGGGCGGTGGAGCACATCGCGGACTCCGCGCGGCGCGGCGATGCGTGAAGAAGCGCTTTTTGCCATCGGTCCACATTCGTCCCCTTCTGCAAGTGGAGCGCGGGCTTTAGCCCGCTTCAGCGCGGTTTGTGCTGGCGGCGTTGAAGCGGCGTGAACGCCGCGCTCCTTCATCAGGCCAACGCTTTCCACTCCCTCCTTTCGGCCACGATTGCGGGGGAAGGATGGACATGAGGAGCCGGCAGCAGTGGGGGTTTGAATTTTAAGCCGCTTGTCTTCAAGCATTTGAAACTTCTGTTGGAACTCCCCATTGCGAGGCCGTTTTCGGACGGCTTTAACGTCATTGGTTGGAGCCAGTGCCGGGTTTGCTTTGCGGTACTCACCTCTCTGTCGCAAACGGACACCGCCGCTTAGTGTCCATGCGCCTTTGTTGCACAACTCAATCCAACGCCTCCACAGGCTTGCGACAGGTAAAACGCATGAACGCAATGTCTCGCAGTTACGTTGTTCACCAGGGGGATGGTGGAAGAACCAAGGGAAGCAACTCTTCGTGTCCCGCATACGAAGGACTGAACCGCCATACGATCGAAAGCTGTTCAGCCTCGAGGTGTAGGACATTCGCAACGCTTGTAGAAGGTGGATTCCTACAAAGAACGCGGGGGTTACCTGTCTAGTTCGTTTCATGTCCCGTGCGTATTTTGTCACCCATGCCTTTTTTGGTGCCTCGGCGGTTCAAAGTGCCCGTGCGTTTCGCGCCACCGGTGTGTCCACAGTGCGCCAACGAACTGCACCGGCAAACTCCGATCAAGACCGCCCCCACGCGGCTGCGCTGGAACACGTCGCGCCCAGGCACCACACGCTTTCGACTGGCGGATGGAGTTTCCCCAACGGGAACAGCTCTGTTTAGCCAGTTCATTGACGAACCGAAAGGAGGTGAATCCAGATGAAAGATGAAATCCTGCTGAACGTGGAAGAATTGGAAGAGCGCATCGCGCCCGATGCCTTGGGCAATCCGGGCAACAACAATCCTCCGCTCAATAACACCAACAACCCGGGCAACGAAGGCACCGGCGGTCAGGTGTCCACCGGCAATTAATCGATTCGCTGGCTCCGGTCCCAGGCCAGAGGGTCGGGGACCGGGGCGCAGCGCCAACTAAAACAACACAACGAACTTTATAACACACCTCATGAAAACGTTAACTCTCAACGTGGAAGAACTCGAAGAGCGGATCGCCCCGGACGCCGGCGGCCTCAATGATCCGCACGATGGTCCGCCCGGCTCGGGCAACTGGGGCGGCGGCCCCGGCAACTCCGGCAGCGGTGACCAGAACGGCAGCAACGACCAGGGCGGCGGCGGCCAGGCTGGCGGCAACCCGGGTCTGGGCGACGACAAATAAGACGCCCCGCCTGTCGCATGAATCGATGAGTTCTCCGGCGCCGGGTGGCTCATCAATCCGTAAATCCGGCGCATCACAACCAAACAGAAAGACAAATGAAAGACCAAATCCTCCTCAACGTGGAAGAACTGGAAGAGCGCATCGCGCCGGACAGCATCAATGGCGTTCCGGGCGAAAGCAACGGCAACCCCGGCAACGAGGTTTCCAACGGCGCCAAGCCGCAACCGGGCAACAACACGGCCGATTCGCACGGCAACTAATGGCGGTTGAGTTTCGCCGGTTTCCGGATTGGTCCGCACCTGCCATGACAGTTCGTGCTCCGTCCAATTCGAAAGCTGGCGCAACCGGATGAGCTGCCTGGCGACAGGCAGTTCGTCCGTTCTCGACCGAAATCAACCAAACCCGCACGAACCCTCAACCCTTGAAAGGGGTGAAACAAGATGAACGACCAGATTCCGCTGAACGTGGAAGAACTGGAGGAGCGTATTGCTCCGGACACGGTTGGTGCGTTGCACAACAACCCCGACAATCCGAACAACAATAACAACCACAACGCGGTTCCCAACGGGGCGCTTCCCGAGGGGCCGGCCGGCAATTAACCGCCGGTTGGATCGCAGTTTGTGAACCATCAACCATGAAAGCAGGTGAGAAACGATGAAAGACCAGATCCAACTCAATGTGGAAGAACTGGAAGAGCGCATTGCTCCGAGCGTCACTGGGACCGGCGGCTATGACGGCCAGCCCGGCAACCAGGCTTCCAGCCACGGCAATCCGTCCGGCAGCGCGAATCCCGAGGGCAGTGCCAATCCGGAAGGCAGCGCCGTTCCGGAAAACTAAGCGCGAAGCATGAAAATCTCCAACTCCTTCCATCGCTTGCCGCGTGGAAGGAGACCTTGGACGGGGAGGCCACTTCAGCTCATCTGTGGCCTCCCCGATGGCGGCACCGGTTCGCGTCCGATTTCGTCCGTGCGGCGGCGCGTTTGCCAGGCGCCGGGCGCGGACGGAAAAAACAAAAACCAAACTGAAGCAATGAACATAAAAGAAACAACCAACCTGACACTGGATATCGAACCACTTGAAGACCGGATCGCGCCCAGCGGCCTGGGCGCTTGTTTGTCCACGGCTCCGGCAGCGGAGCAGGCTCACCCGGTGGATGTCAACGTTGCCCCGGCGGCCATGGCGGCCTCCGGCCACGGCGTTGTCAGCGTCGCAGAAGGACTCTGCGAGTGATGCCGGGTTTGAGCGCGGCGGGGCGGCCCCGGGGGGGGG
>JBFMBT010000293.1:0-8431 GCA_040754875.1 Verrucomicrobiota bacterium | reverse complement strand
AGATACGCCCAGCCATCACCGACCTGGCGCCACTTGTAATAATCCGAGCCGGCGGTGATCCAGCCACACAGAAAGAGATTGCTGGGGCCGTTGTGATAGAGGTGCGTGAGAGCTTCTTCCGCGCCGGCCTCGGCCACGGGAACGACGGAATTCCACGTTTGCGAGCGCGTGACGGAAAGGTTTTGCGCGCTGACGAGGCTCAAGTAACTGGCCAGGACCATGCCCATGATGCTGGCGATGATGAGGCACATGATCACCGTGCTGCCCTGTTCGCTGGAATATCGGATTTTCATACCGCACTTTCAGTAGATGTAGTTCTGCAAACCGTAACGGGAAACGAATGTGCGCATTTCGCGATTGCGCACCACCTGGCCGGACGTCCATTGCACCTTCAAAACGACCTGCCGCAAATCGCCGCTGTACGCTTCCGTAAACGACACATTGGTCACCGAGATGGTGCCGGAGTACTGGATGCCGCTGTTGGTGGCCCCGGGATAAAACGAGGCGCTGAAAGTCGAGGGAATGAAACCGTTTGAGTTGACCTGGTCCCAGCTGTACAGGCGCACGGTTTCCATTTTCTCCAGGAGGATTTGCGTGGCGCGCAGATTCTCGCGGGCCAGTTGCACAATCCCAAATCCGGACGAAATGCCTCCATACAACGTGACAAACATGATGCCGATGATCGCGACCGAAATCATCACCTCGGGCAGGGTGAAGGCCAGCATTTCGACCGGACGCCAGCGGAAGGTGTGTTTCGCGATTTTCATGTTCTTACGGAAAGCGCCGGGCCGGTCCCGGCAGGAGACGCATAGGTGAGGAAAAGCATGGCGCTTGCCATTCTCCAATCAGCAGTTTCCCCCATGGGAGGCGTTCCGTTCAGCAGGAACAACCCGCTTAAACGGCCCTGTCCGAGTGGAATCGGTGGAAGGCCTCAAGAAACGCCACCCTGCTTCGCTTTCCTCTTGATTTGCAGACAGTTGGGAAAAGGCGCCTGGAAACGCGAGCCTAGAGCTCGTTCCACGCCGTGATGATGTAGCCGCGCGAGAAGTTCAAGCGGCCCAAGTTCTCATCGTAGTGAAAGTTGAAATTGCCGTTGATGCGGGCGGTGGCGGTGACACTGGCGCCGGTGATGTCTTCAAGATTGCTGTTGCCGCCGCCGTTCATGGTGAAGTTGGCGTTGGGAGCGTAGATGACGCCCTTGAAACTGCCGTTGCCATTGACGGCGAGAGTCGTGTTGTTGGTCGTACCCCAGTAGAAGAAATTGGTGGCGTTGCCATTTTGGTTGACCACGCCGGTGCCGGTGATCTTCGCTTCCGCGCCGGCCATATACAGATTCAAGCAGCCGCCGCCTTCGATCATGATCTTATCCTGGCCGGTCAGGCTGATGTTGCCATCGACGATCAGGCGGACATTGGCATTACTCGCGATCAGCAGGCTGCCCGAGAGACTGGAGATGCGGTAGTCGCCGCTGGTCGAAATCACATATTGATAACCGCTCCCGCCGCCGGGCGTGAACCCGCCGCTGAAGGGAAGCTTTACATCCGGAAAAGACACGTTCATGTCGTCCGCGGAAAACCCGGGTTTGATGCCGGTGTTGCCACCGTACTGCCAGGCCAGGTCGCCCACCGCGCCATTGGGACCGTGACCCACCGTGCCACCGGGGCCGGTGGATGCCTTGCCAAAAATATTCGCATTGCCCGTGATGATGGCATTGGTCACGCCGGAGTTGCTGGCCACGTCGCCGTTGGCCTTGCGCTTGCTGACAACGTACACGCCGTTGGAACTGTAATTGGGGTCCGCCGAATCAAAACTGTCGATTGCCACATTGTTTCCGTTGAGCGTGATCTGGCCCTTGGCGACGAGGCCCTTGGTGAACAGATTGTCGCGCCGCGTGTTGATCATGATGAGCCGCTGAATCCACTGGCCGTTGGACAAGGGCACGCGCACATAGCCCCGCGAATAAACGGTGGGCGTCAGGCTCGTCGCATTGGAGATCGTCATGAACGCCCAGCCGTCGCCGACCTGACGCCACTTGTTGTAGTGGCCAAAGTAGTCCGCGCTCCAACCGGCGGTGCCCAGATTCGTCGGGCCATTGTAATAAAGATGCGAGAGTGCCTCTTCGATGCCCCCTTCCACAACGGGCACGGAAATGTTCCATGCCTGCGAACGGGCGACCGACAGGTGCTGGGCGCTGACGAGGCTCAAATAGCTGGCCAGGGCCATGCCCATGATGCTGGCGACGATCAGGCAGATGAGGACGGCGCTGCCGGATTCTCTGGAAAGTCGGATTCTCATGCGGTGCTGTGAGGATTAGTAAATGTAGTTCTGCAACCCGTGCCGGGCGATGTAAGTGCGCATCTCGCGTTTGCGGACGACGTTGCCGGAATTCCACTGAATCTTCATGATGATCAGCCGCATGTCCGGGCTGTACACCTCGGAGAACGGCACGTTCGTCACTTCCATGGTGCCCGAGTAGAGAATCCCGCTGTTGGTGTGACCCGGATAAAACGAGGCAGTGAATTCGCACGGAACGAACCCGTTCGAGTTGACTTGATCCCAACTGTACAACCGCACGGTTTCCATTTTCTCCAGCATGATTTGCGTGCCGCGCAGATTTTCACGCGCCGCCTGGATGATGCTGAAGCCCGAGGAAATCCCGCCGTAAAGCGAGACGAACATGATGCTGACCATCGCCACCGCGATCATGATTTCCGCCAGCGTGAACGCCAGCGCATGCGCGGGACGGGAACGAAATTGATTGGTTTGGGTTTTCATACCGTCGTGTGCCTGTTACGGCACTCACTTAGGGGATAGCAAGGAGCTTGCCAGCCCACGCAAGCGGCGCAGCCTGCGTGGGTTACCACACGTAGATTTGACCGAGTGGGAGGGCAAAACCGTGCCTTGCGGACTCAGGAGAATGCTGAAATTAACGGCTTAAAGTCGTTGCGCCAAAGCCGCCTGGCTCGCTTGGAACACCTCTTCGTGCAAAGAGTTGCCGTGTGAGTCCATGGTCACCACTGCCGGGAACTTTTCCACCTCCAGTTCCCAGATGGCCTCGGGTGACCCGAACTTCTCCAGCAAATAGACATTGCGTACCGATTTGATACACTCGGCCAGTACCTGGGCAGCCCCACCGACCGCGTGGAGATACACACAACCATGCTCCTGGCAGGCCGCCAGTGTGCGCTTGCCCATGCCGCCTTTGCCAATGACTCCGCGGATGCCGTGCTCCTGGATGATGTGCCCCTGATAAGGCTCCTCGCGGATGGAAGTCGTGGGGCCGGCGGCGGTGACTTCCCATTGCCCCTTGTCGTCTTTGATCACCACGGGGCCGCAATGATACAGGATGCCGTTGCGCAGGTTCACGCCTTCCGGCAATGCGCCGCCCTCGTGCAGATACTTGTGCACCGCATCGCGGCCGGTGAACAACACGCCGCTGATTTCCACCGCGTCGCCAACCTTGAGCGCGCGAATCTTTTCCCCGGTGAACGGACTGGTGAGTTGAATCATGGATGGAAAGTGTTGCGCGGTTAATAAAGCCACTTCGCAATGCCGCCGTTTTGATCCAGCGCCACGCCCTGGCGGCGGTACGCCCAGCACATGTAGCTGACGCTGACGAAATAGGATGCGGGCAGGCGGTTGGCCACGCCGATCTTCACGCCCAGCAACGTTGTCCTGCCACCGAAGCCCATCGGGCCGATGCCCAGTTCGTTGGCTGTCTTCATCACGTCCTGCTCGAGCGCGTCCAGTTCCGGCACCGGATTGCGATCGGGAATCGTGCGGAGGAATTGTTGCTTGGAAAACTCGTAGCCCGTGGCGCGGTCGCCGCCAATGCATACGCCCAGGATGCCCGGCCCGCAGCCTTTGCCCTGCGCCTGCAACACCGCATCGAGGATCGCCTTGCGGCAGCCGTCCAGGTCGCGGTTGGCGCCCAGCGACTCATCCGGCAGGGAATATTGCGCGCCCACATTTTCGCAACCGCCGCCCTTGAGCACCAGTCGCACTTCGGTTTCCGGCGAGCGATGCTGATGAAAATGAATCGTGGGCGAACCCGGCCCCACATTCGTGCCGTCGTTCTTGCCGGTGAGCGAATTGACGGAATTCTGGCGCAGATAACCTTTCTTGGTCGCCGCCGTCACCGACTCGCGCGCCGTCTCCTCGAACGTGATCTGGTCGAAGCCGACCGGGCAATCCACGTAGAAAATGATGCTGCCCGTGTCCTGACAGATGGGTTGCGATTTCTGTTTCGCCAGTCCGATGTTGCGCTCGATGATTTTCAACGCGCTTTCGGCAATGGTGCCTTTCTTTTCGTTTTCCAGGGACTGCACGATGGATTGCTGCACATCATCGGGAATCTCAGCGGAAGTGCGGCGGATCAACTCGACCAGGGAATCGAACAACGCGTTCATAGTGTCAACAAACCGTAAGCACTGCGCCAGGGCGTGTCAACGCGGGCGGTGGCGGAACGCGGAGCAAGCCGCGCCCCGCGGCGGATGTTGGTCGAGGAATTCCTGC
Source organism: Verrucomicrobiota bacterium (assembly GCA_040754875.1). GTDB lineage: Bacteria > Verrucomicrobiota > Verrucomicrobiia > Limisphaerales > JBFMBT01 > JBFMBT01. The sequence continues at coordinate 3,916 of JBFMBT010000293.1, read as the reverse complement.
CTATCCGACCGCGTCAAGTGCCTTCGCGCAGCGCGCAGTGCAGCGGCTGCCGGGCCGCATCCACACGCGTCCAGCGGTTCCACTTGCGGCCGCGCGTCTCGTTGGCAAAGGAGTCAAATGGCAGCGGCGGCCCCGTGATGGCAAGGCTGAAGCGTGTTCGTTTCGACTGCGGCGTATGTTTGGCAGGCATGGGTGTGTTGCTTTTGAGAACTTCCGTCAGCGGCCGACTTCAAAGACGTCGAGGATTTCGCGCGTCGCCTCCAACAGACGCACAACCTTGCCTTCGATGGTGACGGTAATGACACCCTTGGGCGGGGGCGGCAGTTTGACGACCACTTCAGCCGGCAACGGTGTGCAGACTTTGAACACTTCCGCGGACATGACTTCGCCGCGCGCGAGCTTCTTCTGCCAGCCCGGCGGAAGGTTGCCGCCGCGTGCCACCTTCTTTTGCAGGCCCGGCGGAAGGTTCTTCGCTTTCTTGCCTGAAAAGCCCTTCACGTAGGTTTCGATGACTTGCCGCTCTTCCGTGGTGATTTTTACGTCAACCCACGATTCTTTCGAGGAACCCGCGGGTTTGGCGGCTTGCGTCTTTTCCGGCTTATCTTTCCCGGGATTCTTGACTTTGTCTTTGGCCGACAGGGACATTGCGCCCAGGCCCAGCAGGGCCAGGGTGACCATCGCGATGCGTAACGTCTTCATAATCAAATCAGGTTATGTACGTCGTTAATTTTGCGAATCACTCTAAAGCATACCACAGGCCAGCGTAGGACGGGGCTGAAAATCCGGCCAGTGTGCACCCCATGCTGGCACTTTTGGGCAGACACGTGAGGCGTTGCCTCAGCCAGGCCCTCTGCGTATGCTCGCGCCATGAGTTTCCTGCGGTCAGTCGCAAACCGGTGGCTGTTCCTGGCTGCTTGGGTCCTGGCTGGCGCCTTCGCCAGCGCGGAAACGAACTCTTTTCGCATCATCGGTTACATGCCTCATTATCGCGTTGACGCTTTGGAGCGCATCGACTGCTCGTATCTGACGGACATGGTGTATTTCTCCATCACCCCGGGCGTGGACGGCTCGCTTGACACCAAACGTGTGCGCGCGGAGACCGTGAAACGCATTCACGCCAAAGCCGGCAGGAGCGGCGTGCGTGTCTGGATTTGCGTCGGCGGCTGGAGCGCGTCCAAAGGATTCGCCCCCATGGCGGCCACCGTGGAAACGCGCGCGCGTTTCGTGAAGGAACTGGCCGCATTCTGCCTGGAACACCAGTTTGCCGGCGCGGACATTGATTGGGAGTATCCGCAAGGCGAGCGGGAAACCGCCGATTACAATACGTTGCTCAGAGACTTGAAAACCGCTTTTGCGCCGCACCGGCTGCGCTTGAGCACCGCATTGCCCGGGCGGGGCAGCTTCCTCATGCCCGACACCATCGCGCTGCTCGATGCCGTCCACGTGATGGCCTACGACCATGGCGCGCCGCACGCAAGCTACGAAAAGGCATTGAAGGATCTGGAACATTGGCGCGAACAAGGCGTGCCCGACCAGAAACTGATCTGGGGCCTGCCCTTTTATGGCCGCAACGAAAAACGCGACGCGATCGCGTACGCCGAAATCGTGCGCCAGCATCAACCAAAGCCGGACGCTGACCTCGCCGGCGGATTCCACTTCAACGGGATCGAAACCATCCGGCGCAAGACCGCCCACGCCCGGGCGCAGGGGCTGGGCGGCGTCATGATTTGGGAGTTGGGCTAGGACACCACCGACCACACCTCTCTTCTGCGGACCATCCACGACGCCGCCAAGTAAACGCGGCACGCCTCAACGCATTTGCGTCAGAACCTCTTGAGCCACGCATTTTAACTCAAATGCGTTGTTAAAGTGCGCTGAACTTCTCCACTCACTTCATTTCTTAATGTATTGGTGTTAAATTATATACGAACAATCAGTGCCAACATTGAGCAGTTTGGCACGTTCCAAGCGTAGGTAATGGCTGTGACAGTAACAACGCAGAACAATGTTATGGCCAAACTACTCTATATTGAATCCTCTCCCCGCAAGGAACGCGCCGCGTCCATCGAGGTCGCCCGGCATTTCCTCGACGCTTATCGCAAGCTACATCCCAATGACACGATCGAGACGCTGGACTTGTGGCAGGCGAATCTGCCGCCGTTCGACCAGCATGCGATCGACGCCAAATACGCCATCCTGCATGGCGAGCACCCGACGCCGGAGCAACAGCAGGCGTGGCAGGCGGTCGTGAATCTCGCCAACCATTTCAAATCGGCGGACAAATACGTGATTTCGCTGCCGATGTGGAATTTCGGCATTCCCTACATCCTGAAGCATTACCTCGACATTCTGGTGCAGCCGGGTCTTGCGTTCAGCTTTTCCCCGGCGGAAGGCTACAAGGGACTCATCACCGGCAAGCCCGCGCTGGCGATTTACGCGCGCGGCGGCGCTTATGGCGCGGGCACCGGCGCGGAAGGTTACGACCAGCAGACGCGCTACCTCCAGCAGGTGCTCGGCTTCATCGGTTTCACGGATGTGAAGTCCATTCTCGTCGAACCCACGCTGGCCGGCCCGGACGCCAAGAACCAGGCGGTCGCGAAAGCGAAGCAAGAAGCGGAACCCATCGCCAAAGCCTTTTGAGGACCGCACAAAAACAAAACACACACTTTGAATTCGATATGAAGCTCATCCAAAACTTGTTTAAGACCAACGACGATTACGGCGCGCTGGTGTTGCGCGTGATGCTCGCCATTGTCATGTTCCCTCACGGTGCGCAAAAGGTCCTCGGCGGGTTCGGCGGCTACGGCTTTGACGGCACGATGAAATTCTTCACCGAGACGATGCACATTCCCGCGCCGCTGGCGTTGCTGGCGATCACGGCGGAATTCTTCGGCCCGATGCTGTTGGTGGCAGGGTTGCTGAGCCGCGTGGCAGCGTTTGGCATTGGTGTCACCATCAGCGTGGCCGCGCTCACGGTGGCGTTGCCGAACGGATTTTTCATGAACTGGTTTGGCAACCAGAAGGGCGAAGGCTTCGAGTATCATCTGCTCATGGCCGGCATGGCCGCGGCTGTGGTCATCCAGGGCGGCGGCAAATGGGCGCTCGACGCGGTGATTCAGCGACGGCTTTCCGGAGCCGCCACAACACAACCCGCGCCGGCGTACGCCACAGCCACGCACTGATTTCTTGCGACCACGAAACCTCAACCGATAATGAATTATGATCACGCTTCGCAAATCCACCGAACGCGGCCACGCCGACCACGGCTGGCTGGACACGTATCACTCGTTCTCGTTCGCGGATTATTATGATCCGCAGCACATGCACTTCCGCACGTTGCGCGTCATCAATGAAGACCGCGTGGCCGGCGGCGGCGGGTTCGACATGCATCCGCATCGCGACATGGAAATCGTGACGTATGTGATTTCCGGCGCCTTGGAGCATCGCGACAGCCTGGGCAACGGCGCGGTGATGAAGGCGGGCGACGTGCAGCGCATGACGGCGGGCACGGGCATCCGGCACAGCGAATTCAATTACTCGCCCATCGAGCCGGTGCATCTCTTGCAAATCTGGATCCTGCCCGAGCGCAAGATGCTCACGCCCGGTTACGAACAGAAATCGTCCGGCAACGGCAAGGCCGCGGACGGCTTGCAACTGGTCGTGTCGCCCACGGCGCGCGATGGTTCGTTGAAGATTCACCAGGACGCGGAGATTTACCTCGGCAAACTGAAAGCGGCCGCGAAAGCGTCGCACGCGTTGAAAGCGAATCGCCACGCGTGGATTCAGGTGTTCAAAGGTGAACTCGAGTTGAACGGCGAGAAGTTAACTGCCGGTGATGGCGCAAGCGTCAGTGAAGAAACGGCGCTGCAACTGGCTTCGCCGAACGGCGCGGAGTTCCTGCTGTTTGATTTGAAGT
>JBFMBT010000292.1:0-8451 GCA_040754875.1 Verrucomicrobiota bacterium | reverse complement strand
GAAGGAATACTCGTGCGCTCATAGAAATTACGCGTTGGGATTTGCCATACGCAACAAAGCGCCATCGGACTGGCGCACTCCAAAACGCTTCGCGCGGCTTGAAGCGTGGGAAGTTGGCGATGCGTTGGGATGGCAAAGCGGCGGCTTCATTTCGCGAACGCGCGGTGGTCTTTTTTGCCGGCGGATTCGATGTAGGCGAGCATGTCCAAAATCTCTTCCTTGGTGAGGACGTTGATGAGGCCTTCGGGCATGGGCGAAAGCTTGGAAGGGGTGATCTTGGCGACTTTGTTCTTGAGGATTTCGACTTTGTCGCCGGTGAGCTGGTTGGGCACAAGGACGAGCTTGGTGTTGGTATCCTCGACGAGGCGGCCAGTGACGTCCTCGCCGTCCTTCTGCAACACAGTGATGTTCTGGTATTGCTCGGAGACGACTTTCGAGGGATCGACGATGGATTCGAGAATATCGCGGCGGCTGAAGCGGCTGATGACGGCGGTGATATCCGGTCCCACGGCGCCGCCTTCCTCGCCGAAACGATGGCAGGCGAAACATTGCGCGGCGGTGAAGGCTTCCTTGCCGCGCGCGAAGTTGCGGCCCTTCTCCACCTGGGTGAGGTCGCGTTCAAGGTCGGACATCTTCCATTCCTTCACGAAAGGACGCGCCTTGGCGACGACGGGCTTCGGGATGATGTCGGTGAGGAGATCGGCGACGGCGTTCCGTTCGTCGGGAGTCAGAGTGTCGGCGGCGGAGCGGCGCAGGTTGGCGAGGAACTTGGGGTAGCTGGAGCCGTTGCCGACTTCGCGGCCGACGTCGGCGAACCATTTTGCGAAGTAAGACGGATGGTCGGACGCCTTGGCGAGGAAGTAGCCGGAGCCGCCGGGATAAGTGGGGCCGCCGTCCTGCGTGGGTTGCTGCTGGCGGAACCACGTGAAGTAGCGCTTGCGGTCGTCGAGGGTCCAGCCGGTTTTGGCGTTGCGGAGGGCCATGAGGTAATGGAGTTGTTCCTCCTGGGTCTTCGCCTGCGCGACGAGTTGTAACGTCTTCTGAACGACGCCCGGAGCCTCAAGATAGATGAGGATTTGCGAGAGTTCGCGGTTCAGCGCAAAACTCTTTGCCGGATAGAGCGGGCTCAATTTTTCGATCGCGAGCGAGATGAGTTCGGGCGCGGGGCGGCCCTGGCGGATGAAACTCAATTCGATGACGCGGAGCTTCAGCAGTTGCTGGTCTTCGGTGAGCGAGGCCATCGCGAATTTCTTGAGCGCGCCGAGCAGGTCGGCTTGCGTGTCCTGGCCGCCGACGCGCGCGAGGGCTATGAGGGCAGTGAGGCCGCCGTAGGGTTTGGTCTCGGAGAGCGCGAGGGATTTCCATTGTTCGACGGGCTGCGCTTCGATGGCGATGCGCGCGGCGTAACGGATGAAGCGATCATTGCTGTCGAGATGCGGCCACGCGGACGGGACGGCTTTGGGATCGACCTTGCCGTGGAAGGCTTCGAGTTGATGGCGGAGGTCGCGGGCCTGAGAGATTTTTGCCGCCGGCGCGGGAGTCGTGGACGCGGAGCCGGTGTAGGTCACGCGATACAGACCCGACTGCGTGCCGCGGCCGCCGGTGGTGAAGTACATGGCGCCGTCCTTGCCGACCTCGAGATCGGTCACATTAAGCGGTTTGCCGGCGACGAAGTTTTCAAACGAGCCGGAGTAGCTGGCCCCGTTTGGTTGAAGATGCACGGCCATGATGCGGCCATACGACCAATCGAGGATATACATTGCGTCCTGATATTTCGCCGGGAACTTCGCGCCCGCACCGGAGCGCACGCCGGTGGGCGAGCCGATGCCGATGTTTACCGTGGCAGGCAGGCTGTCCTGATAATGCTCGGGCCACTTGGCGGTGCCTTCGCGGAAACCGTGGTCCGCGCCGCTGGTGATGTGATAGATGCGCGTGGGCCGATACCACGGCGTGCCCCAGTCCCATTCCATGTCGCTGTCAAAGCCGAAGAGCTCGCCGTCGCGGTTGAACGCGATGTCATAAGTGTTGCGCTGGCCGGCGGCGAACAACTCGCAGTTCTTGCCGTCGGGGTCCATGCGCACGACGTAGCCGCCGGGTGGCTTGCGGCCCGCGCCGAAGCCGTTGCCGTCCTCCATGCGCGGGAGGATGACGTCGTCCGCGTAATTCTTGTGCTGCGACGTGGGCGCGAGGTCGGTGGGGACGCCGACGAAGTTGCCGCACACGACGTAGAGTTTTTTGTCCGGCCCGAGGACGATGCCGTGCGTGCCGTGTTCGCCACCGCCGCCCTGCCATTTGCGCAGCGTTTCGAACTTGTCGTATTGATCGTCGCCATTGGTGTCGGTGAGGCGATACACGGCCCAGTCGTCGGGGCCGCGGCCGTTGACGTAGAGGCTGTCGAACGCGTAGAGGAGGCCCATCGCCTGGCGGGGCGGCAGTTCGATGCGCTCGATTTTGGCGACCTTGCCGTCGGCAGAAAGCGTGACGCGCAACATGGGCTCGTTGCCCTGGGGCGAGATGATGAGGCGGCCCTTGGGATCGGCAGTCATGCTGACCCACGAGCCTTCGTTGGGCTCGGCGCTGCGCAGGAGTTCGACCTTGAAATCCTTCAACACGGTGAGCGATTCGGCGGACGTGGCGAGCTTCTTGGGCAAGGCGCCGGTGGCGGAGAAGATGTCGCCCCAGGGACGCGCGCCGAGTTTGCCGAGGCTTTTGGCCTTGGCCCAATTATCGGGAGTCTTTTCGGCACTTTCCCACGCGGGATTGGTGGTCAGCGACGTGCGCCAGTTCGCATCGGAAAGGACGAGCACGCGCTTGCTGTTCACGAGCGACGCTTCGAGGCGCACGATCAAGGCAGCCGCGCCGCCGGAGTTCTGGCCGCGCACGGCGAGGACGTTTTCGCCGTTCTTGAGGAAACTGGCGACGTCGCGTTTGGCGGGTTTCTCCCAAGCATCACTGCGGGCGACAGATTTGCCGTTGACGAAGACCTCCATACGATTGTCGCAACTGGCGACAAGGTCGGCGGCGATGGCCTTTGTTTCCAGCGTGAACGTGGTGCGGAAATAGACGATCTCGTTGTCGGTGGGCTGGTCGCCCTTGTGATCGTGCCAGATCCATTCGGGAACCTGGGCGAAGGAGGTGGCGGCGGTGAACCAGGCGAACGCGAAGGACAAACCGATTTTGATGCTCAGCTTCATGGCGATGTGGGGAAAGTCTGCCTGAAGGAGGCGGGCGGGCAAGTGGATTTCAATTCCGTCGCGCGCTTCAAAGGTAAGGTGTGAATCAGGTCGGGAAAACGGCCAAACCGAGCGACAGTGCGGCAGATCTGAGACGTGCGTCAGTTGCCACAATCTCCGTTTCGCCCGCGACCCGGGCGCTCGCCAGATGTATGGAATCCAATGTCCTGACGGCCAGGGATGGTGTGCCGCGGTAACAAGCAGCCATGACCGATTCCAATTCGGCGGTCAAGTTCTGGTCAAGTTCGATCATGCTCACGCGCCCGTTAATTACGTCTGCCTCGGCTTGTTGCCAGATGGTTTCAGCGGTGCTGGATTGAATTACTCCCTCGACCTCCTTGCGCAAGGCGACATGACGCAATTCCCACAGCGCGAGCCTTGAAGTGACAATGGAGTTGGTCAAAGCGTATGTTTGGAAAGCGCCAGAATCTGGCTCTGCGATGTAAAGTTTGGCGAGCGCCGAGGTGTCCCAATAGCTCATGCGCCTAGTTTCCCCGATCTTCGTCCAGAATTTCCTCTATCGTCGGATGCGTTTTGCCCGTGGCGGTCCGGCGGCGCAAGTCGGCGAGTTCGGCCAACCAATTCACTCGATCCGCTTGGGTCACGCGCTGGCGTGAGTGCAAACCCGTGATTTTCGCAACGGGCAATCCGTGTTGTGTGATAACCACTTCCTCGCCGCGTTGCGCCAGTTCCACCAAGCGCGGCAATTCGGTCTGGGTTTGCTCCATTGTCGCCATCATGGCCTAAAAGTATCGGGTAAATACGAGCTAGTCAATTCGGAGTGATTGCATGTTGGCGCAGCAGCGCCAACTTGGTAAATTCCACACCTGCATGAACCCTTTGATTCTTCGGCGCGTGGCCATGGCGTTTGTTTTGGTGATGGCGGTTTCGCTCGCCGGCGCGCAGCCGGCCAAGCGGCCAAACGTTCTGCTCATCATGGCGGATGACCTCGGTTACAGCGACCTGGGATGTTACGGCGGGGAGATTGCGACGCCGAACCTCGACCGGCTGGCGGCGAACGGATTGCGTTTCACACAAGTTTACAACACGAGCCGGTGCATGCCCACGCGCGTGAGCCTGATGACGGGGCTGTATTCGCATCAGGTCGGCATGGGGCACATGATCAACGACCTGGGCCTGCCAGGTTATCGCGGGCGCGTGGCCGACCGCGCGACGACGATGGCCGAGGTGTTGCGCCCGGCGGGTTATCGCGCGTTCATGTGCGGCAAGTGGCATCTGGGCACGACGGACCCGACGGAGCGCGGGTTTGAGGAATTTTACGGAACGCTCATCAGCGCGGGGACGTTTTGGGACGCGAACCATTACCTACGTTTGCCGAAGGGACGCGTCGCGCGCGCGTATCCGGAGGGACAGTTTTACGGAACGGATGCGTTGACGGACCATGCCCTGGATTTTCTGGGCGAAGCGCGCAGGACGCCGGACAAGCCGTGGTTTCTTTACCTGGCTTACAATTCTCCGCATTTTCCATTGCACGCGCGGAAGGAGGACATCGCGAAATACGCAAAGACCTACGAGAAGGGTTGGGACGCCATTCGCGCCGAGCGGCACGTGCGCATGAAGCAACTGGGTGTGATTGGCAAGGATGTGCCGCTGACGCCGCGCTCGGATTATTCGACTTACGGGAACACCAACCATGGCGTGAACCCGCCGTGGGATTCGCTGCCGGCGGACCGGCGCGCCGATCTCGCGCGGCGCATGGCCATCTTTGCGGCGATGGTGGATCGCATGGACCAGAACATCGGCCGCGTGCTGGCGGATTTGCGCGCGCGCGGCGAATGGGACAACACGCTGATTTTGTTCCTCTCCGACAACGGCGCGTGCGCGGAATGGGATCCGCACGGCTTTGACACACGATCCGGCCCGAACAACATCCTGCACAAGGGCGCGGAACTGGAGAAGATGGGCGGGCCAGGCACATACCACAGCGTCGGCTCGGGCTGGGCGAATGCGAGCAACACACCGTGGCGGCTCTACAAACATTACGTGCACGAGGGCGGCATCAGCACGCCGTTCATCGCGCACTGGCCGGCTGGGATGAAGCGCAAGGGCGAATGGGAAACGCGCCCGTTGCACATCATCGATGTCATGCCCACGCTCGTGGAACTGGCCGGGGCCGCGTATCCGAAGACGCGGGCGGGCGAGGCGGTGCCGCCGATGGAAGGGCGGAGCCTGCTGCCGGTGTTGCGCGGTGAAGCGACGTCAACGCGCGCGTTGTTCTTCGAACACGAAGGCAACCGCGCCGTGCGCGAGGGTCAGTGGAAGCTGGTGTCGCTCAAGGACGGGCCGTGGGAGCTTTATGACCTCGCGACAGATCGAACGGAATTGCGCGATCTGGCATCGGCGCAACCCGAGCGCGTCCGCCAACTCGCCGCGCAATGGACCGAATGGGCCGCGCGTTGTTTCGTGACGCCGGGGCCCAAAGTGTTTCCGTTGCGGTCGGATCCGGTGAAGAAATAGTCTCTAAATGGCGGTTTGGGTTCAAATTATGGGTTGTGTTCGGCCCAGCCGCCTTCAGCAGAAGCCGCCCGTTTGCTTGCGGTGTCGCCGGTGTTCTGGCAACCTGCGTGCAAATCAATCCATAGGAATTGCCATGAATGTCCATGCGGAATCGCCTTCACCATGTCAGGAAGCAAACACGTTGAATCGCCGCTCCTTTCTGGGCGCGGCAGTGGCCGCGGCAGGCGCGGCGATGGCGTCGGTGGCCGGCGCGGCCGAACGGGATTGGACGGGCAAGGCGCCGACGCGTTATCCGGACCCGGACATCCTCTCGCTGGACAAGCGGTTCGACAAATACAAGCTGGGCAACACGCCGATCCAGCGGCTTTACACGGGCACGTTGTGGGCGGAGGGCCCGGCGTGGAACGCGGTGGGGCGATATCTGTTGTGGAGCGACATCCCGAACAACGTCCAGTTGCGCTGGCTGGAGGAGGACGGGCACGTGAGCACGTTCCGCAATCCGGCGGGCAACAGCAACGGCAACACGTTTGATTTCGAGGGACGCCAGATCGCGTGCGAGCACGGCAACCGGCGGGTGGTGCGTTACGAGCACAACGGCAAAATCACCGTGCTGGCGGACAAGTGGCAGGGCAAGCCGTTGAACGCGCCGAACGACGCCGTGGTGCATCCGGACGGCGGCATCTGGTTCACGGACCCCGGTTACGGGAGCATGATGAATTACGAAGGCAACAAGGGCGAACTGGTCATCAAAGAGGCGGTGTATCGTATCGATCCCAAGAGCGGTAAAATGGACGTGGTGACCGATGATTTGCACAAGCCGAACGGACTCTGTTTCTCGCCCGATTACAAGAAGCTCTACATTGCCGACACCGGTGGTGCGGCGCCCAAGGGCATCCAGGTTTATGACGTGGACGGCAGGAAGCTGAAGAACAGCCGCAAGTTTTGCTCGATGCAACTGGGCGACAAATCCGGCGGCGCCGATGGGATTCGCGCGGATGTGGATGGGAACATCTGGGCCAGCGCCGGCTGGGCGGGCGCGGGTTACGACGGCGTGCACATCTTCGCGCCGGACGGGAAGCGCATCGGGCAGATCCTGCTGCCGGAGATTTGCTCCAATGTCTGCTTCGGCGGAACGAAGCGGAACCGGCTCTTCATGACCGGGAGCCAGTCGCTGTATGCGGTGTACGTGGAGACGCAGGGGGCGCACATTACGTGAAGAACGTTTAAGCGTTAAAGCGTTGAATCGCTAAATCGTGGAAGGGTTTGAAGTGATAAACGCCGTGGTGGAGTAGTGGAGTGATGGAGCAAGGCGGACGACGTTGCGAAGCGGTTGGATTTCGAGGACGAGGACGAGGACGAGGACGAACTAAATCAGAATGCCGACGATGGTGGCGGTGAGGTAGCAGGCGAGGAGGCCGCCGATCATGGAGCGGACGCCCAGTTTGGCGAGGTCGGCGCGGCGCTCGGGCACCAGCGTTCCGATGCCGCCAATCTGAATGGCGATGCTGCCGAAGTTGGCGAAGCCGCACAGCGCATACGTGGCAATCGTGAAGCTGCGCGGATCGAGCGTGCCTTGTTGTTTGGCCAGGGAGAGGTAACCGATGAATTCGTTGATGACGATGCGTTCGCCGAGGATCTGGCCGACGGCGAGGCAATCCTTGGCGGGCACGCCCATGAACCAGGCGAAGGGCGCGTTGACCCAGCCGAAGATGTTTTGGAAGGTGATGGGGTCGGTGACGCCCAGTTTGCGTTGCGGCAGGCCAAGGAGGTAATTCGCCAGCGCCACAATCGCGACGAACGCAATCAGCATCGCCATCACGTTGAGCGACAATTTCATGCCATCGCTGGCGCCGCGACAGAGGGCGTCGATGCTGTTCTGGCTGGTGCGTCCGACCTGCGCGGAGGCGCCGCCGGCGGTTTCGCTTGGTTCGGTCTCGGGCAGCATGACCTTGGCGATGAGCAACGCGGCGGGCGCGCTCATAACCGAAGCGGTGAGCAGATGGCCCGCCATGTCCATGCGGCCGACGGCTTCGCCGAAGGAAACGTAGATGGCGAGCACGCCGCCGGCGATGGTGGCCATGCCGCCGGTCATGAGGGCGAGCAATTCGCTGCGCGTCATGCGCAGGAGGTAAGGCTTGATGACGAGCGGGGCTTCGGTCTGGCCCATGAAGATGTTGGCGGCGGCGGCGAGGCTTTCGCTGCCGCTGGTGCGCATGACGCGCTGCATGACCCACGCCATCGCCTGCACCACGCGCGGCAGGATGTTCCAATGGTAGAGCAATGACGACAGCGCGGAGACGAGGATGATGGTGGCGGTGACAATGATGGCGAGGATGGGGCCGTTCTCAACACCGAGTTTCTGGCCGACGACATCGGGCTTTCCGAGCGGGCCGAAGACGAGTTGCGAGCCTTCGTTGGCGAAGCTGATGAGCCGCGCGACGGCGCGCTGGGCGAGGTCGAAGGCCGCGCGGCCGAAATCGGTTTTGAGGATGATGAGGGCAAAGAAGAACTGGAGGGCGAGGCCGGAAAGCACGGTGCGCCAGGGGAATTGCTTGCGGTTCATCGAGCAAGCCCAGGCGAGGGCGACCATCACTGCGAGGCCGAAGAGGCTCAGGACCTTCAGTGCCATGCGGGAAGTGAAGAGGTTATTGGCAAAACGTAAAGAGGAATGTGTTCGTTGAAGGGTGAAAGAGTTGAAGAGTGGAAGCGGATTTGGCGTCGCGGGGTGAATGTGGTCGCG
>JBFMBT010000291.1:0-8452 GCA_040754875.1 Verrucomicrobiota bacterium | reverse complement strand
GCTGTTCGCGATAGAGAAAATCCCGCGCCGTCACCTTGTCACGCAGCGTGAACGTGATGCCGTACAGCCCGCGTTGCCGGAAACCAGAGAGATACAGCGCCGTTTCACGCAGGGTGTTGGAGGGCAATGTGCCGGTATTGGCCGCCGCGCCGCCGAGCACCGGCTCCTTCTCAATGAGGGCGACTCGCTTCCCGAAGTAAGCCGCCTGGGCGGCTCCCTTTTCTCCCGCTGGCCCGGAACCAATAACGATCAGGTCGTATTTTTTGGCTTCCATGCAAACGCACTGGGTGCGTGGCGTTGTGTCCGGCTTGTCGATGCTGAGGGTATCTCTTTGCGGTTCGCTGGGCAAGGGCAAAGGCGACAGGGCAAAGGCGACACGTGAACTGTTTGGGCGATTGTCCAAAAGGAAAGCTTGCCTGGTCACCACCGGATTATTTCACGGGCAGCCATTGACATTTGGTGGAAATGTGATTGTGGTTCATGGCAATGAACGCAGTTCTGGTCGGGGTGTTGGTTTACATCGTCGTTCAACTCATCATCGGCGTAGTCGTTTCGCGGCGAATCAACACGGAGGCGGATTATCTCATCGCCGGCCGCAGCATCGGACTTGGCCTGGCCACTTTCTCGATGTTTGCGACGTGGTTCGGCGCGGAGACATGCATCGGCGCCGCGGGCAAGTTTTATGAAAAAGGTCTCGCCGGCGGCACCACCGATCCCTTCGGATACACGCTGGCGTTGCTCTTGGTGGGCCTCGTCTTCGCCGTGCCGCTGTGGAAGCTCGGGCTCACCACGCTGGCCGACCTGTTCCGCCAGCGTTATTCCACGGGCGTCGAACGGTTCGCCGCGCTGATGCTGGCGCCCACATCCATTTTCTGGGCCGCCGCGCAAATCCGCGCGTTCGGCCAGGTGCTTCACTCGGCATCGGACCTCGGCGTGACCGCCGGCATCACCATCGCCGCCGTCGTCGTCATCATCTACACGTGCACCGGCGGTTTGTTTGCCGACGTCGTCACCGACCTCATCCAGGGCATCGCGATCATCATCGGCCTCGTGTTCGTCCTGGCCGTCTTGGGCATGAGTCCCGAGGTAAACCTCGCGCAGGCGTGGCGCAACCTCGATCCCGCGAAGTTCCAGTTTTTCAACGCGGAGGAATCCAGGTGGGTCGTGCTTGAACTGTGGGCGTTGACGTTGTGCGGCTCGGTCGTGGCGCAGGAACTGGTCGCCCGCGTGCTCGCCTGCAAGACACCGCAGGTTGCGCGCAACTCGGCGCTCATTGGCGGCGGCATGTATCTGGCGATCGGCCTCATCCCGGCGTTTCTCGGCCTGGTTGGCACGCAATTGTTGCCGGGTCTGGAGAATCCTGAGCACATCCTGCCTGAACTCGCCGAAAAGTACCTTCCCACCTTCGTGTTCATTCTGTTCACGGGCGCGCTGGTTTCGGCCATCCTTTCGACGGTGGACAGCACCTTGCTGGCGGCTTCGTCGCTCGTTTCGCACAACTTCATCGTCTCCTTCAAACCCGGCATGAGCGACAAACAGAAACTGTTGCTGGCGCGCGGCGGTGTCGTTTTGTTTGGCGTCATCGCCTACGTCCTTGCGCTGGGCGCCGAAAGCATCTTCGAACTGGTGCAACAGGCCAACGGCGTGGGCAGTTCCGGCATCTTCGTCATCCTGGTGTTCGGCTTGTTCAGCAAATTCGGCGGCGCAAAGGCGGGAATGGCGACGCTGATCGTGGGGCTGGGGACGTGGGTGTATGGGACGTACATGGGCGAATGGGAGTGCACCTATCTCATTTCCCTCGCCTCGGCACTGGTCACGTACGTGGCCGTGGGATTGTGGGAACGGCGGGCTGGCCCACTGCCAGCCGCCGGCGCGGCCTCGTAGTAAATACCGGTGGGTGACTACTTCCCGCTTTCGTTCCAGAGGATGCGTAGACTCTTTTTGCCACGAGGCGCGGCGATGATGTCCGGCTTGTTGTCCCCGTTGAGGTCCGCGACCTTCAGGTCTTCAACGTCAACTTCTTCGGCGGAAATCTCTGTGCTGCGCCATTGTTTGCCGTCCTTGTCGAGGGGCGTGAAGACCTTGATGCCTGGCACGCCCTTGGGATTCATCCCGCGCCAACCGACCACGACCTGATCATAACCCACGCCCAGCAAATCCGCCACCGCAACCGCATGGCCATCCTTGAGCTTGTCATCGAGCACGTGGCGCGGCCACAAACTGCGCCGGTTGGCCGCTTCGGTGTAAACCGCGGCGGTCGTGCCGTGCATCGGCTCGATGGTGGCGATGAACCGCCCGCCGCCGGGCAATTTGCCATCGCGCACTTCACCCGTCGGCTGGTCGGTAAGCTGGCGTTTCTTCCACGAACCCGTGCTGCGGCCGAACCACCACACGCCTTCCTTGCCGCCGATGATTAATTCCTGCTCGGGGTCGGCGTCCCAGTTGATCGGTTGGAAGTTGTGCGTCATGTGCATGAAATCGCTGACAACGCCGGTTTTCCAGGTGTCCTTTGGGTTGGCGGGCACGGTGTAGGCGAGCACCTTGCCGCCTTCGCCTTCGCCGCCCTTGTTGCCTTTGCCGTGCAACGGCTTGACGATGAGGTCAATCTTGCCCGCCGGATTCTTCACCCAATGCATGCGATGCACCGTGGGCTCGTGATGCAACTTCACCGGCTCCCATTTCTGGGTGCGGTCTTTCGGCGGGATCAGATAAAACACCGCGCCACTGTTCACCGTGTCGCTCGGTTTCCAGCCCGCGCCGACGGCGATCTCGCACCTGCCGTCGCCATCGAGGTCCGTGGCGGCGACACACACGTTGTCGTCCACCGTGAGTTTTTCCGCGATGACATGCTTGGTCCACGTGGGATTCTTGTACCATTGCACGGTTGATTTGTCGGCCAGCACGATGTCCGGCTTCTTGTCGCCATCGACATCGGTGATGGCGAGGCCGTAACCGATCTCAATGGCCTTGTCGATGTCCTGCGCGCGAAACTTGGGCTGGGGCGGTTCGGCGGCAAGAACGGACGCGGCGCACGCGAAGAGGCAAAGGGGAGTCGTTTTCATAATTGGAATGCGGCGAGGTTACGGCTGCGACGCGGAATCCGCAATGAGTTTTGGGCTTGGCGGATCTGGCTAGCAAGCGAATGGGGGCAAACGAATGGGTGGGGACACGGTCAAGAACTTCACCAAACACCCAACCGGCTGAAGCCGGGACTCCGAACCGCCTGTCCTTGCCACGCCCAGCCGGTTGGAAACCGGCGATACAGCAGGTTGGAAACCTGCGCTACTCCCGCGGTATCCTCCTCAATCATCAATCGTCAATCATAAATCCTAGTCCGCTCCCAAATCCGTTTCCATCGCCTGTTCCGGGTCCACTCGGCGCGCGAGCTTGAGGCGCGCCACGCGCAGGCCGTCCATTTCCTCCACCTTCAACTCACAATTGCCCACCGCCAGCATGTCACCGGCTTTCGGGAAACCGCCCAGCCGATGCGTCACCCAGCCGCTGGCCGTGGTGATGCCCTCTTCGTGGAGCGATTCGCCGACCAGATCCGCCAGCTCGTGCAATGGCAGCGCGCCGTCCACATCCCACGTGTTGTCGCCCGTTTTCACCAGCAACGGCTTTTCCTGGTCGAACTCGTCCTGAATCTGACCCACCAGTTCCTCCAGAATATTTTCCAGCGTCACCATGCCGACGGTTGTCCCGTATTCATCCACCACGATGGCGAAGTGCAGTTTGCGCTCGAGGAACAATTGGAGCAGCTTCTCCAGCCGCGCTGTTTCGGGCACGTAAATCAATTTGCGCGCCACCGCCGCGAGGTCCTTTCCTTGCCGCGCCTTCAACCGCATCGCGAACAAATCTTTGAAATGAACCACGCCCAGCGTTTTGTCCACGTCGCCGCCTTCGCACAACGGGAAGCGCGAGTAACGCGATTTCTCCGCCACATCCACGCACTCGGTGATGCTCGCTTCGGTGTCGAGCGCGACAATTTCCTGGCGCGGCCGCATCACCTCGCGCGCAATGCGGCGGCGCAGATCAAGAGCGTTGAGCACGATGTCGCGTCCCAGGGCCGTTCCGCCGGAACGCTTTTGCGAGCCCGCGAACAACAACCGCAGTTCCTCTTCCGAATGAATCAGCTCCGCCTCGCTCGCCGGCTCGATGCCGACGCGCCGCAGCAGCCAGAGCGCCGTGTTGTTCAACAGCCAGATGAACGGGAAGGAAATGGTGTAAAACCACTGCAACGGCGCGGCCACCCAGATCGTCGTGGGCAGCGGCTTCTGGATGGCCAGCGACTTGGGCGCCAGTTCCCCCGCGACAATATGCAGGAACGTGATGACGGAAAAGCCGATGGCAAATGAAATGGAGTGCCGCATTTCGACAGTTTCCACGCCCAGCCAGTTCATCACCGGTTCGAGCAATTTCGCGAAGATCGGTTCTGCAAACCATCCCAGGCCCAGGCTCGCCAGCGTGATGCCCAGTTGCGTCGCGCTCAAAGAGGCGTCCAGGTTGCGCACGATTTTTTGCGCCATCTTCGCGCGGCGATGCCCGCGCGTAATCAGCGGAATCAACTGCGTGTCGCGAATCTTGACGATGGCAAATTCCGCCGCGACGAAGAACCCGTTGAGCAAAACAAGGAATACCACCAGCAGAATGCCGCCCACCAAATCGAATAGATAGCTGGTGTCCATGGTCACAAGGTCATTTCACCCACCACCACTTTCAAAATGTCCTGGATGGTCACGATGCCGATCTCGCGCCCGTCGCGCGCCGTCACAATCGCCAGCCGGTTGCCCGTGCGCTGGATGCGTTGCAGCGCGACTTCCAGCCGCGTCTCGCCGTCCAGATACAACGCTGGCTGCAAATACTGCCCCACCGTGTGTTCCTCCCTCACGCCGTCCTGGAACAACAACGCGCGCACACTCACCACGCCGCGGATGCGGCGCGCCTCGCCTTCGCTTTCCGATACCGGAAAGCGCGTCAATCCTTTCTCGCGTGCCAGTTGCAGCGCTTCGCCGACGTGCGCGCCCTTGTCCAGCACGACCACCTGCGCCAGCGGCGCCATCACCTGTCGCACCGTCAGATGCTGCAAATCCATCACGCGATTGATCATCGCCTTTTCCTCTGATGTCAGCGTCTGTCCGGATTCCTGCATTACCAGGCGCAACTCATCGCGGTTGCCGAACAGATGCCCGCGAAACTCCCTGCCGCCCGTCCACTTCAACAAGTCATCCGAAATCGCCTTCATGACCGTCACCACCGGCGACAGCCCGACGTAAACAAAACGAAACGGCTGCACCATCGCCAGGCACAGGCGATTGGGGAATTGTTGGAACAACGTCTTGGGCAGCAGATCGCAGAACGTGTAAAACAAAAACACGCTGACCACCAGCGCCGCCACGAACAACGCCGGCTGGTCCTTGAACAGATGATGCAACCCCAACACCAGCAGCGCGCCCACGTTGAAATTCGCCACCGAGTTTCCCGCCAGAATCGTCCACAAAAATCCCTCGGAATCCTCCAGATAACCGTGCAGCAATCGCGCGGCCGGCTTGCCCGCGCGCATCTGCTGACGGATGCGCAGCCGGCTCAGCGCAAACACGCCCGCCTCCATCCCGGAACACAGAAACGACAGGCCCAGGCTGAGCAAAATGACCACGATGAGCCACGCTTCGTTCATGCGGCCAGCCCTTTCGCTTTCGTCTTTTCCACGAGCAATTCGCGCACGCGCCGTTCATCCGCCGTCTGCACCGAGAGTTGCAAGCCGCGGAACGTCGCCGTTTGCCCTTGCGCCGGCACCACGCCGCACAGGTACGTCATCAGCCCGCCCATCGTTTCCACTTCGGGCACGTCGCCCAGTTCCGGATATTCGCGGCGGAAATCGTCCAGGCGCATCGTGGCGTTGACGCGCCATTTGCCCGGCGCCAGCCGTTCCATGACGAATCCCTCCGCCTCGCGCTCACTGCGCATGTCGCCCACGAGTTCTTCGAGAATGTCCTCCAGCGTCACCACGCCCGCGGTGCCGCCGTATTCATCGAGCACCACGGCCGTGCCGCGCTGCTGGCGTTGCAGGCTCTTCAACAATTGCAGCAGGTTCATCGACTCCGGCACGAACGACGGAAATTCAATCGCCTCTTCCAGATCGACGCTCGGATTGAGCAGCAACACGCGCGTGTTCAACACGCCCACGATGGTGTCCGGCGTTTCGTCGTAAATCGGCAGGCGGCGCCGCTTGAATTTGCGCGCCGCCTCGATCATTTCCTCCACGGACAGGTCATCCGAGATGCAGGCCATGCGGCCACGCGGCGTCATCACTTCCTTCACCGTCCGCTTGTCCAGCGTGATGATTTGCAGAATGATTTCCTTCTCCGACGCCGCGAGCGCGCCTTGTTGCAGGCCCAGCTCGAGCAACTCCGCGTATTCCTCATCCGTCAACGCCGCGT
The DNA here is from genome assembly GCA_040754875.1 of Verrucomicrobiota bacterium. GTDB lineage: Bacteria > Verrucomicrobiota > Verrucomicrobiia > Limisphaerales > JBFMBT01 > JBFMBT01. Next base: position 2,015 of record JBFMBT010000291.1, on the reverse strand, counting down.
GCGGTTTGACCGTTTGGGGAACGACCGCCTTGAGCAAGGTCGAGTTCATCGTCTGGGCGATGACGCGCAACGGCTGGCTCACGCGCTGCAGGATCGAAACGGGCACCGCCACGCGCAAGGCCCATTGCTCGGCCTGCCGGACGGCCAGTGTCTTGGGCAACACTTCGCAGCCGATGAGAATCCACGCCAGCAGCGTCAACATCGTGGGAACGAGCGACCAGTCGCCGCGCAGGGCGACCCAGAGCGCGATGGCGACCATGGCGGCGTTGGCGAACGTATTGCCCAGCACCATCGTGGCCAGCACATCCTGCGGATGCTCCAGCAACTTCAGCACCGTGCCGCCCAGCCGCGGCGAACGCTCCGCCAGTTGCCTGGCCTGCCATTTACCCAGCGAGAACAACGCCGTTTCCGCCAGAGCGAAAAAGAAGCTCGCGCCCGCAAACGCCAGAACACCCAGAAGCGCCACTGTTTCCGTCAACACCATGCCGCCCCACTATCACGGAATATGCCCTTGGAAAAAAGCGCAAACCATTGGCTATCTGACGCCGGCCTTGGCTATCGACCACCGGCTATTGGCTATGCCACCGGCGTGCATCGTCCTCGTTCTCGTTCTCGTTCTCGTCCTCGGCTTGGATGCTTGAAGCTTCTCTGAAGTTTGGAATTTGATGCTTCTCTGGAGCTTTGATGCTTTGAACTTGGAGCTTCCCCGCGCCTCCCCAAATCGCAAATCGCAACTCTAAAATCGCAAATCCCATGGGTCCGATCCAGCCGGGCTGTAAGCCGAATTCTGTCCCGGGTTTACCCGGCGAGAATCATTTGTCTCAGCAGCCAATACCCGAAACCTGACCCCTTGCGGAGTCGCGGAGCGGGCCGCTCCTGGGTTTCCTATTTGGCCTTGCACCCGATGGGGTTTTCCGTGCCTCCGCGCTTGCGCTTGGAGCGGTGGGCTCTTACTCCACCTTTTCACCCTTACCCCGGCCGAAGCCGGGGCGGTATCTTCTCTGTGGCACTATCCGTCGGCGCGCCTCGCGGCCACGCCTCCCGCGTGTATCCCCGACCTGATCGGGGTTACGCGGCATCGCGCCCGATGGAGTTCGGACTTTCCTCCCCCGGCCGAAGCCGGAAGCGATTCTCCACCCGGCTGAATCAAACCCGAGTGTAGATTAGCCGGTCGCCGCGCCCGTGGCAAGAAGGGGCGCGCAAAACGGTGGTTTCGATTCCAAGTTGTTGTGGGGTAGTGGGTTGGGTGGAGAATAAAGCAAGCCATTGGTGTTCAAAAAACAGCGTAATATATTGATGCAAAGGAGTTTGCGCTTCAAGGCGGCCATGGCATTTATCGGGCAGAAGCGGGCGTTATCGGGCAGATTCGACGTCTTTCGTCTCACTTAAAGGAGCGGTGGGCAACCGGACCAACCAGAGTTCGACGTTGACGGGGATTCTCTCGACCAACTTCAGCTACCTGGCCAACGACTGGTTGAGCGTGGACGGGTACGATTCGAATGGGAACACGACCAACTCGACCAAGGGTGTCGATACGTACGATTACGAGAACCGGTTGACGGTGCGCACGACGGGCAACACGACGATCGAGTTGCTGTACGACGGGGACGGCAACCGGGTGCGCAAGCGGGTGACGGTGGGGACGAATGTCACGACGACGTGGTATGTGGTGGACACGAAGAACCTGACGGGCTACGCGCAGGTGTTGGAGGAACACGTCAAGGTGAACGATGGCGCGGTGACGCTGGACCGCTTCTACACGGTCGGTCTCGACCTCATCTCCCAAACTCTCGACTCTCAACCTTCCTGGTACGGATACGATGGCCACGGGAGCGTGCGGTTCCTGACCGACAGCAACGGGACGGTGACGGACACGTACGATTACGACGCCTACGGCAACCTGATTGCGTCCACGGGCACGACGTCCAACCGTTACCGTTACACAGGCGAGCAATGGGATGAAGATCTCGAGTTCTATTACCTGCGGGCGCGGTACAGCAATCCTGCAACGGGGC
>JBFMBT010000290.1:0-8455 GCA_040754875.1 Verrucomicrobiota bacterium | reverse complement strand
CGCTTACGACGAAGCCCGTTATTTGAAGCAATTGATTCACCGCAAAAGCCCCAACGCCGCGACCACGCCATGACGCCTCTTGCCCGACATTTTTCCCTTGCCGGACCTCCTCAGATGTTGCGCTACGGACCGGCGGGGCGGCTTTGTTACAATCCGATCACTTTCATCACCGCTTCTTTCGTCGGCGGGACGACGGTCGCCTCGAAGCCGGCGGACTTGATGGCGTTGTCGGGGTCCTTCAAGCCGTGGCCGGTCATCGTGGCAGTGATGACGCTGCCGGCCGGAATCAATCCAGCCTTCACGCATTTGATGAGGCCCGCCAGCGGCGCGGCACAAGCCGGCTCGACGAACACGCCTTCGGTGCGCGCGATGAGTTTGTAAGCGGCGATGATGTCGTCGTCAGTCACCTTGTCGATGTGTCCGTTGGATTCCTTGAGCGCATTGGTCGCACCCTGCCAGCTCGCGGGATTACCGATGCGGATGGCCGAGGCGACGGTCTCGGGTTTCTCGATGGGATGACCATCGACAATCGGCGCGGCGCCGAACGCCTGGAAGCCGAACATGCGCGGCAGGCGGTCGGCAAGCTGCGCGGCGTGATATTCCTTAAAGCCTCTCCAATACGCGGTGATGTTGCCGGCGTTGCCCACGGGCAGGAAATGAAAATCCGGCGCGCGCCCGAGCTGGTCGCAAATCTCGAAGGCCGCGGTCTTCTGTCCCTCGATGCGGACGGGGTTCACGCTGTTGACGACCTCGACCTTGCCGGTCTCGCCGAGTTCGCGGACGATGCGCAGGGCGTCGTCGAAATTGCCGTTCACCGCAATGGTCGTCGCGCCGTACATGAGCGCTTGCGCGAGTTTGCCCTGGGCGATCTTGCCGTGCGGGAGCAGCACGACGCATTTCATGTTTGCCCGCGCCGCATACGCCGCCGCCGCCGCCGAAGTGTTGCCCGTGCTGGCGCAAATCACGACTTGCGCGCCGCGCTCCTTGGCCTTGGAGACGGCGACGGTCATGCCGCGGTCCTTGAACGAGCAGGTGGGATTCAGTCCCTCGTATTTCAGGTGCAGCTCGAACTTCCCGCCGATGGCCGCGACGAAATTATCCACGCGCACCAGCGGCGTGTTGCCTTCGTTCAACGTGACGACCGGCGTCTTGTCCGAAACCGGCAGGTAACGCGCGTAAGTGTGGATGACGCCGGACCACGCCTGGGCGCGGTCATGGATGGAATTGGGTGATACCCCGCTCATTAAAAAGTCCTTATTCAAAATGTTCCACCCGGAACATGACGGGCGGCGCTTTGACGACGTTGAGCCGGCCGATTCTGGCCAGGGCCTTCGTCATGGCCGCGTGCGAGGCGTCGTGGATCATCAGGATCAACGGGACACTTTCGCCTTCATGTCCTTCCGGTTGGATGACTGAGGAAATACCAATGTGCGCCTGGCCGAGTAGCGCGGCGATTTTCGCCAGTGTGCCGGGGCGGTCCACCACGCTGAGCCGCACGTAATACGGCGCGATGATTTCGTCCATCGGCATGACGGAGCCTTCGCGCTCGTGCGGCACGAAGGGCGGCACGCGATTCTTGCTGGCGCATTTCAAGTCGAGCGCCGCATCGGCGAGGTCGCTCAACACCGCGCTGGCCGTGGCGTCCTGGCCCGCGCCGCGACCGTAATAGAGTGTGTCGCCCACGACATCGCCGCGGACGAGCACGGCGTTGAACACGTCATTCACACTGGCAAGCACGTGCGTGTTGGGCACGAGCGTGGGGCACACGGAAACCTGGATGGGCGCGCAATTCTTCGCGCGCGGCGCCTCGAGCTTCTTGACGATGCCCAGCAGCTTGATGGTGTAACCGAGCTTTTCCGCAAATTGCATGTCGAGCTGGCTGACCTGGCGGATGCCTTCGACGTGGATATGCTTGGGGTTGACCCAGAACCCATGCGCCAGCGACGCGAGAATGCCCGCCTTGTGCATCGCATCGAGGCCATCGACATCCAGCGACGGCTCAGCCTCGGCGTAACCCAGGCGTTGCGCATCCGCGAGCACCGGCGCGAAGTCCAGCCCCTCGCGCTTCATGCGCGTGAGGATGTAATTGCAGGTGCCGTTGAGAATGCCGTAGAGGCGCGTGATGCGGTTGCCGATCAACCCTTCGCGCAACACCTTGATGATGGGAATGCCGCCGGCGACGCTCGCTTCGTAATAAAGATTGGTGCCGTGGGCTTGCGCGGCGGCGAAGAGTTCCTCGCCATGCGCGGAAAGCAGCGCCTTGTTGGCGGTGATGACGGGTTTGCCCTGCTTGAGCGCGGCGAGCGTAGCTTGCCGCGCCGTGGTGGTGCCGCCCATCAATTCGATGATGACGTCCACCTGCGGGTCGTTGACCACACCGGCCCAGTCGGTGGTGAGCAGGTCGGCGGGAATCTTGACGGCGCGCGATTTCTTGAGGTCACGGACGGCGACCTTGGCGACATGGAAGCGGATGCCGAGGCGGGAAGCCATGAGCGTGCCGTTGCGATGCAGCGCCTGAAAGACGCCGCCGCCCACGGTACCACCGCCGATGATGCCCAGGTTCACCTGCCGCATAAGGGCGCACAGATTGCCCCGAAAGGGGGCGGGCGACAATTCCTTTTTGGAATGAGTGAAGGTCCCCCCACAGATTCAGAAAAAAACACAGATTGGGGGTTTAACCGCTGATGAACGCCAGAGCGGTCACAGTTTAACTGTGGCCGCAAGTGGAGCGCGGGCTTTAGCCCGCTTCCGCGTGGTTTGTGCTGACGGCGCTGAAGCGGCGTAAACGCCGCGCTCCTTGCGCCGGACCTAAATGCGGCTACAGAATTTTTGAAACAGCCCTAATGGACGCTGATGAAGCGCTCCCCTCCCCGGCAGAACCTCACGCAAAGGACACCAAGGCCGCAAAGGAGAGGGGAAACCGTCTCCACTTTCACACATCCTTTGGTGACTTGTTCCATTAAAGACCGACTTCGGTTCCTTTGCGTCCGTAGCGGGCTTCGCGTGAACCATCAACACGGCAAACCCCGACGCATTGCCATTCACCCAACGCGGCAACAGCTTCTCCCTCTCCCCAAGGGAGAGGGTTGGGGTGAGGGGGAAGGAAACGCTATCCAGCCCGCGACCATCGGGTTCATGGGCCGTGTGCAGGTTCAAAGAAACAGGGGGCTTTGCGTGAGGCATTCTGTTTAACCGCGGATGAACGTTAATGGACGCTTGGGAACCTTTCCGCTTTACACGCGCGGGCTTTATAGGTGTGAGGCCGCGTCCTCATGGACATTCTGTTCCGGGAGCGCTCGACGCCTGCACAGAACCAGCCAACCGCCTCCGAGTCCGCCAGCAAATGCAGCGAAACTGACGATGAATACAAAACCTATATCGAAAAACACGTCTGCCTCGTGGCGCGGCACATGAGGATATCTCAGGCGGCGGTAAACCTCGGCAGCCACCACCGCACCAAAGAGCGCGACGAGGAAAAGTGGCAGTGCGACCAGGAGATGGCCCAGGTGTTCGCCCAACACGCCGACCGCGATCTCTTCCAGAGCCTGCCCGGGGCCGGACCGGTGCTGGCGCCGCGCCTGCTGGCGGCCCTGGGTTCCGAGCGGGAACGCTTTGCGCGCGCGGCCAACCTGCAATGCTTGAGCGCCATTGCGCCGGTGACCAAACAAAGCGGCGGCAAATGTCACGTGCACCGCCGTTATCTGGGCCCCAACTTCCTCAAGCAAAGCTTTCATGAGTACGCCCAAGAATCGATTCTGCACAGCCGCTGGGCCGCGGCCTACTACGGCCAGCAACGCAAGAAAGGTTGCGGGCATCACACGTCCGTGCGGGCCCTGGCCTACAAATGGCAGCGCATCCTCTGGCGCTGCTGGCAAAGCCGCACCCCGTACCAGGAAGAGATCTACGAAGCCGCCTTGCGTAAGAGCCGCAGCCCTTTGGTGCCGTTGCTCGATCAAATCGAACTGGGAAAATCCCCCGTCAAAACCCGAACCAAAAAATCTTAAAAAACCGCTTGTCGGATTACCTCAGAGGTGAGCTGAGCCACAGCCCGGAGACGGTGCTGGCAAGGAGAATCGGCAATGAAAAAGCAACTCATCCAAATCACACAACGGGCAGGCTGTTGGCTCCAGCGTTTGAGGTTAGGCGTCATGGTCGATGTCTCCGAAAACTCTGTGCCGTCATGGCTGATGCTCTGAGATACCCGCCGTCAAAACAGACGCGGGTGACATCAGCGTATCGCAATCGGCGTGGGCCTGTCCACTGGCCGAAGTAATCTGCGTCCTCAATAGTGAAGCTGCGCTCGGCCATGCTGACAACTGGGCCGACGTAGGTCGTGCGCCGGCGAGGCGTCTCGCGATGCGCAGACAAAAGCGGATAACGCGCAGAAACGGACGACAGCAACTTCTGAACAGAAACAAGGCTGACATCGCGCGGCGGTGTCGGTCGAATCTTCAGGCGGCGCAACGCGCGATAACGCCAGTAGCGGGGATCGTCGAAGAAACAAAAACTGCGGATGTCGCACTGCCTGATAACGTCGTAGCCGTCGAGGCAGAACACCTCGGAATTGAAAGAGTGGAGCAGAACCAGCTCATCACTCGAACCGACGACGAACCCAAATACCGTGGACATACCAGAAGGGCGATGAATCTGCACCAAGTGCCGACTCAACTTCTTCAGGTCGCGTTGGAATGTGGAGGGCATGAATGACGCCTAACGACTGGTAGCGACGGCCTCGGCGGCGGCGGTGGAGCGCACGGTGCGCTCACGAATTCCCGCGACGCTCGAACGGACGGCGGAGAGGCCGTTCGCTGCAGCTCCCTTTGAGGTTAGGCGCACAATCTCCTCACAATCTGGACAACCTCATCAATGCTGTGTCCGTGAAATCTCTCTGGACCGAAATCTGACTCGATGAGGAATGGGCAACTGCCGTGAGGCGACTCCAGCTCAACCTCTGGAGACCTGCCGGGCATCGTGACGAACCAAAGACCGTCATCGTCCGCGCCCGGATGACTGACCTGCAACTGTCGAACCTGAACTCCGGGCATCTCTGCCGTCAGTCGTTCGATGATGTGGTCAATGTCTCGGCGCATAGGAGTATGCCTAACTATCTATGTGATTGGAAAGAATTCCTTGTTATTGGATATTAGGAGCGTAACAAGGAAAGTCGCTTCCCATGATCGTTCCCATCACGCCAGCAGGTTAAAAGCATGAACCCCAGTGGTCAACCCCCAAAGCCCCCAAAGCTGCTCGCCCAGATGCGATGCAATTGAATGCGACGGGTGCGCGGGCTTTAGCCCGCTTCAGCGTGGTTTGTGCTGGCGGCGCTGAAGCGGCGTAAACGCCGCGCTCCACTGTGCGCAGGGCTTGCCACGCGCTGGGTTCGGAGTCCCGCCTTCAGGCGGTTGGTCGTCACCGTGTCAACAATCGAAGGAATCCCCCCATGCGCTTCGTCTTGCAACGCCCCGCCCGCGGAAGCCGGGACTCGATGGCAAAATCATTATTTAGGCTGGCAGCAAGATGGGGACAGAACAATCCGAAGGCGAACGAACCGCATGACGCGACGCAGAAGCCTGCGCGACAAATCTCCGCCCGGCTCCTTTGGTTGCGGCCTCGCCGCGTTGTGCCTTTTCGTGGGTGGTCGCCCTTCAATTCTTCAACCCCACCCCACTTCAAGGCGCCCCATGATTTTGCCCAAATGATTTTGCAAACCTCCCCCCATTTTTCTGCCCCACATCTTTCTGCCTCCTCTTCGCTCAGTGTCTCCGTGCCTCGATGGTTGATTCTTCAGCGGGCTTTGTATTCTTTGAACCATTGTTCCACCGCCTTTGTGACTGGCAAGCCGCCGACCTTGGGCAATTGCTCGTCGGAGGTGGGCCCCTTGGCCGCCGGGTTCTTGCCGACCGTGCCTCCGTAGGACATCGCCAGATGCGCCGGGGCGTTGAGCATGTAGGCCAGATTGATGTCCAGGGCCTCACGCATCTGTGCTTCAGACGCCCAGGCGGGAAAGCTGCGGATGCTGAATACCACATCGTAATCCGCCGGGGCCTTCGGCTCGGTAACCCGCCACCAGCCGCCCCCCTCGGCGTTGGTCGAGTATTCGAGCGTGACGCCCTTGTGCTTCAGCCACGCGACCAGGGCAACGATTCGCTGGTCGCTCGGATCGAGTCCGGCATTGAAGGTCGCCGTGTTCAGCGTCCGTGGCGGCCGGCAGCCGACAAGCACCGCCGCCACGAGCCCTGCGGCCAGGATTCGCGAATGACAGTTCATTTTCTAAGCACGGTTGCTTCGTTTTGCATGAGTGAACTTGGTGATAAAACTCTCAAAAGAATCTGCGACAACTGACACTTCCTCAAATTCTGGCTCAAATCCCTCAACAACCTGCCCGAACTTGTCGGCAGCAGTGCAAACCGCATGATAGGCATAGCCCGAGTGGACGGAGAATAGAAAGGGGAAGTGTGAATCCCAAAATGCGCGAATCTCAGAAATCAAACTCGCGTCACCGCCTGCGGCGTCCAATGACAACTGCTCCCACTCATCCCAACGGAACGCCAAACCACTCGTGCCTTCGTAATCACTCTGACACAGAAACCACGTTGTCTCTGAACGGTCAGCGCACTGCCTCAAGCCAGACAGGAACTCCACCAGTGAATCTGGCAGTCTGGGGTAGCGAGCCGCGATGGCCGCGGGCAATCCAAACTGCTGCCCCGGCTGCTCCTCTACGGTCCAGCCTTGATCTCGCAACCGGGTGATGACTGACGCTCGATTCATAGCGGGGCTCGAAGAGCACCTAACGCGTGAACCGCGTTGGCTCCAGCGCGTTAGGCCGACTGTTCATATCACTCAATCTTCAAATCTTCCTGCTATCCGTCACCCCAACTCTCCAAGCTCTGGTCGAGAGTGTGTATCCGTAGTGCGACTCCTGAGCTTTGGCCGCGCGGGCTTGATAGGTGGTTAGACCGCTCTCGTTCTTTGTGCCAAATCTCGAACATGATAACCAATCCTCCAGTAAACAACCACTTCGACAACGGCGAGAAACAGGAACTCATACCAAGTCGTCTGCTCTGCCTCACTCTCCAACACTGTCATCAAAGCGAAGAAGGCGATGGCCACCAAAATCAGTATCACGAGCCAACGAATGGTAACGACCCAGCCAATGGCAAGGTAACGTTGCAAGAAATGCTGCCCATCTTCGCCGCCATTCTGGCGGTAGATGTAGATCGTGCCAAAAACCGCCAGTGCGACACTCCAAACCGCTCCAACTCCGTCCCAAACGTTGGTGATTGCCTGTGGGATGTAACCGACGGCGGTAGCCAGGCCGACAAAGACGACCAGATACGGCAGCACCTCGCGCTCTGATAACGGACGAGCGGCCATCTCTGCCTTTAACCTTTCTATGCGCCAGAAATACATGATCACTGTGAGTAGCGCGGTCGGCGGCCTAACGGATATTGGGCCAAACTAAGTTTGTCGTAGCCGAGAATTCATGGCCCTTGTCCTTCTCATTGAAGCTCATGCTAAACAATGTGCGTTTTGGTTTCAAGAACCCTCGACTTCCGCACATAATACCTCTCTCAATCGGCCCGCCGGGCGGGACGCCCGGCTCACCCGCAGGCGAGACGCCTGCGCTACGCGGGCGTTGTCAAGATGCGCCCCCCGGTTGAATGAGTCGCGTAAACGAACAAAGGAATCCCCCACACGCTTCGAATTGCAACGCTGTGGCCGGCTGAAGCCGGGACTCCGAACCTCGCCGTTTATTTGGCGGGGGGACGGGCTTTGGGCTTGGGCGGTGGGTCGGGCGAGTAATCGCGGGGGGCGAGGCTGAATTCGAGGATTTCGTCGATTTCCTTGCCGACGGGGATGAGGTCGGGCTGGCGCGCGGTCTTCTTCAAATGGTCGGCCAGCATGTAGGTGAATTCGTTGACGGTGCGTTTGTATTGGGCGCGCCCGGCGAGGTTGGTCATTTCGTCGGGATCGCGTTCGAGGTCAAAGAGCAACACGGTTTTGCCGGGCAGCGGATTTTGCGTGGCGTAACCATCTTCGCGCGGGCGTTCGCCGGTGCAATAAATGAATTTGTAGCGGTCGGTGCGGATGTAGGCTTCCTCGTTTTCGGAATACTCGATGATGACGGCATCGCGATGGCGCGTGGCCTTGCCGTCGAGCAAAGGCGAAAGGCTCTTCCCCTGCACCTGCGCGGGCACGGGCACACCGGCCACGTCCAGCACGGTGGGCAGGATGTCGATGAACTCGACCAGCGCCTTGGTGGCGCCGGGTTTGATGCGTGCGGGAAAACGCATCACCAACGGCGCGCGGATCGCGGGGTCGTAGCCGCAATGTTTCTCGAAGCGCCCGTGCTGGCCGAGCATGTAACCGTGGTCGCCCGTGTAAATGACCAGCGTGTCCTGGTCGCGCCCCGCCTGCTTCAACGCGTCGAGGACGAGGCCGACGTTTTTATCGA
>JBFMBT010000289.1:0-8596 GCA_040754875.1 Verrucomicrobiota bacterium | reverse complement strand
ACTGCCAATACGCGCGACCGCGGCGTGAACGACATGTCGGCGGCCTTGAAGCGGCGCTTCAACATCGTGGTGTTGCCATCGCCCGCGGACCTCGAAACCGAAGTATCCATCGTAACGAAGCGCGTGGGCGAACTCGCATCCAATCTGCAATTGCGCGCGCAGATTCCGCATGAAGACGCCATCATGAAAGTGGTGACCATTTTCCGCGAGTTGCGAACCGGGCAGACGCTGGACGGCAAGAACAAGGTGAAGACGCCTTCAGGCGTGTTGTCCACGGCGGAAGCGATTTCGCTGCTGGCGAACAGCATGGCGCTCTCGGGCAATTTCGGTGATGGAACTGTCAACGATAATGACATCGCCTCGGGTCTGCAGGGCGCGGTCATCAAGGATGACGAGAAGGACGTCATCGTGTGGAAGGATTATCTCAGCAACGTGATGAAGAAGCGCGGGGCGACGTGGCGCGGGCTGTATTCGGCGTGCACGGCGCACGTGGGAGGAGAATAGAGGAATGACGAATGACGAAGGACAAATGACGAAAGAATGCCGAGGACCGAAATCCGAAATGGCACGGGGCGCACTGGTGGTTGATTTTCTTTCGGATTGCGAACGTCGAATTTCGCAATCCAATTAAACATGGCCCCGCCGCTGCCACATATCTTCGGGGTTCGCCACCTTTCGCCGGCGGCGGCGTGGCATTTGCGGCAGTTGCTGGACCGCGTGCGGCCGAAGCTGGTGTTGATTGAAGGCTCGGATGATGCGGATGAATTGATCCCGCACATCGTCAGTCCCAAATCGAAACTGCCGATTGCGATTCTGGCTTACACGACGGATGCGCCGGTGCGGACGTTTGTTTATCCGCTGGCGAATTATAGTCCGGAATTTCAAGCGCTCGCGTGGTGCCAGGCAAACAAGGTCAAAGCGCGGTTCATCGATTTGCCGTCGTCGGTGTTTCTTGGATTGATGGACCGCGACGACGGCACGGCGGTTTTGGAAGAAGACGAGGCGGGCGATCCAGAGAAGGAAAAGAAAGAGAAGCCGACCCTGGCCCAACTCGTCGGTGGCGAAGCGGAAGAGGAGGAAGAAGAAGCCACTATCGTCGAAGAACAGCCCAGGCCCGCATCAGTTTACGATCAAGTCGCGGCGCTGGCCGGGGAACCGGACTACGAGACGTATTGGGAGCGGCACTTCGAGCAATTGCGCGCGGACAACACTTATCTGAATGCCGCGCGAGCCTACGGCGCGGAACTGCGCGCCATCGAAGATTTCTCCACCCGCCACGCCGCGGAGAATCTGGTGCGCGAGGCCTACATGCGGCGCAAGATCGGGCAGGCCATCGCGGAGGGATACAAGCCGGAGCAAATCGTCGTCGTCACCGGCGCATTTCACGCGACTGCGTTGGGGCCGGAGTTGCCGCCCATGGCGGATGAGGAATTCGCGAAACTGCGCAAGCGCGAGTCGAAGATGACGCTGATGCCGTATTCGTTTTTCAAGCTGTCATCGCAGTCGGGTTACGGCGCGGGCAATCACGCGCCCGCGTATTTCGAGATGGTATGGAACGGGTTCAATGAGAATCGCGCGGAAGGATTACCCACGCTGTTCCTGACGAATGTGGCGCGGGAATTGCGGTCATCGGGCACGTTTCGTTCCACGGCGGAAGTGATTGAAGGCGTGCGCCTGGCGGAAGCGATGGCGGGCCTGAAGAATTCACGGCCCACGTTGCGCGAACTGCAGGATGCGGCGGTAACTTTGCTGGGGCAGGGCGACCCTGGTGTGGTGCGCGAGGCGTTATTGCGCATTGAAGTGGGCACAGCCATTGGTTCGCTGGCCAAGGGCGTCAGCCAGACATCGATACAGGATGATTTTTATCGCGAGCTGGAGCGGCTGAAGCTGGACCAGTTCAAGGCCGCGGTGAAACGCGAACTCGATCTCGACCTGCGCGAGAACCGGCGCGTGAAATCGGTCGAAGCGGCGTTCCTCGATTTGCATCGCTCGAGCTTCCTGCATCGCCTCGCGGTGCTCGAAGTTCCCTTCGCCCAAAAGGAAGCGGTGCGGCAGGAGGGAACCACGTGGGCCGAACGGTGGGTGCTGCAATGGACGCCCGAGGCGGAGATCGCGATTGTGGAAGCGGTGTTGCTGGGCGAGACGATCGAACTCGCCGTGGCGTTCAAGTTCAAGCAGCGCCTGGAGAAATGCACTTCCATCGCGGAAGCCGCCACGATCATCCGCGCTGCGTGCGAGTGCGGCATGAGCGGCTCGATTGAACTGGCGCGCCAGACGTTGCAGCGACTGGCAAACGATTCGTCCGACTTCGCCGCGCTCGCGCATGCAACCCATGAACTGGGCCTGGTCATTCGCTACGGTGATGTGCGGCAATTCGACGCCGGGCCGCTGAAGCCGCTGCTCGAACAATTGTTCCTGGAAGGCGCGCTGACGCTCGTGGGCGCGGCAAATTGCGACCTGGCGGCCGCCAGGAAAATGGTCGTTGGCATGAACGAGCTGAACAAGGTCGCGCTTGATTACACGACGTTGATCGATGAGCCGCTTTGGATGGGTGAGCTCCAAAAGCTGGCCCAGGCGGACCATTTGAACCCGCTGCTGTCGGGATACGCCTGCGCCTTGCTTTTGGAACGCAATTTGATTTCCAACGACGAACTGGCGCGCGAGGTATCGCGGCGATTGTCGCCGGGCATCTCGGCGGACCTCGGCGCGGGATGGTTCGAGGGGCTGGCGCAGCGAAATCGGTACGCGTTGCTGACGCGCCTGGTGTTGTGGGAACAACTGGCAGGATATGTGGGGTCGCTGACGGATGAGGAATTCAAGCGCGCGCTGGTGTTCTTGCGGCGCGCCTTCGGGGAATTCTCCCCCGCCGAGAAACGCAGCATCACCGAAAACCTCGGCGAGATTTGGGGAGTCAATGCCGACAATGTCAGCGAGGTGCTCACGCAAGAACTGAACGAAACCGAAAAGAAGAAACTCGACGAACTATCGGAATTCAACTTCGACGACATCTAATGGAGACGATAGACAGAAAAATTCTCAGACAGAAAAATGGGGTTAGCGAAAGGGGTAAGAGTTGCGTAGTCCCATGAAAGAAGGCCTTTCCATTTTCTGTTTAAATCCCGAACTGATATGCCTGTCCTGTTACGCAAACCAGTGAGACGGTTGACTCAAGCCGAGTTTGGCGAATTGGCTTATTCCGTTATGGCGTGTGTATTCAAGATGCACGCGGAGATGGGGCGCTTTTTTGATGAGAAGATTTACAAGCGGGAATTGAGCTACAGGCATCGTGGCGTTGAATTGGAGGTCCCAATCGAAGTGAAGTATGAGAGCTTCACCAAGACGCTCTACATGGATGTCCTGGTTGATTCCGGAGGTCCATTCGAGTTCAAGACCGTTGCGGCAACTGTTCCGCGGCATTCGTCCCAGCTTTTGCAATACATGCTTCTGAGCGAATTGGGGCATGGAAAATTGGTGAACCTGAGAAAAGAAAGCGTCGAACACGAATTTGTAAACACAACACTCACTCTCGATGATCGGAGATACTTTAAAATAGAGCATTCGAACTGGAACGACAAGATTACCGGGGCGAATTTCTTCGAGTGCCAGCTAACCGGATTATTGCGCGATTGGGGAACTGGTTTGGAGACCGAGCTTTACCAGGAAGCAATCACGTCGTTGGTATTGGCAGAGGGCGGAGGTTTGGAGGATGTTGACATTCGTGCTTCAGAACGCACGCTCGGCCACCAAACAGTGCACATGGCTGCTCCGGGCGTCGCTTTTGCTTTGACGAGCTTGCCCAAATGGAATGCCGAGTATGAGAGCCATCTTCAGAGGTTTCGTCGCTACACGACCCTCAATGCAATACTCTGGGCAAACATAAGCTTGAAGAAGGTCACATTTACAACCATCCGATGAGATTCCCGTTTTCATTTTTCTGTCTGTCAAATTTTTCTGTCTGATCCCCATGCCAAACGTTGACCCTGAACAATTGAAACGGTGGCGGCTCATATTGGGCCATCATGCGCAGGAATCGCTTGGCAAAATGGGCGGTTTCCAACTCACGGCCGAACAAGTGGGCATGGATGAGGCGCTGGCGGCGATTTATGATGAAACATCGGGCGAAGGCGAAAAGAAGGGCAGCCAGCGCAAAGCGGGCTTGGGACCATCCGCACCGAATCTGGCGAAATGGCTCGGTGACATTCGCAGTTATTTCAAGGAAGACGTCGTGACAGTGATTCAAAATGACGCCATCGAAAAGAAAGGGCTCACGCAGCTCTTGTTCGAGCCGGAGATGCTCAAAAATGTGGAGCCCAACCCGCAACTGGTCGGCACGCTGATGTCGGTGAAGGGACGGATTCCTGAGCGCACCAAAGAAACCGCGCGGATGGTCGTGCGGGCGGTCGTCGAGAAAATCAAACGGCTGCTCGAACAGCGAATCCGGCAGGCGGTAATGGGCGCGTTGAATCGCAAGGAGCATTCGCCGATTCCGCACGCGCCGTCCATCGATTGGAAATGGACCATCGGGCGCAACTTGAAGAATTATCAGCCGGCTTTGGGCACCATCGTTCCCGAGAAGGTTTATTTCTACTCGCGCGCCCAACGGTCGAACAATTGGACGGTCATCGTGTGCATGGACCAGAGCGGTTCGATGGCCGAATCGGTGGTGTACGGTTCGGTGACGGGCTCGATTTTCGCCTCACTGCCAGCGCTGAACACGCGCGTCGTGGCGTTCGACACGGAAGTCGTCGATCTCACCGAGCAATGCGGGAGCGATCCGGTGGACATGATCTTCGGCGTGCAACTGGGCGGCGGGACGGACATCAACAAGGCGGTGGCGTATTGCGAGAAATACATTCCCGATCCCACGCAAACGATTTTCTTTCTCATCACCGATTTGTTCGAAGGCGGCAACGAAGCGCAACTGGTGCGGCGCTTGAAGGAGATGGTGGAATCGGGCGTGCGGGTGATCTGCCTGCTGGCGCTTTCCGACAGCGGCGTGCCGAGCTTTGACGAACGCGTGGCGAAAAAGATTTCGGAATTTGGCGTGCCCTGCTTTGGTTGCACGCCGAACAAGCTGCCGGAGCTGATTGAAGGCGTGCTGAAGAAGCAGGATTTGAAGGCGCTGGCAGCGCGCCTGGGAACCAGGAAGGAAAGGGGCGGAATTTGAGTTGCCGACGGCGGCGTCCCGTTCATTCCACCGCGCGGCGCCAGAAGCCGAGCGTGGTGGCGCCGATGACGGCGCCTTCCTCCTGATAAATCTGTTCCAAGGCGGCGAGCAAGGCGCGGCCGTGATGCTCGTGTCCCAGCAGTTTCAAGCTGGTCATGATGCGCGTGAGGCGGAGGAAATTGTGATTGCGCGGCGTGACCCATTCCGCCTTTCGTTGCGGATAGGTGGACGCTCGCTGCAAGCCGATGGCCCCGTTGTTTTCCGCGCGCTCCAGTCCGTAAAAGCCCAGCATGAGATCGAAGGACTTGAGCAGGTTCGCGCGCAGGAGTTCGTCCTTGTGGAAGGCTTCGATGCGTGGGGGCGTCAGCAGCGGCGCGTCCGGATTGAAATTGCTCGGCTCGCGCAGCGGAAACAGCCACTGGATGAAATCGTGCGTGGACTCCAGTTCGCCGAGGTCAAACGCGTGGATGAGCGCGAGGGTGCGCCCGCACGCGTCGCGTCCTGAGCCACGGTAAAACGCGAGGAATGGATCGTCCCCCACGGGCGAATCTGGATGGGCAGCAGCCATCACGCGTGAAGTGTCGCCCACGCAACGCGCCGCTGCAACACATTCCGCCCAGGCGGAAGGGAGCAACGCCGCTTAATGCGGCGGTTGGTGCGGGTCGTGTGGTTCCTCGTTGCGCGCGCTGTCGCGTTCGAGGAATTTGACGACTTGCAGGAAGATGACGCCGACCATCGCCAGCACCATGACGGCCAGCGCGGTGCCCTGGATGACTTCGAGTTTCTTGATGGAGGAAACATTCTTCAGCGCGGTGACAAAGCCCGCGAGCATTCCGAGGGTCAACAGCGCGCTCAAGCCGATGAGCCAGCGGCGTTGCGACCCGGCGCCGCCGCCGAACCGGCCTTTTCCCTCGCCAAATACCGCGCGCATCGCGAACCACACCATTGCTCCGCTGCCCAGAAACACCAGCACGGAGCCAAGGCCCACTTCGATTTTCAGCGCGGGATTGACCTCTTTCACCGAATACAGATACGCGGCCATCAGCGCGATTGAAAATGCGCTGGCGAACTTGACGACATTGTAAAACTCGCGCTCGCCCTTCGGTTCGGTCGGTCCGTTCATAACCTGGAACAACGTTCCATGAAATCCGGCTTTGGGCAACTACGCCGGGCGCAACACCTGCAACTTCACGCCGGCCACATATTCCTTCACCCGCGCGCGATATTCGGTCATGTGCGGAGCGCTTAAATGCGCTTCCAGCGCGGGCAAGTCGGCCCACTTTTCCACAACGGTCACGGTGTTTTCGCGCACGGGAATTTGCACCGGGATGGAGGTGGGCACATCCAGCGTCGGGCCGTATTCAAGGCAACCGTTCTCAGCGCGGACGGTCGGGACAATGCGGTGAAACTCGCGCAGGAAGGCATCGCGCTGGCCCGCAACTAGATCAATCGTGGCGATGACATGAATCATGTGCGGCATAGTCGGCCGCAGCCGCCCGGTGTGTCAACGCCTTCGTATTTGCCCCGGCGGGCTGGTTCGCATACGCTTGCCCCATGGCCACAGCCTCACACTTCTGGCGGCGCCATCCAGGTTTGGTTTGGTCCAATCCGGCGGCGGATGACTCTGTATATATTCGCGCCGCGCTGGTGCGTCCGCGATTTGGCCGGTTGCTGGACATTGCGGTGGAGTTTGGCCTGGAACGCGTGCGCCAGGAATGGCAGGAGTTGATGTCGGAACCGACGCCGGAAGTATTGCGCGCCCGCCCCATCGTCGAGCGCATCCTCAACCACGTGGAAGAAGGGTTTGCCCGTGCTGCCGCCGGAAACTGAACGCGCGTGGTCGGTCTTACTCGAAACTCACGCCGCCTTCTTCGCGCGTTCCTTCCCTTCCATCAGCGGTTCACCCAGCGGCAGCGGGTCCGGCACGGTTGCGAATTCCGAGATGGCCTTGAACAAGCGCGTGAAGTCCTTGTTCACATCGCCGGAAAGGCAGTCGGTCACATCGCCCGCCAAATCCGGATGTTTGTCCACCAGCGTGCGGAAGCTGAAGTTGGGGTCATAGAAGGCATACACCAGGCGGCGCATGTTTTCGATGCCTTCGCGCAGCGTCTTGGCGTAACCGGCAAAGCGCGCGATGGACAAGTCGCCTTCGACCAGGCCGCGGTGGACTTCCTCGCCGGCCATCACGCCACTCTTGAGCGCGAGCATCAGGCCGGAGGAGAACACCGGATCCAGGAAACAATACGCGTCCCCCACGAGCAGCAACCCTTCCATCCCGCAGTAACGCGAGTGGAACGAATACTCGCTCGCGATGAAATACGGCCCCACCTGTTTGCCGTGCGACAGGTATTCCTTGATCCACAGGTTCTGTTCGATCTCGCGTTGGAAAATCTTTTCGTGATTCTTCACGCCGCCGCGCGTCAGGTACCTGCCCTCCGCCACCACGCCCACGCTGACCATGTCGTTGTGCTGCGGGATGTACCAGAACCACCCCTTTTCGGGCACGAGCGCCACCGTGGTCGCGCCGGCGTCGATGCCCTTGTCGCGCCTGGCGCCCTTGTAATACGTCCACACGGCGACCTTGTTGAGGCCGGGGTCCTTCACGCGCCACAACTGCCGCACCGCCGCAAACGATTCCTTGCCCGTGCAATCCAGCGTGATCGGCGCGCGCACTTCCTTCACCTCGCCGTCCTTGGTTTGCACACGCACGCCGGTGACGCGCCCGTTTTCCTTGAGCAATTCCTTCACCGTCGTTTCCTCGACCACTTTCGCGCCCCGGGATTTCGCGTGTTTCAGCAACATCACGTCGAACTCGGAGCGCAACACCTGCCACGTCTGCGCCACGGTCTCGCGGTCGTAACGGTTGAAGAAATAAAACGGCTGCGACGCCTTGCCCGACGGCGAGATGAACTGCACGCTGTATTTCTTCACGAACGCCGAGCGCTTCATCTTCGGGATGAGCCCGAGGCGTTCGAGCGGCTGGTAGGTGAAGGGAATGAGCGATTCGCCAATGTGATAACGCGGAAATTTCTCGCGCTCGATGACCAGCACGCGGTGGCCGTATTCGGCCAGGATCGTCGCCGCCGCGCAACCGGCCGGGCCGGCGCCGATGATCAAGGCGTCGTAACCGGCGGTTCTGGTTTTGGAGAGGGATTTGGTTTTCTTCGTGGCCATCTGTTAAAGGATAACGCTGTTGCTGATGACTTCAAATTGTTCGGGTTTGCCACACGCAACGAAACCCACCCCTTGCCCCTCCCAGGAGGGGAACTGGGATATCCACACGCCTCGGCGCGCCCAACGTTGCGCCCCGCCTCCGGAGGGGCCGGGGGTGGGTTCCGCGACGGGGTAAATAAGCACGGCGAAATTCATGACCGGCGCGTTGGACAAGCTTTCGAATTGTTCGGGTTTGCCGCACGCAACGAAACCCAC
>JBFMBT010000288.1:438-8630 GCA_040754875.1 Verrucomicrobiota bacterium | reverse complement strand
CCGCCGGGGTGTCATTAACACACCGCTTTAGCGGGGTGTTGGCGGCTGGCGGAGAGATTCAAACCGTTTCAACGGTTTTTGGCTGTGCGCATTTCGCAAGTCAGAGCCTCGTTACCTCGGCTGCTACGAGGGATTGTCACGCGTCCTTCCCCCTCACCCCGGCCCTCTCCCTTGGGGAGAGGGAGGAGCGAATCAACTCGGGGTGGTTGGACGACGGCTTTGTTGCATATTCCGGTTTCTATAGTCCGCCAATCAGAGCCTCGTTACCTCGGCTGCTACGAGACTGTCGATGCTCGCAACGCGTTTGGGTGGCACCACCCCTCACCCTCGGTCCCTCTCCGTTGAGGGGAGAGGGAAGCAAGCAACAATTCACCCCACAACTCATCCGTAACCAACCATGAAAATCGAACTCATCAAAGACCACACGGTGAATGGCCGGCTGTTGCTGGCCGGCACGACGCTCGACCTCGATGACCAGACCGAAAAGGCCTGGATCAAACGCGGCTGGGCCAAATCCACCCGCAAACAACCCGACATCACCGAACCGAAACCTGTCCTATCACCCGCAACCAAGTCGTAAATCGTAAACCGCAAATCCAAAATTCTCTCAACCCTTAACCCTCATCCCTCAACCATCACATGGCCCTCAACACTGGTTCTTATCTCACCCGCAAACTCGTCACCGGCCGCCTGCTCTTCAAGCGCGCCGGGGCGAACACCTTCATGGACTTCGGCAACGTGGTCATGCACAAGCAGGAGTCCAGCAAGGAAACCGTCAAAATCAAACAGGCCCGCAAAGGCTACGTGGAAACCATCCACGAACGGCCCATCGACATCGAGCATCGCTGGTCGGTGTCGCTCGATGAACAGCTCGATGACTCGCTCCGCCTGCAACTGCTGGCCACCGTCGCCAGCGCGGACCAGGCGTCCGCCGCGAGCCAGAGCGAATCGTTCACCGGCGTCGCCAAGGGCAACGTCATCAAGCTGGCCAAACGCAATGTGAGCAACGTCGTGGTGGAAGTCGCCACCGTGGCCAAGACGCTCAACGTTGATTACACGCTCGATGCCGAGGCCGGCCTGATCACGATTCTGCGCACCGGCACGATTGCGGATGCTTCGACCGTCGATGTCGATTACGACGCCGGGGCGGCCACGATCCAGCGCTTCACCAGCAACGAGGAACTCATCGTCAAGGGCGACGCGCTCCTGGACGAGTATGACCAGCACAGCGACCTGCCGCGCGGCCGCGTCAGTTTCTCCGGCCAGATCATGGCCAAGGACTACGGCGACAACGACGGCAAGAAAGCCAGCCAGTTCACGGTCGAACTCCTGGCCACCGGCCCCATCACCTACGACAAGCGCGTCGATACCGAATAAACCGGGCGAATAACCTTAACCACGGATGGACACAGATGGACACGGATAACCAAACAACTCGATTCCTCGTTGTTGAACAACGAAGGCTGAACCGGCCGAAGAATCATCCGCCGTTTCGTTCACCAAAAATCCGTGTTCATCCGTGTCCATCCGTGGTTGCAACTTCTCTCCACTGAAAACTGAACACTGAACACTGACATGACTCCCATCCTCAATCCCGTCCGCACCGTCAACGTCCAGGGCGAAGCCGTGGAAGTGCGCGAATTGCGCGCGCTCGACGCCCTGCAATTCTTCAAGCTCCTGTCCGCCCACGCCGGCAAACTCGTCAACGACCAGGGCAACATCACGCTCTCGCTCGACCGCCTGGTGGAACTCGTCTCCGGCGTGGAGGAACTCGCGCGGTATCTCCTGCTCAAATCCACCGGGCGCGACGAAGCGTGGCTGCGCGGCGTCTCGTTTGGCGAA
Organism: Verrucomicrobiota bacterium; assembly: GCA_040754875.1. Taxonomy (GTDB): domain Bacteria; phylum Verrucomicrobiota; class Verrucomicrobiia; order Limisphaerales; family JBFMBT01; genus JBFMBT01. The sequence goes on along the minus strand of JBFMBT010000288.1, from coordinate 6,788 downwards.
TCGCTGGACGTGCTGGACGCGGCGCTGGAACTCAACCTCACGGAGGACCTGTTAAAAAAGGCCCGCCGGCTCGGGGACCGCGTCAAGGCGCTCTTCGGGCAGGGGAAGCCGAGCTGAACCTGGCGGCGGCCGTGGATTTCCTGCTCTGGCAGGGCCACGGCGCGCGCGTGTGGGACTACACCATCCGCCAGCTCAACCTCTTCACCCAACTGGCCAATGAACGACTTGGGAAATGTTATGACGCGGAACGCATGGGAAGGTGACGGGCAAATGTCGAAGGACGAATGCCAAATGACGAAAGAAATCCGAACACCAAAGCGGCGTGCCGATCAACTCGGCAACTCCGGCGGCTCCTCGGGCGGCGTGGGATTCTGCTTCCGTTGCTTCTCCAGCAAGCGCGCGGCTTCCTTCTCCCATTTTTTCTTCTCTTCGCCTTCCAATTCATCGAGGGCGATGACCGGGTCAGGCGGGTCCGGCGGCGCGCTGTATCGTTCGAATGTAAAGCACACCACGACGATGCCCATGATGGCGATGGCCAGCGCATCCAGCACGAGCGCACCCCGGCTCACCAACTCGCTCAGGAAGAAAAGTCCGCCCACCAGCAGGGCGAGAATCCCCAGGCAATGGAAGTTCATGGCTGTCGTCGTGCGGAACGAGCCGGCGGTGAAGGAAAACCCCACGGCGCCGATGAACCCGCCGAACAACATTATGGCGCCAAGGCCCATCCACTCCTCCGTAAAGGTTAATCCCAAGCCGATGATGGATGCCAATATGCTGAACCCGACCATCCCGCATCCGGTGGTCGATTCTTCCTCTTTCTCCTTCGGGAAGATGATCATCCGGTTCTTCTCGTCGAAGAACGGCTCGGCTTCCGCGGGTGGCTTGTCACCGGCGGGCTCGCGTGGCTTTGCCTTGGCCGCCTTTTCCTCCACCGGCTTCTTTGCCGGATAATACAACAGGAACCCCATCGCCAGGAGAATCAACCCATGAATCCCGACGCCGCTCCAGATGTCATCCTCCCATCGCTCGCGCACCGAGGCATAGCTCCAATAGATGAGGATGAGCAAGGCGAAGAGTTTCATTCCTTCGGTGGCAACGGCGGTGGCGCCCCCTGGCGCTGCCTCTGGAGCGTGCGCAATCGTTCGGCTTCTTCTTCCCAGACCTTGCGATGCTTCTCCGGCAGTTCGTCCAGGACAATTACCTCCGTCTTGCCGGGATCATTCGATCCGGTGACAAGCATCATCAAACCGATGAAACCGGCCACAATGCCCACGGATTTCCCCGTCCAACTCTCCGCGCCAAAAGTGGCCGAGATTCCGATGATCACCAGAACAAGCCCGAAGAAAATGCTTCCCGCGTGGTTGATGGCGTTGCGGGCGGACTTCGGCTTGCCGGGAAAAACCAGGATGCGACGTTCCTCATCGAAGTATGCTTCGCCCGGAGGCGTGCCCGGCGGTGGTGGAGGTGGAGGCAGCGTCGCCAGTGAGGGAGTTGGTGTATCCATAATTTACGATGTGATCTTGGGAGATGATTGCGCCGCGCGCTGTTTCGCCAAAAGCCGCGCCGCTTCTTGTTCCCAAACCTTCCGCTGGTTCTCAGGCAGTTCATCGAGGGCAACCACGGCAGGCACTCCCCGACGGGTTACTGTCCGTGACAGCATCAACAATCCCATAGCGGCTCCTCCAAAGCCCCCCGCTTTCCAGATGGCGGTTTCAGAAATGAATCCCGTGCAAACGCCAAAGAACAAAAGAAGGAGGCCAAAGAACGTATTACCGGCGCTCGCGAGAGTATCTCCACTGCGGGACTGGCCCGGCAAGACCAACAACCGCTTGGATTCATCAAAATACGGTTCGCCAGTTGCGACTCCGGGTGGCGGCGCCGGGATCGTCAATTGCGTTTTGTTGGCTGGAGTTTCCACACCCTCCGCGGAATTGCCCGAGCGCACGGCGTGTCCTGCAACCATGATAAAAGCAACGGCATGGAGCGTCAGCCCAATCCAGAAGTGCGGCCCTTGGAGATTCCTCAAGGACGAGTAAACAAGCAACCCCCAGCCACATAGTACGAACAACCCCGCTAGCATGAGCAATTCGTAAAAAAACGACGCTATATGTCAAGCAGCATCACTATTGAAATGATGTCCTACTGTGGTTCGGGAACGGTTTGCTGTTTCTCCAGCAAGCGCGAGGACAAACCTTATGACTTTTCTCTTTTATCGCATCATTGGGAAACTCGGGGTGGTGTTTGTTGGCGTTGTCGTTGCAATTCAATCAGGCGTGCCACTTCCTTGTCCCAAACCTTGCGATGCTGTTCGGGCAATTCGTCCATGACAATTACCAGCGGTCCTCGCGTTGAGGGCGGGGGGCCGCTCAAGAGGCCGAATCCGATGATGGCGCAGAGCGCTCCGCCTGCTTTCCAAAGTCCGCTATCGGCCATCAACCCAACCCCTGCACCAGTCGCCAGAAACGCCAATCCTAAAAGCACTGTCCCTGAACGTGACAATTCGCTGCTCCCGGCCTTGGTTCCGGAAGGTGCAACCAATATTCTCCGCTCTTCATCGAAATATGGTTCTCCCGCAGGAGTTCCTGCGGGCGGTGGAGGAATTCCCAGGGGAGGGTTTGGTTCGAGCGGTGGCGGCGCCGCCTGTCCAGCCGTTGTTGCCTTCGCGGAGAGACCGTCTCGTTGGCGTTGCTTTTCCAGCAATCGTTTTGCTTCCTCGTCCCATTTCTTCCGATCGTCATCGCTCAAGCTGTCGAGTTCGATAATTTTATCGACACGTTTGCCCAGGGTATTTGAGAGGCATATCAGCCCTACCGCCACAGCGGCGAAACCACCAGTCTTCCACGATTTGCTCTCCGCAATGAAGCCCGTAAACAGGCCAAATAATGTGAGCACGAATCCAAAGAACACATTGCCTGCCTGCGCAAGGCTGTTGGGTGTGCTGATGTCGGCGCCCGGCAGGACAATCGCACGCCTTTGCTCGTCGAAGTATGACTCACCCGGCGGCGTGCCCGGCGGAGGCGAAGGAATCGCCGGGGCGGAAAGATTCGTGGCCACAGGCTCACGGGATGGGGATGCCGGCCGCAGTTTATACAAGACGATGCCGGCAAGGATCGCACAACGAATCCAAAAATCCGAACCGGAGGCATCCTTCAAAAACCACTGGATTGCCAGGATCCCCAAGCCCACCCAAAGCACAAGTTCGATTAGCGCGACCACCATTTAGACTTTCTGCCCCATGCCAGACATGATTTCAACCGAAATGCGAGCCTCCGGGCGACATTTCCCCATCCGTCAATCACCGGGTGAAGGATTTTGTTGCGGCCCGCGAACCACTTGTTGCTTCTCCAGCAATCGCGCGGCTTCCTTTTCCCATTTCTCCTTTTCCTCACCATCAAGTTCATCAAGGACAATGACAGGATCCGGTGGTGGCGGAGGCCGGCGATACCGAGTGACGGCGACTCGTGCGACTGCGTATCCAACAATCATTACGGCGAGGGCATCGACGACTCCCCTGTCCCGGGTGTTGTACGCGAAGATTGCGGCCGCCAAAATGCAAAACACCGCTGCGCAAGTGATGGTGCTCGCCAGCCAATTGCGAAAGCTGCTTTGTATCAACAGCGCCCAAGCGATCCCCCATACCCAAATGGGAAGGGTGAATCCCACTAGGGATAGCGGCAATTTGTGTCCCCACACCTCCATGTCTTCTGCGACCGTCATTCTGATACTGACTAGCGCCACGATGGCGCATGCGATTGCAGTGAAGCAACCTGGCGATCTCTCCGTATCCTCCGTTACTCGTGGAAAGATGATCATTCGCCTTTGCTCGTCAAAGAATGCTTCTCCTTCCGGCGATACCACGCCTTTGTCGTTGGGAACCTTCAACTTTTCTGCGACGGGTTTTGGAGGGGGAAGATACAGCAACAACGCAACGACGGCGAAAAACAACCAATGCAATGCAGCTCCAACCCACAGGTCATGCTGCCAGCGCAAGGTCACTGACGTGAAGATCCAGTAAGCGAACACCAACAAAGCGAACAACCTCATAAAGGGCAGAATTCTTAACCTTATCAAGATATGTCAAGCACGATTGAAGTTGAAATCAAGCTTTCGAAGAACCCCGCGCAGCAAGATCTCGCCTCATTCATCAAGTCCATAGAAAGCATTACGGCTGAGATGAAAGAGGCCGAAGGCGGCTTGAAAGGATTTAGCAGCGGATTCAAGGATGCCGCTGAAAGTGTCAAAGACCTCCGCGAGATTTATAAAGAGGTCGAGGAACTGGATAAGCATTTCAAAAAGACCTTTCTCACGACCAAGCACAAGTGGAAGGAAGTCGGCAAGGATATCAAGGATGGCCTAAAAGATGGTCTCAAGGAATTGAAGAATCTGCCCAAGACTCTCAGTGAACTGGAGTTCAGCGCCGACAAAATGGGCAAGGCAATCAAAGGAGGATGGAAAAGCCTCACATCCGCAGGGTCATCGCTGGCGAAGAATCATCCCGCCTTGGTTCTCACCGCGGCTTTCGAGGGAGTGAATCAATCCATCGAAGCCATAAAAGAGGGTTATGCGTGGCTTAAGGCTCACAACCAAAGTGTCGTGAGCAATAAAAACTTCGTTTCCAGTCTCGACAATTATAAGAGCAACGTCCTTGCCGATATCGAGGCAAAGGAAAAGGCCGGAACTCTTTCATCCGACGATGCCCGTCGCCTGCGCAACTTCATCGAAGCAAAATCCAAACTGGGGGCGGAGGAAACCGATCGCGCCCTCCGCATCGCCAGCGGCAAATTGACCCAGCAAAATGGCGAACTTATCAAGCAACAACAGAAAGCCGCGGCGGACGTGCTTGTGCAACAGGCCGTTGACAAAATCAACGCCGCAGCCGAAGACAATGCGCGCTCGGAACAGTTGCACCGCGAGCAGCTTCAGCTCGACCAAGATTACGCGGAACAGAAGATTGACCTGGAACAGTACACAAAGGAGCGGCTGCTCAATGTCCGGCAGCAGGCCAACATTGAAATTCAACGGCTCAACCGCGCCCAAGCCGACGATTCCGCTCAAGAAAAGGCCCGCATTGCAGGCGAAACCCAGGTAATCCTTGAACGACTCAAGACCACGGAGTTCGAAATCGAACGCGACCATCAATCGCGCAAGAAAGAACAGGAAGAGAAGGCGCGACAGGAAGCCAATCAACGCCAGCAGGAAGCCCTCGACAAGGCGGAGAAACTGGCCGAACAACTGAATGAGTTGACCGACGAGGAGGGCCGTATCCGCACGTCGGCGCATCAAAAGGGCGAAGCTGCTGCGGAAAAGCAGCGGCAAAAACTGGCGGAAATCCTCAAGGCGCTCGAAGCCATCAAATCCACTTACCCCGCGTTGGAAGGGCTCGACGAACAAATCCTCAAGGCGAAGCAGGCGTTGGTCGCTCCGGCCGCGCCTCCTCCTTCCGCGCCTCAATCCGGGTCGGCGGATTCCGCTCCATCCGTTGCCGGCGGCAACCTGGCGTCCCCCGGCGTGGCTGCGGGTTCCGCGTCCACCGGGGCGCAGGACGCTCATTCGCAAATTCCCGCCATGATCCAGCAGGTGGAGGAGTTGGACAACAAGTGGAAGGGCCTGGGCACAAGCGTTTCCGATGTGCTTAACAACGGAATAAAAAGCGCCGTCCAAGGCGTGTCCGATTCCATCATGGGCGCGATTGAAGGCACGGCCACGTGGGGCCAGACCTTCGCCAAAATCGGCCGCCAGATCATTTCCAACCTCATCCAGATTTTCACCCAATGGATCATTCAGGAGTTGATTCTCGATAACGTGCAGGAACTGCTGTCCACCAAGAAGAAGACCCGCGCCATCTCTGAAGCCGGGGCCAAGGCGCCCAATGCGTTGATGGATTCCATCTCCAGTTGGGGCGTGGCGGCAGCCGTGGGCGTGGCGGCCTTGATCGCGGCCATGGCGGCGATTGGCGGCTTTGCCCAGGGTGGCTTGATTGGCGGCGGCGAGCAGCTCATTCGCGTGAACGAGCGCGGGCCGGAATTTGTCATCCCCGCCCAGCGCGTCAATGAATTCGGCGCGGGCTTCTTCGAGGCTTCAGTTCATGCGTTGTTTGAGGGCAGTTTAGCAAACTCCTTCTGCTGTCGGGCGTGGAAACGAGCCGCTTCCATCCTCATGGATGCCATCTAATGGTGGAAGTCTATCTTATGTCAAGCGACGTCAAAATCCAAACAAACCTTTCATCGCATCATTGGGAAACTCGGGGTGGTGTTTGTTGGCGTTGTCGTTGCAATTCAATCAGGCGTGCCACTTCCTTGTCCCAAACCTTGCGATGCTGTTCGGGCAATTCGTCCATGACAATTACCAGC
>JBFMBT010000288.1:0-338 GCA_040754875.1 Verrucomicrobiota bacterium | reverse complement strand
GCCAGACATGATTTCAACCGAAATGCGAGCCTCCGGGCGACATTTCCCCATCCGTCAATCACCGGGTGAAGGATTTTGTTGCGGCCCGCGAACCACTTGTTGCTTCTCCAGCAATCGCGCGGCTTCCCTATCCCACGCATCTGAATTTTCGCGCAATCACGATCAAACGCTCTGGGTTTCCGCTTATAGCGACTGGGCATGGAGTTCGGCTCTAGTATTGTGACAATTTAATTAAATTACAAGTAGTGGCGCGATAATTTTTGATCAGCATCCTGCCGGGTGAACTTCCATTCAATCCGACGCTGTTCATTATTGCGGCGTTGTTCCCACGCGAGCAC
>JBFMBT010000287.1:0-8670 GCA_040754875.1 Verrucomicrobiota bacterium | reverse complement strand
TTTGTTGTTGGCCGCACGCTGCGGCTGGGCGTTGCCACAGCCGCGGTCCGGAAGAGTTCATGACATGAGAGCGCTGGCCGCCATTCTCGCCGTGCTCGGGGCCGCGTTGCTCGCCGTGGCATTGTTCCATCGCGGCAGCACCACTTCGCCCGCCACGGCACACGGGCCGCAGAAGCGCGTGCTGACCGTGTATTGCGCCGCGGGACTGAAGAAGCCCGTGGAAGCCACTGCCGCCGAATACCAGAAGGAATTCGGCGTGGAAGTGCAGATTCAATTCGGTGGCACCGGCACGTTGCTCAGCCAGATTCGCGTGGCAAAAATGGGTGATGTGTTCATCGCGGCGGACGATGGCTCGGTGGCGGACGCGCGCAAATTCGAGGCCGTGCGCGAAGTCCTGCCACTGGCGCGCCAGACGCCGGTCATCGCCGTCAAATCAGGCAATCCAAAGTCCATTCACACCCTCGCGGATTTGCTGCGCGAAGACGTGAAGGTCGCCCTGGCCAATCCCGAAGCGGCGAGCGTTGGCAAGATTGCGCGCAAAGCATCCGGCGACCAATGGGAAAAACTGGCCGCCCACGCCGCCGTGATGAAACCCACGGTCACCGAAATCGCCAGCGACCTTTCGCTTGGCGCCGTGGATGCGGCCGTGGTCTGGGATTCAACCGTGACACAGTTCAACGGTCTCGCAGCGGTATCCGTCCCGGAGTTCACCGAGCACGCCGAAAATGTATCAGCCACGATTCTCACGGCCTGCCAGCAACCAGCCGCGGCACTGCATTTCGCGCGTTACCTGTGTGCGCCGGAAAAAGGCGGAGCGATATTCGAGAAGAACGGCTTCGTTCCCGCCGGCGGCGACAAATGGGCGGACAAACCGGAAATGATCCTCTTCAGCGGCGGCGTGAACCGTCCGGCCGTGGAAAGGTTGCTCACGCAATTTGCCGACCGCGAAGGCATCAGCATCACCACGGTGTTCAATGGTTGCGGCGTGCTCTGCGCGTCCATGAAAAGCATGACCAACGCGGCGAATCCAAAATTTCCCGATGCCTATTACGCGTGCGATTTGTGCTTTGTTCCGCCCGTGGCGGCGTTTTTCCCTGAAGCCGTCATGCTCACGGAAACTGAAATCGGCATCGTCGTGAAGAAAGGCAACCCGCGCAACGTGCGCACCATGGCCGACCTCGCGCAACCGAATCTCAAGGTCGGCCTGTGCAACGCCGAGCAATCCACGCTCGGCTACATGACGCGCGGCATGCTAAAATCCACGGGACTGCACGATTCCGTGCGCAAGAACGTCGTCGTGGAAACGCCCACGGCGGATTTCCTCGTCAACCAGATGCGCGCCGGCGGCCTCGATGCCGCGGTCGTTTATCGCGTCAACGCCATGCCTTCCGCCGAGCACCTGGATTTCTTCCCCATCCAGCACGCCGGCGCCAAGGCCGTGCAACCGTTCGCCGTGCGTTCCCGCTCGCCCAACCGCCTGCTCGCCACCCGCCTGCTGGATTTCCTCAAAGCCAATCGCAGCCAGTTCGAGCAATCCGGCTTCCAATGGCGCGGCGACGAACCCGCCATCCAAAGCGACAAAATCGAAGTGCCCGAGTGGTTGAAGGAGAAGTGAGTGTGACAGAAGTGCAGAAAACTGAGTTACTCCGCCGTCGGCGGGAATATGTGGAGCATCCTGAACGGTTTACGTCCGTGCGGAACGAGGAAGAGCTTGATGCATATTTCAAGGAGATCCAGCGGGAGGTTAAGTCCCGTCGAGAATCAGCGAAGCAAATCTCCGCAGAAGCCTTTCGCCCGTTCCAGCGATAGCGCTTTTCTTCTCCTGCTGGCGCTACAAAAGGAATTCTGCCAATCTCCCGCCCGGATGCTTCGAACACTGCGGGCAACTGTCACTGGTCATTGAACACTCGTCGTCCATCTCCATTCTGGGTCGGCCTCGCGGTCATCGCGGGCGCGTATCTGCTGTTCATCCTCGCGATGCTCGCGGCGACCGCCAGTTACAGCACGCCGGACCACTTGCTCAAGTCGCTGACGTCGCGCGAAATCCGGTTCTCCATTGGCTTGAGCATTGTCACGTGCACGGTGACGGCGCTGTTGTCGCTCCTGCTGGCCGTGCCGGTGGGCTATCTGCTGGCGCGCGGGCGGTTTCCGGGGAAAACAGTTGTGGAGGCCTTGCTTGATATTCCCATCGTGCTGCCGCCAATGGTCATGGGGTTGTGTTTGCTAATTTTGTTTCAAACCGGATTCGGCAAGTTCGTCGAGCAGGCGATTCCCTTCACTTACACCGTCTATGGCGTGATCCTCGCGCAATTCGTCATCGGCGCGGCGTTTGCCGTGCGCACGATGCGCGGGACTTTCGATCATCTGTCGTCGCGCCCGGAAGATGTGGCGATGACGCTCGGCTGTTCGCGCGCGAAAGCCGTGTGGCTGGTGACGCTGCCGGCGGCGCGGCGTGGGATGTTCGCCTCGGCCAGTGTGGCGTGGGCGCGCAGCCTGGGGGAATTCGGGCCCATTCTGGTGTTCGCCGGCGCCACGCGCATGAAGACGGAGGTGTTGCCTACAACGGTGTGGTTGGAACTGAGCGTCGGCAATCTCGAAGCCGCCGTCGCGGTGAGCCTCCTCATGGTGGTCTTCGCCACATGCGTGCTGGTCGCCGTGAGGATGATGGGAGAGAAGGTTTAGAATGACGAATGACGAAGGCCAAATGACGAAAGAAATGCCAACGCGTCGCGCCGTTCCTTCGAGCTTCGAGTTTTGTGCTTCATTCGTCATTCGTCATTCGTCATTCGTCATTTCCCCATGATTCGCCTGGAAAACATCTCATGGCACGCGGGAACGTTTCGCCTCGAAGGCGTGACGTTCAGCGTGCCCGCGCGCAGTTACGCCGTGCTCATGGGGCGCACGGGCTGTGGCAAGACGTCCTTGCTGGAAATCATGTGCGGGCTGCGCGATCCGGCGGAGGGCAAGGTATGGATTGACGGCCAGGACGTGACCCAACACGCGCCGGGCGAGCGCGGCATTGGTTACGTGCCGCAGGACGGCGCGATGTTTCCCACCATGACCGTGCGCGAACAGATCGGCTTCGCGTTGCGCATCCGCCATCGCCCCGCGGATGAAATCGAAAAGCGCGTGCAGGAACTGGCGCAGCAACTCGGCGTGGCGCACCTGCTCGACCGCCTGCCGCAAAATCTCTCCGGCGGCGAACGCCAGCGCGTCGCGCTCGGGCGCGCGCTCGCGGCCAAACCCAGCGTGTTGCTGCTCGATGAACCGTTGTCCGCGCTGGATGAAGAATTGCGCGACGACATGGCCGCGCTGCTCAAGCGCATCCAAAAAGAACACGGTTTGACGGCGCTGCACATCACCCACAGCACACGCGAAGCCGCGCAGGTGGCCGACGTCCTCTTCCGCCTCGACCACGGCCGCGTCACCGAGTCCGCGCTTTCCAAGTCGCCCTGACTTCGTTACTTATCCGCATGCCCGCGAAGCTTCCCCAACTCACCGACGAAGAACGCGCCGTTTACGAATGGCAGATGTGGGTGCCCGGCTTCGGCGAGAAAGGCCAGCGCAAGCTCAAGGGCGCGTCGGTGCTCATCTCGCGCGTGGGCGGGCTGGGCGGCGTGGTGGCGTATCAACTCGCCGCCGCGGGCGTGGGGCGGCTGGTGCTCGCGCATGCGGGCAATCTCAAGGCGAGCGACCTCAACCGCCAGTTGTTGCAATCGCACGGGCGCATCGGCAAGCCGCGCATGGAAACCATCGTGCGGCGCCTGCGCGAGTTGAATCCGCGGCTGGACATCGTGGCGGTGAATGAAAATGTCTCCGACGCCAACGCCGCGAAGCTCGTCGCACAGGCCGATGTCGTGGTGGACGCCGCGCCGCTGTTCGAAGAGCGCTTCGCGTTGAATCGCGCGGCGGTGGCGCAGGGCAAGCCGATGGTCGAATGCGCGATGTATTCGCTGGAGGCGCAGGTGACGACGATCCTGCCGGGACGCACGCCGTGTCTGGAATGCATCGTGCCGGAGAAGCCGCCGCATTGGAAACGCGAGTTCCCGGTCATCGGCGCCGTGTCGGGCACGGCGGGATGCATCGGGGCCGTCGAGGTGATCAAGCTGGTCACCGGACTGGGCGAACCGCTGGCGGGCGTGCTGCTGGTGATGGACCTGGCCACGATGCAGTTCCGCCGGCTGAAGACGGCCCGGCGAAAGGATTGTCCGGTGTGCGGAGGATAAGTGCCGATATCGGGCGGAAGCGGGCGGAAGCGGCAGTTTGGTGCAAATACTGCAAACAATAGTTTGCACAGTTTGCAGTTTTTGCACGAAGGGAGGCGGCATGCTTCGCTGATGAGCGCCTTATCGGGCGCGCGGGTTGATGGCCCTTCGATGTGACAAGTCCGTGAGGTCGAATTCGTCCGGCGCAAGGCGCGAGGCATTCACGCCGCTTCAATCGATGCCGCTTGAGTCCGGGCGAGGGATGTTTTAGTTTTGTATTGTCGCAAACCAGAACAAATTTATCCGACCATGCTCACGGCGCACGAAGATCCCTGGATGCTCGCCTTCGTTGGCGGATGGGAGGCCCTCGCGCTTCTCGCTGTGATACTGGTGATCCTCGGGGCCAGCCGTCTTTCCCAGCTTGGCCGCGGGTTGCGTGAAGGAATTTCCGAGTTCTCCAAGGCGCTGGACCGCCAGTCATTCGACGCGGGCAAGAGCTTGGGAGGGATATTGGGGAAGCCTGCTGCCCAGGCATTGACTCCGGACAATCAGATTGCCGAGCTTTACGATCCGGCTGTCTTCCACCGGGAGCAGCGGGCCAATCGCAGGCGTATGCGATTTCGTCGTTGGCGCCGATTGTGGCGCCGCAAGTGGCACGCGGTGTTGAGGCGATTACGAGTTGGATTGAGCCGACAGAAAGATGAGGGACAGAAAAATGGGACGTGACTCAATCGAATGTGGGCAGCCGAATGAAGGGCATGCAAAATCAGTTCGGGCAAAATCATGCAGAGGGAACAGACACGAATTTCATGAATGGGCACGAATTGGTGAAACACTCCGGCATCCGAATCCATCCGTGGTTGCCATGGTCTGTCGCCCCCTGCGGGGCTTGTGGCTTTTGTGGCTTGCGAGGGCCGCGGACCCAGCGATCAATCGCTGGGCTATTCTCGGGCGTCCCGGCGGGACTTGCGGCAGAGTCCGGCGACCCGTATGCGTGAAACAGAATTCGCGTCAATTGGCGAAATTCGCGTCTCCCATTCGCCTGCCCACATTCGTTTGCTCGCCTCCCCATTTTCTTTGAGTCCCTTGATTTTGCCCGTGAAATCATTTTGTCTTTCCCCCCTTCGTGTGCATTCGTGGTTAAATCTTCCTTTCATTTTTCTGTCGGCGTCCCTGAAAAATGATTTTGCCGCGGGGCGGTTTTGCTTTTGAATGCGCGGCACATGAAGATTCTCGTGATTGGGTCGGGCGGACGCGAACACGCGCTGGTGTGGAAGCTCGCGCAATCGCCGCATGCCACGCAGATGTGGTGCGCGCCGGGCAACGCCGGCATTGCGGAGGAGCGGCTGGCGGCCAACGGCGCGTCCGTCGAATGCGTGGCGGTCGGCGCGGAGGAGTTGCCGAAGCTGCTGGCCTTCGCGCAGGAGAAGAAACCCGACCTCACCGTCGTCGGTCCGGACAATCCGCTGGCGCTGGGCGTGGTCGATTTGTTTCAACGCCACGGCCTGCGCATCTGGGGACCCAACCAGAAGGCCGCGCAATTCGAGTCGTCCAAAGTTTTTTCGCAGCAATTCATGGAGCGCCACGGCATTCCCACGGCGCGCGCGGGAACGTTCGGTGACGCCGCGGGCGCCAAGCGCTTCGCCGCCAGCCTCGACGGATGCTGCGCGGTGAAGGCCGACGGCCTGGCCCTGGGCAAGGGCGTGTTGCTGTGCGCCAGCGTCGGCGAGGCGGAGCAGGCCATCGACCAGATCATGGTGGACAAGGCGTTTGGCGCGGCGGGCGCGAACGTGGTGATTCAGGAATTGCTCGAAGGCATGGAGATTTCGCTGCACGCGTTGTGCGACGGCAAAACGGCGAAATTGTTCCCGACCTCGCAGGACCACAAGCGCGCGCTGGATGGCGACCAGGGATTAAACACGGGCGGCATGGGCACGTATTCGCCCACGCCGTTTTTGACCGACGCGCAACTCGAACAGGTGGGCCGCAGCATTCTCGAGCCGTGGGTGAAAGGTTGCGCGGCGGAGGGCATCGATTTTCGCGGCATCCTCTATCCGGGTGTGATGTTGACCAAGCAAGGCGCGAAGGTGCTCGAGTTCAACGCGCGCTTTGGCGACCCGGAGACGCAGATTTATCTGACGCGGCTGGAGAACGACCTGGTGGAATTGCTCGATGCCAGCGTGGACGGCACGTTGGGCGCGCACGAATTGAAATGGAAACCCGGCGCCGCCGTATGCGTGGTGATGGCGTCGGGCGGATATCCGGGCAGCTACGCCAAGGGCAAGGCGATTGCGGGCCTGGACGACGCGGCGCGGCTGGCGGACACGAAGGTGTTTCATGCGGGCACGGCGCGGCAGGCGGGTCAGGTGGTGACCAGCGGCGGGCGCGTGCTGGGCGTGACGGCGTGGGCAGAAAGCCTGGCGGCCGCCAGGAGCAAGGCTTATGCAGCGGTCGAGAAAATTAAGTTCGACGGCGCGCAGTTTCGGAGCGATATTGCCGCCAAAGCACTTCGGTGAAGTTAATCCTGTGGTAAGCAACATTGCCCAATCACCCTGCCGGAGGGCCGGTTCGTTATGAAACGGCTGACACGAATACTGCGCAGCGCAGGGATCTGCGGCTCGTACCGGAGGGTTGGTGGGATCACACGCGGGTTGCGGCGGCGACGCGATGGCAGGTTGGAAACCTGCGATACGGCAGGTTTGAAACCTGCGCTACAACTGCTGATCTGTGTCGCAGGCGCATTCTTTTCCCCGGCGTTGCGCGCGGCGGAGCCGGTGGCAGTGGCGCCGGCGGTGACGGTGGCGCCGGATTTTCAGGAGGTTTACAGCCTGGTTCGGTCGAACATCGCCAGCCTGAGCACGACGGAAGTGGACCGCCTGGCGCTCGATGGCCTCCTCACGCAACTCGATGGCAAAGTCACCCTCGTGCAGGCCGAATCCCACGAAGCCGTCCCCACGGAACCATCCGTGGCCGCGGCCAGGCTGTATGACGACGCGTTCGGTTACGTGCGCCTGTCGCGCGTCGAGACGGGCGTGGCGGAAGAATTCGCGAAGGTCGTGGACCAGTTGCAATCCACCAACCAGCTCAAGGGCCTGGTGCTCGATTTGCGCTTCGCGCGCGGACAGGATTACACGGCGGCGGCCACCATTGCGGATTACTTTTTCAGCGCGAACAAACCATTGTTCCAACTGGCCGGCGTGATGATGCGCTCGACGGCCAAGGAGAAGCCGTTCCCCCACCCCGTCGCCATCCTTGTCAACAGCCAGACGCGCGGCGCGGCCGAAGCCATCGCGGCCGTGTTGCGGCACAACAAGGTGGGCCTCGTCATCGGCCAGCCGTCGGCGGGACAGGCCGTGTCGTATCGCGAATACCCGTTGTCCAACGGCCAGAAACTGCGCATCGCCACCGGCTCCGTGCGCCTGGGCGCGGAACTGACCCTCATGCACAAGGGCGTCGAGCCGGACATCAAGGTGCAGGTCAGCCAGACCGAGGAACGCGCGTACCTGGCGGATGCCTACAAGATTTTCCCGCATGAAACGAACGCCGCCGCCAGTCCGGACGCCACCGCCAGCGTCGCCTCGGAAAGCAGCACATCCGCCGCGCGCCGGTTGACGAACGAAGCGGAACTGGTCCGGCGTCACAAGGAAAGCCTGGGCGAAAGCGCGGACCCCGCCTCCACCACCGCAACGCCCGCCGAACCTGAAGTCGCCAAACCGCAAGTGCGCGACCCCGCCCTCGTGCGCGCGTTGGATTTGCTGAAAGGCCTGGCGCTCATCAAGACCGTGCGGCCGTCTTAACGCTCGTCCTCGGAGTGCTGACAGAACGATAAGGGACAGAAAAATGGGGACGAGCAAACGAATGGGGGCAAGCGAATGGGTAGCCACAAAAAGCACACAAACCGCAAAAGGTAGCAACTTCTGTGACAAAATCATGGGGAGGCAGACCGCCGATTCCGCAACGCTGAACCTTGAACTTTGAACCCGGAACCGCCCCTCAACGCTCAACCCACACCGCCCTCGACTCCCTGCTAACTAACCGCTAATTTTCGGGTATGATGGACGCCAATCCGCTTGATGAAGCCAAAGATGCCGTTCTCCGGTTCGCCCGGGCCTGGACCGAATGGGAAATCCTCATGGCGCGGGACAAGGAGTCGATACATGACCCGGCCATGAAAGAGGCCCACGCCAGATTGATTCAGGACCATTGCACGCCCAAAAAGCGCGCTTACGTCGATGGGCAACTGACATATTGCCGGCCTCCCACGTATGGCAGCGTGGTGGAACAAAACCTGATCCACATGGAACTGGGTTCCCCGACCAAGACATTCATCGATTTCAACACGCCATTTCAGCACTACCGCTTTGTGGTGGTGAAGAAGGGTGGCATCTGGAAGGTGGACAGCATCAAGTGGAAGGTCATTCCCACGGACGACTGGAAGAACGGCCTGATCGGCATGTGATTTTCC
>JBFMBT010000286.1:0-8695 GCA_040754875.1 Verrucomicrobiota bacterium | reverse complement strand
ATCCGGCGCCGCGCAAGCAATCATGATTTCAGACAATTCACTCGCTTCAAACGGGCGCGGTCTTGTAATAGATTCGCGGCATGTCAGTGAAGCGGAACGAGTATTATCTGTTGCTCAACGGAGAAACCTCCGGGCCGCATACGTTGGAAGAACTGCATCAATTGTGGCTGGCGGAGAAGATCACGCTGGACACGCTCTACGTGCAGCCGGGCATGCAGGAATGCAAGCCGGTCAATCTTATCCTCAACCGCGTCATTGGGTTCCGGAAGGACGAACCGCAAGCCGAGCAGCCCGCGCCCGAGATCGCCGTCAACCGGCGGGCCGTCGTCGTCGGCTTTTACTGCGCGGCGGCGATCGTCATCGGGATGTTGGTGTGGGTTTACATCACGATGTTCCGGACGGACGACGACCCGGCGCTGCGGTTCAACGCGGGCGCACAGTTGACGATGACGCATCTGAGCATCATCAATCGCAATGATTACGACTGGACCAACGTCAACGTTGTGCTCAACGGCAAACCGCCGGCTGGTTATAAATGCCTGGTTCCGTCCATCCGGGGCGGCGGTTATGTGGACCTTTCGCTCATCGATTTTGTGGATGAAAAGAATTTCCGGTTCGAACCATGGCGCACCACGGTCGATGAAATCTGGGTGGGCGACGAAAAGCGCGGCTACCGCCCGGTGCCGGTGCCAAGGAGATAACGAGATGCGAAGGAGCGTGAATAATTTTCCGCGCGCCGCGTCGGTGTGTAACCACGTCAATCAACCAGGTTTCAACACACGATGAACATGATGGCCCGTTTCGTTCCCGTTGTCATTTTGCTTTGGATGTCGTTGGCGCCGGCGCGCGCGCAGGAGAAGGCGACGCCGGGGCCCGCCGCGCCGGGGAATTGGAAGCTGCTTTTTTCCGATGGTCGCGATGTGGTTGAGCCGTGGGGCAAACTGGATTTTGGCGTCACGCCCGTGCAGATGATTCGCACGGTGGAAAACCCCGGTTTCGCGGTCATTGCGTGTTTCCCGCGTCCGGACGGGGCCTGGGATGTTTTCGGACGGAATTCCACGGAAATCGAGCGCGGCAACGAGCCTTACGACCGGGTGGTGGCGTGGAAGCTCATCCGAGCCACCACGCGCGACGGCGTGAAGTTCGAAAACACCGAGACTGTCTTCGAGCCGGAGCGGGCGGCGTGGACGGACAATTTCGCGATGGCGCACAATCCGGAGGCGAAGGAGTATCTGCTGCTGAATTTGAAGATGGACCGCGGCGGCGCGGGTTACCGGGCGTTTTTCAGCGCCGACGGCCGGCAATGGAAGGAACATCCGGGCGAGCCGTTGTTTTACGACGGCGACGCCATGAGCCTGTTCTGGAGCCCGGCGTTGCGCCGGTTTGTGTGCGTGAGCAAAAGTCTGCAGCCGCACCGCAAGCGTCTCCAGGACCACGGCGGCGTCACGCCGAGCCTGGGCGACAATTCCTTGCGCGACCGGCGCGTGTTGATGATTCGCAGCAGCCCCGACGGGCGGCATTGGGAGCCGGATGTTTCGATGCCGGATGTCTGGAACCGGCATGGGCGCAAGGGGGCCATCCCGGCGGGGTTCCTCACCCTGCCCGATGCGGACGATCCGCCGGACCTGGAGTTTTACAGCGGGAACGGCTTCTGGTATCACGACCGTTGTTACATGATGGTGTTGAATTACGCCGCCAGCCCGCTGTTGCCGCGCAAGCACGCGCCGCAGTTGGACAATGAATGGTGGACCAGCCGCGACGGACTGCGGTGGGAAAGGCCGGCCCGGGGCGTCAACGCGCTGGGCGCATTTCCCGCCGTCGCGCGCCTGGAGACGAGCCCGATGATCGCGGGCGGCCTGATCTTGTTTCCGCGGGGCAACCAGTTGCTGGGCCTGAAACAAGACCGCATCAGCTTCGTCACGGCGCGGGCCAACGCCGAATTCTCGACGGCGCCGTTCGTGATGCCCGCGGCGGACTTGTTGTTGAACGCGGCGTCGCCTTCGCCGGAGCGACTGTTTGCGCAACAACAGGCGTACGTGATGGCCGCGGTGCTGGACGAAAAAGGAAATGTCATTCCGGATTTTGAAGCGGAAAAGTGCCTCATCAAAAGCGCCGACGACATCGCGCTGCCGTTGAATTGGAACGGAACATCGGCCCGAAAGCTGGCCGGGCGAAGAATCAGCCTGCGGTTCTTTTTGCGCGGCGCCAATATTTACGCTGTGACAGCGAAGCCATGAGAAAACGCGCATCCACGCTGGTTTTGGTGGCATCGCTCGCGTGCGCGATGCTGGCCGCCGCGGGGGTTCGGGCAGCAGAGGTGGTGGCGGCCGATGTGTGTGTCTATGGCGGCACGTCGGGCGGGGTGGCGGCGGCGGTGCAGGCGGCGCGGATGGGCAAGCGCGTGGTCATCGCCGAGCCGGGCAAACATCTGGGCGGGATGACGTCCGGCGGGTTGAGCGCGGTGGACATCGGCGACCCGCGCACGGTGGGCGGCATTGCGCGCGAGTATTTCACGCGGCTGGTGGCCAGTTACGGCAAGACGCTGCAATGGGACCGGCCTTTCACGAGCAAAGGCGGCGGACCGGCGACCGGCGGCGCGTATTCCATCGAGCCGCACGTGGCCGAGCGCGTGTTCAACGAGATGGCGCGCGAAGCCGGCGTGGCGGTGCATTTCAACGCGCGGCTGGCGTCGGTGAAGAAGAACGGCGCGCGCATTACCGAGTTCGTCACGGAAGACGGCACGGTGTTTCGCGCGCAGATGTTCATCGACACGACGTATGAAGGCGATTTGATGGCGAAGGCGGGCGTGAGTTACACGGTCGCGCGCGAGGGCAACGCGAAATACGGCGAAACGTACAACGGCATTCATTACAGCGACAAATACCAGCCGCGCACCAACCACAAGAAGCCCGGCCCCAACGGCCGCGTGCCGGGCGGGCAGGGTGTGTGGGACCGGGACCTGCCGCTGGATCCTTATGTGGTGCCCGGTAATCCCCGGAGCGGACTGTTGCCATTGGTGCAGGCCGGCGAGCCAGGTGTCCCCGGCGAACCTGCGCCGGGCGTGCAGGCGTATTGCTTCCGGCTTTGCCTGACGACGAACGCGAACCGCATCCCGATTGCCGCGCTGCCGGGTTACGATCCCAAGCAATACGAACTGGTGGCGCGCTTCATCGCGGCGTGCGTGGCGGTGGGCGATGACATGGACCTGCGGTGGTTCTCGAAGTTCGACCCGTTGCCGAACGGCAAGTTCGATTTCAACACGGCGACGTTTGGCGGCAACCTGCCGGGCGCCAGTTGGGAATGGCCCGAGGCGGGTTACGCGCGGCGCGAGCAAATCGCCAAAGCGCACGAGCATTATCATCGCGGTTTGCTGCATTTCCTCGCGACCGACGGGCGCGTGCCGCAGAAGGTGCGCGAGGACATGAAACGTTTCGGCCTGCCGCGCGACGAGTTCACCGACAACGGCGGCTGGCCGCATCAGATTTACGTGCGCGAGGCGCGGCGCATGGTCAGCGACCTGGTCTTGACGGAGCATCACACGTTCGGGCGGCAGATCGCGGCGAATTCCGTCGGCCTTGGTTCCTATGGCACGGACGTGCATGAAATCCGGCGCATCGTGAAGGACGGCGTGGTGATCCGCGAGGGCAAGATCGCCGGCGGACGCGGCGGCTTCGGCCCCTATAAAATTGGCTACGGGGCGATCGTGCCGAAGCAAAGCGAATGCGAAAACCTCCTGGTCACGTTCGCGCTCTCGGCGAGCCACACGGCATTTGCGAGCATCCGCATGGAACCGGTGTTCATGGTGACCAGCCAGAGCGCGGCAACGGCGGCGTGTCTAGCCATTGACGGGAAGGTTGCGGTGCAGAAAGTCGATCAAGCGAAGTTGCGAGAACGGCTGCTGGGGGACAAACAGATCCTGGAATGGATCACACCGCCACGGAAGTGAGAAACCCCACCGATTTTGGTGGGCGCGCTCATTCCACAGTAGCGGGCGCCGCTTTCGGCTGTAACATTTCCTCCTGCCGCCCCCGTCTGAGTTGAAGCGGGCCGCGCAATGAACGTCGGTCAGAGTGGCAAAAACACAAAACGATGAGAACGAGTCGCCGAGCATTCCTTCGCACAACGGGTGCGGCGGCGCTGATCGGAAACGCACTGGCCGTTTTCGGCGAAAGGCCGCGCGGCAAGGCGCCGTTCCGCCTGCTTTACAGCAACGACACGACGAACATCACGGGCTGCGCCAGCCCGTTTCACAAGAAGGGCGAGGCGTTCCGGCCCGAAATGCTGGAGGCCAGCGTGGACGAAGTCGCAGGCACGGGCGTGGACGCGCACCTGCTCCAACCCGGGCTCGGCATGGTGCCGATGTGGCCAAGCAAGGTGTTGCCGCTGGAGGAACATTACGCGTGGATCAAGCGGCGCTACGGGCAGGAGCCGGACGGATTCGGGCGCTACGTGCTCGGCGGGGGCGATGTGGTGAAGGTCTTCATCGAACGTTGTCGATTGCGCGGACAAGCGCCGTTCATTTCCTTCCGCCTGAACGATGCGCACCACAAAGAGTTCGCCGATCCGCCGCCGGGCGAGAAAGCCGGCGCCCGGCTCGGCATGAGCGTGACGCGCTTTTACGCCGAACACCCGGAATACCGCATCAAGCCCGGCTCGCTGCGCACGGCGGATGTGGTGCAAAACTGGGCGGTGCCCGAAGTGCGCGCGCAGAAGTTCACCCTCATCCGCGAGCTGTGCGAGAACTATGACCTCGACGGCGTCGAGCTCGATTTCCTGCGCATCTACAGCTTCTTTCGTCCCGAAGAAACGACGCGGGAACGGCGTTGCGCCATTATTACTGATTTCGTGAAGGACGTGCGCGCGTTGCTCGACCGCACCGCGCGGGGTGGGCGCCGCTGGCTTTGCGCGCGTGTTCCCTGCTATCTGGAAGCGCTCGATTTGCTCGGGCTGGACTTGGCGGCCCTTGCGACCGCGGGCCTCGACATGGTGAACGCCTCGGCACATTACTTTACGACGCAGCAGCATCAACTCGCGGAAATCCGCCGCCGCGTGCCGGACGCCGCGCTTTACTTCGAGCTTTGCCACACGATCTGGAAGGGAGAGAAAGTTACGACGGGCTATGACGTGTTCCCGTTCCGCCGCGCGACGCGCGAACATCTCCACACATCCGCGCATCTCGCATATGCGCGCGGCGCCGACGGCATCAGCCTGTTCAACTTTGCCTATTACCGCCAGCACGGCCAGGGCGAGGGGCGCGGCGTGTTTGGCGAGCCGCCGTTTGATGCGCTGAAGGCATTGCGCGATCGCCAGGCGCTGGCGCGGGGGCCGCAGCATTGGTTCCTCGCGCAAGGGTGGCGCGCTCCGGGCGCGAAGCCGTTGCCGTTGCCGCGCAAACTGGAGTCGGGCAAAACGGCGACATTCAATTTTGACCTCGCAGCGCCGGCAGGCGGATGGACGGGCGAAGCGCGCTTGCGTGTTCAATTTGCCGCCGCACCGGGGGGTGACGGCGAATGGCGCGTCACATGGAATGGCGAATCGATCGGCGCGACCGCCGGAGTCGCGGAGCCCTTTCCGCTCCCGTATCCTTCGATGCTCGGCAAGCCGGAGGAATTGCGCGCGTGGCGGGTGCCCGCACGACTGTTGCGCGAAGGACCAAACCGGGTTGAATTCACCTTGCGACAAGGAACGCCGGCCACCATTGTGTTTCTTGATCTATCTTTGGATTGATCGCCGCGCCTATGAAATTCCTCCACGACGTTGTCCCGCTCGCCATGCCGGTGTCGTTTGTTTTGCCAGCTTAAAGCGGCCAGCGAAGCCATCCAATGAAACGAATCCTTGTTCTCGCTCTGCTGGCCATGGCAACGCCATTGCTGGCCGCGCCGCGCAACGTGCTGCTTTTGATCAGCGACAATCACTCGCGCACTGACCTCGGCTGCTACGGCCATCCTACGGTGAAGACGCCGAACCTGGACGCGCTCGCCGCGCGCGGCACGCGGTTCACCCACGCCTTTGCGACCGTGGCCTCGTGCAGCCCGAGCCGCGCGGTCATTTACACGGGATTGCTCACGCACGCGAACGGCCAATATTCACTGGCGCATGCATTTCACAATGGCGTGCTCGCGACCGGTGTGACAACAGTTTTCGACCTCTTGAAGAAAGGCGGTTATCGCACGGCATTGCTGGGCAAGGCCAATCTCGGCGCGCGGCCCGGGCAATATCAGATCGACCAACTCGACGAGGGTATCGCGCGCAATCTGCCGGCGCAGGTGAAGTTCGCCGAGAAATTCATCCGCGACGGCGGCCAGCAGCCTTTCCTCGTAGTGCTCTCGACCCACGATCCACACCCGAGCGATACACCGGCCGAGGAGCGCTGGAAAAAATACCGCGATCTCAAACCGCCGCGCCGCATCGATCCCGCGAGCGTTCACGTGCCGCCGCACTTGCCCAATCGCGCTGACGTGCGCGAAAGCCTTTCGGAATATTACGAACTGGTTGAGCGGCTGGACGCCGGCTTCGGTGAAGCGCTGACCATGCTCGAGCGCACCGGCCACGCGAAGGACACGCTGGTGATGTTTTTCTCCGACCAGGGCGCGCCCTATCCCAACGGCGGCTACAGCCACTACGAGCCAGGCGTGTCCGTGCCGCTCATCGTCGCAAGCCCCGAAACGAAACGGCGCGGATTGACGTGCGACGCGTTCGTGTCGCTCGCTGACATTACACCCACTGTGCTCGATTGGACCGGCGTGAAAGGTCCAGCGTATCCGTTGCACGGGCGTAGCGTGCTGCCGGTCCTCGAAGAAGAGAAAACACGCGGTTGGGATTCGCTGGTGTTCAGCACGGTCATGCATGAGGCAACGATGTATTACCCGATGCGCACGTTGCGCGAGCGCCGCTACAAACTGGTTTGGAACCTGTGCTACCGGTCGCCGTGGATGGACGCGAACGAAGTGGTGCGTCGTTCGCCGTGGGTCGCGACGTTGCAAAGCGGTGACAAATTCATTGGCAAACGTTCGATCGAAAAGTATCTCTGGCGCGATCCGATTGAACTGTACGACCTGGAGAAAGACCCTGAAGAAGTGATGAACCTCGCGGATGACCCGAAGCATGCGGATTTGCGCCGCGCGATGAGCGAGAAGCTCCTCGCCCGCTTGCGCCAGACCGACGACCTCTGGCTTGAACGTTATCAATTGCCCATGCCCGGCGAAACGGTGAAGGTCGGCGTCGCGCCGCCCGATGGTTACGCCCCGCCTCGCCGCAAGACGCCCAAATGACATCTTGCATCGCTCATTTGATGAAAATATCCAGGCTGCTCACCCCCGCTCTCGCGTTGACGACGCTGCTCAGTTCGATCACGTCGAGCCTTGCGCAAACCAAAGCACTGCCTCGCGAGACGGTGTTGTTTCCGTTCGATGACCATGCGCTGCCCTTCTCGAAGGGTCTCATCCTCACGCTCGTACCAGGACACAAGTCCGACCATTTGCCGAGCCTCGGCATCGATCCCGAGCATCCCGGCACGCCGGTCATGGCCATCGGCAAGAAAGGCGATCCCGATTATCCGCGCGCGTATTTTTGCGGCACGATCCTGCACGTCGATGGCGAATATCGCATGTGGTATTCGGGGTTCGACGGTCACAAGCGGCAAGTCTGCTACGCAACGTCGAAAGACGGGGTAACGTGGATCAAGCCGAAGCTCGGCATTGTGGAATACAATGGCAGCAAGCAGAACAATCTCACCGGTATCGATGGCGGGGAAGCGATGAGAGCCTTGATTGTGCTCGTGCTGCACGATCCCGAGGATCCCGATCCGCAGCGGCGATTCAAAATGATCCGCGAGGTCAACCCGGAGCTGAAGCCGGCGGCGGTGAGCGCGGACGGCATCAACTGGAAAAGCCTGAACGGAGGGGCGGACATCCTTAACGGCGGCAATCTCGAACCGAGCGGTTTGACCAAGTTCAACGGCGCTTACTACATCTACGGCCATGGCGGGCCGGTGCCGCATCCCATCCAGATGCGCGGCTACATGCGCGCGCAGAAGCGCATGATGGTAACGCTGATGTCGTACGACTTTGAACACTGGACTACTGCGGGTAATGTCAGCTTCCGGCGCGACGATCTGCCGCCACGACCGATCCAGGACTTCGAATTTCACCGTGGCGAGCAGGTGCACCTTGGCGCCAGCGTGTGGAATCGCGGCAATGTGCTGCTCGGCTTTTACGGCCAATACCACAACGCCTCCAACGATCGCCGCTCCGCCATCGTGGACATCGGGCTGCTCGTCAGCAGCGACGGGATCCACTTCAAGGAACCGCTGCCCGACTTTAAGATCATCCCGTCGTTTGAGGAAGAAGATCGCGCTGAACAACGGCTGACGCAGGCGCAGGCCTTTCACAACATCGGCAACCGCACCTTCGTCTATTACGGCATCTGGACAGAGATCGACCGCAACAGCCCCACGGGTGTGCGCGTCGCCACCTGGCCGCGCGACCGGCTCGGGTATTTCTCGCCGGCGGCGGGTGCGGAAGAGGTTCACTGCATTTCGAGCCCCATCGCGGCGGGCGAAGGTGCCCGCGTGTTTCTCAACGCCACCGGCCTCTCCGCGTCGGGCCGGCTCACGCTTGAAATCCTGAACGAACGATTCGTCCCGCTGCCGGGATATACCGCGGCGGACTTCAAACCCATCGAGGCGAAATCCGGG
>JBFMBT010000285.1:0-8700 GCA_040754875.1 Verrucomicrobiota bacterium | reverse complement strand
GTTTAACTGTGGCCGCAAGTGGAGCGCGGGCTTTAGCCCGCTTCAGCGTGGTTTGTGCTGGCGGCGTTGAAGCGGCGTGAACGCCGCGCTCCTTGTGACGGATTTAAATGCGGCTACAGAATTTTGGAAACAACTCCCTTGGTGGATGACAGATCGCGGGGCAGGCAACTGCCCCGCGTTTTTTCTTTGGTGGAGGTGCCGCCGACACTTTCAAACACGCTCGTAATTAAATCGATGTCATTGCATTTTAAAATAAGCACCAATGATTAAATAGAAGTATTTAAAGTTAAATGTAATTGCATTTATTGCAGTCGCATCAAAACGGCTCGAAACAATCAGTTAATCTACAAATCATTTATAAACAACATGTTGAGCCTGAATATGCCACACTTATCGAAAAATCAATCATTAGAAACTCACTGAATTACCACCCAAAATGGCTATGGTGAAATCATGCTCTTTTAATCAATATTAGTTGAAGATTCATTATGACAAAACATTTGCTTACCGCCTTGGGTGTCGCGCTCATTACGGCGGGTTGCGGCTCGGATCCCATCCCCCCTACCGCACCGCCCCCGCCCGCCAAAAAGGTGGCCATTGACGCGTCGGGTGACACCGCGCCGCCCCCGGTGCCGCAGACGACCGAGGCGGCACCCAAAACCGAGACGGTGGAAATGCCGACCACCGGCCGCGTCAACGACGAGAGCGGATCGGTGGTGAGCTACAACCCGGATCCCGGATTGATGGCGCTTCAGCCGATTGTGGATCAGTACATGAATTACACGAAGCGCAACCCCACCGGCTTCGAGGAAATCATCAAGGCCGGATACTTGCAGCAGTTGCCGACCGCGCCCCAAGGCAAGAAGTACGTCATCGACCAGAAAACTTTCGAAGTGAAATTAGCGAACAACTAACCCTAACGCCGCCTATGATCCGCTCCTTCCTCCCGGCCCGCCGAGAACGGCGTGCCTTTACGCTCATCGAATTGCTGGTGGTCATCGCCATCATTGCCATTCTCGCCGCCATGCTGTTGCCGGCCCTCGCCAAGGCCCGGATGAAAGCGGCCACCGTCAGTTGCCTCAACAACATGAAGCAGCAAGCCACGGGAGTCGGCCTGTATTTGACCGACGGCAAGGAAGAACTGCCGTACGCCATGCTGCGCTGGCGCGCCAATGCGGCCTACACCTGGGACGACCTGCTGCACAGTTATATGGGCGGGCCGGAGGCGTTCGGTCAGTTGCGCTCCTGGGAGCCGCAGAATGCACAGGGTGGCCGCGCCGATATTGCGGACCCGAATTTCCGCAACAACCCGCCGGCGATGAAATCCATGAAGTGCCCGGCCGACCGTTTGTTTTGCGGTGACACCCGGTTCCCGGATGCGCGCCGCAGTTACGCGATGTCACGCCATTCCACCGACCAGGCAAACGGCGCGTGGTTCAATGCCACCATCTGGCCGCCTGCGGGCGACAATATGACGGGCGTGGGTTTGGTCTGGCCCGACGGCGCGAACCAGCCCAAGCCCGCTCGCGCGTGGTTTGTGAACGATCCGTGGGGCGGAAGCTCCGGCCCGGATCCGCGCTATATTCCGGCCGTCAGCGCCGGCCTGATCAAATCGCCGGATCAGGTCATCTTCAACACCGAGCAGCCACGCGGCACCCGCGCGGCCAACATCACCGGCACCCAGTCCCAGCAAGGCTCGGTGGGCATGCAGTCCATCAACAATGCGAATGATCATTTCATTTCCAATCAGGCCAACCAGAACTATGTCGACACCCGCACGTATCACAATTCCCTGGTTAATTACAT
The DNA here is from genome assembly GCA_040754875.1 of Verrucomicrobiota bacterium. GTDB lineage: Bacteria > Verrucomicrobiota > Verrucomicrobiia > Limisphaerales > JBFMBT01 > JBFMBT01. The sequence goes on along the minus strand of JBFMBT010000285.1, from coordinate 6,894 downwards.
GTTTGTGGACGGTCATGCGGAGAATCTCGCGCCCGCCGCCACGCTGGGCCGCACCAACACCGTCCTGAGCCGCCAGACCGGTTTCTGGACCATTAATCCGGGCGACTAAGCCAGGCGGTTCCTTTCACCCAACGCGGGGCAGGCAACTGCCCCGCGTTTTGCTTTGAGAGACAAGCACCCCGGCGCATCGCCAGCGCGCCAGCGTCTTGGAGTGCGGCAGTCCTGTGCCGCTTTGTTGCGCGCCGCAAATCCCGGCGCATTGCCGTTTCCACCCGCATCACACCAGCAAAATCCCCCTCCCATTCGTTGGCCATCATTCGCTTGCCGGCCCGGTTCCCCCTGCACTCCCGTTGTTCTCTTTGGCGCGTGGCGCCCTTCCCTTTTTTCCCGCGCTTCCGAAGTTGGACATTTCCCGTCCGGCCAGTCATGGTTGCACCATGATTTCCACCGCCCGAACGCTGCTGACCTTGCTGCTGTCCCTGTGCGTCCTGCGCGGCGCCGAGCAACCCGGCAAGGCTCCGTCAAAGTCCGCCAGCCCGCCGGCTGAGGCGGCTGAAGCGCCCAAGCCCGCGTCGCATGAAACTCGCTCGTTGGAAGGATGGACCATCCACATTGACCAACGCCTGCTCGAAGGGCCGGACAAGGCGCTGGGCGGGCGGGCCGTGCGATTGCTGGGCGACCGGTTGTATGAAATCAAACTGGTCGTCCCCGCTGAACGCGTGCGGCAATTGCAGGAGGTTCCCATCTGGCTGGACCTCACGCACGGCAAATTGAAGCGCATGCAGTATCATCCCAGCGCGGCCTGGCTGCGCGCCAATGGTTACGCGACGAATCTTGTGAAGTGCGCCCACATCCCGGTCGCCGCGGAGTTCGCCAACCCGCAGCATCATCGCACGCAACCTTGGTGCGTGCTGCACGAACTCGCGCACGCCTACCACGACCGAGTGCTGGGCTTCGAGCACGAAGGCATCAAGACGGCGTGGCTGCGGGCGGTGGAGGGGAAGAAGCTGGAGTCGGTCTTGCGCATCAACGGTCGGATGGACCGCCATTACGCGTTGATGGACCAGAAGGAATTCTTCGCCGAGATGACCGAGGCTTATTTCGGCATGAACGATTTCTACCCCTTCAACCGCGCCGAACTCCAGCAATCCGACCCCGAGACCTTCAAACTCCTGCGCGAGATTTGGGAACACTGAGCCGCGAATCTAACTGGCTCAACCTTGGCGATTGGCTATCCGGCCATTGGCTCCTTGGAGTTTCTCTGGAGTTTGACGTTTCGAAGTTGGAGTTTTCTGTCAGCTCGCCCTAACCGTTCACCGACCGGTAGATCACATTCACCGCAAACACTCCCGTCATCGCCACGCAGCACGCCAGTTTGCCAATCGCCCCGGCCAGCAGGCCAATCATCGCGCCCACACCGGCGCGGGCCGCTTCGCGATGCTCACGCCCGCCGGCCATCTCAAACGCCATCGCGCCAATGAACGGGCCGACGACAATGCCGATCAAGCCGAAGAACAATCCAATGAGCGCGCCCAGCGCCGCGCCGAGCATCCCCTTCCACGACGCGCCCAGCCGTTTCGCTCCATACATGCTGGCCAGGTAATCCATCAGCACGGACAACAACATCAGGCCGATCAACAAGGCCAGCGCGATGTTGCCCGGGCCCGTCTCCCCAAAGTAAAGGCGGTGCCCGACCGCCGCCGCCAGCACGATGGGCGTGCTGGGCAGCCCCGGCAACACACTGCCCGCCAGCCCGATGCACATGATGAGCAAGGCAATCGTCAGCCCCGCGATTTGTTCGACAGTCATGCGCTGAATATAACACACACCGCGAGGATGGGAGTTACAATTACCAGCTCCTTTTGGAGCCGGTTTCACCACCCGGCGGATCAGGCGCCTCATTCGACTTTGTGTAACCCATTTGACGCTTCAACCCTTCAATCAACCCTTCACCCTTCAATTCAACGCAAAATATTTGTCTCAGTCGTTAGCAGTTGTCTCAGGCGTCTTGGCGTTAAGCCGCGGACCGTGCCATGCTGCGGGTGATGGAACATATGTTGCATCGTGAAAACGGTGAAACGTCGAACCGGGCCGGGCCCGGCGCCCGGCGCGCACCGCGCCACCGCGCGGCACCGCAAACCCACCCCTTCCCCCTCCCAGGAGGGGCACGCCAACGGTGTGTCAAATTGGCGCAAATCGTCGCGACACCATCCCCCCCTTCGATCGAACTCCGAAGCAGGAACTTTGAACTTTGAACCCCAGTCCGCCAGGCCATCCGCCCGCTAATGCCCGATACTGCCCGCTTCTGCCACATAATATTTTTCCAAACCATGAACCTCCGAACCTCGAACTCTGAACTTCCTCTGCGCGCCTTGCCAAACCCGCGGTTCGGCGGCAACTTAGGGCATGTTGCCCGGTTGTTGCGCGTGTGCCCAAGATGAGTCGTTTCTCCCTTTGACCTTGCCCATGGTTCCATTCACATTGACGGTAACGGATGGCCCCGGTGTTTGCGGGCCAGCCGGCAGATTGTAGCGATGCCACCGAACGACCAGCAACTCAGCGGCTTGCCACCAGGCTTGCGCGCCCAGTTTGTCGCGGTGGAACAGCGGCTCTGGCGCAAGGAAACCGCCATCGCGGTGTGCGGCGCGCTGTGCGCGCTGGCCATTTCCTACGGCGGCGTGTTGTTGTCCGACCGGTTTTGGGACACGCCGGTGTGGCTGCGGGTGATGCTGACGCTGGCGGGCCTGGGGGTGCTGGGCTGGTATGTGGCGCGCTGGGGGCGGCTGTGGGTATGGCGGCGGCGGGACTTGCGGGCGTTCGCGCGGCTGGTGCAACATCATCATCGGCGGCTGGGCGACCGGTTGCTGGGCGTGGTGGAACTGGCGGATGAAAGCCATCAACCGGAAGGCATTTCGCCGGCGCTACGGCGCGCGGCCATCCGGCAGGTGAGCGAGGAGGCAGCCCAATACGATTTCAGCCAGGCGGTGGACCCGCGGCAGACGCGCGCGTATGCGCTGGCGCTGGGGGCGTTGCTCCTGCCGCTGGTGCTGGTGGGCATCATCGCGCCGCATGCGGTGTGGAACGCGTTTCAACGTTGGGCCGCGCCGGTGTCATCGCAGGCACGCTACACCTTCGTGTCGCTGGAGGATTTGCCGGACCGTCTGGTGGTGCCGCACGGCGAGCCGTTCGAAGTGGTGTGCAAGGTGAATTATCTCTCGTTCTGGAAGCCGCAACGCGTGCGCGCGCAAATCGGCTTGCAGCCGCCGATGCGCGAGCCGGTGACCGACGGCGTGGCGCGGGTGACGGTCCCGGGCCAGACGCAGGAAGGCGTGTTGCGCCTGCGCGTGGGCGATGCGCAACGGGACGTGGCGGTGATCCCCACGCACCGGCCGTCGCTGCGCCAACTGGCGGCGGGCATCAAGCTGCCGGAATATCTGCACTATCCGCCGCTGGAGGAACCGGTGCGCGGCAATTCGTTGAACGTGCTCGCCGGCAGCGAAGTGGCGTTTCGCGGCAAGGCCAATCGCGCGTTGACGTCCATCGAAATGCGCGTGGACCGCGGGCAGCCGGAGCCGCTGGCTTCGCGCGACGGTGAATTTCACAGCACACCGCGCAAGGTGGAATCGCCCGCGCAAGTGAGCTTCCAATGGCGCGACGAACTGGGATTGACCAACGCCGCGCCGCAACAGGTGACGGTGCAGACGCTCAAGGACCAGCCGCCGCGCGTGGAACTGCCGGACCTGCCGGTCGATATCGCGATCCTCGAAAGCGAAGTGCTGCGGATTCGCACGGTGGCGCAGGATGATTACGGCGTGCGCGAACTGGGTGTGGCGTGGAATTACACCCTGCCGGAAGGCGCGCCAACGTCGGCGACAGTGCGCGAAGCCACCACGAATTCGGTGTCGCCGCAGGACAAGCGGCTGGAGAACAATTTCCTGTTCAGCCCGTCGGTGTTGCAGATTCCGCCGGACACGACGGTGGAACTGCGCGGGCGCGCGGTGGATTATCTGCCGGGCCGTGCGCCGGCGGAATCGGCGCTGCATCGCATCCACGTGATTGGCACGCTGCAACACGCGGAGATGGTGCGGCAGCAGTTCGAAGCGTTGTTTGCGCGGCTGGAGGAAATCACCCGGCGCGAGGAATCAATCAACAGCAAGACGAAGGATTTGCAGTTGCTGCCGACCGAGAAGCTGGCGGCCGAGGAAGCCGGCAAGAAGGCGGGCGAACAGGCGGACGAACAGGCGCAGACGGCGCGGTTCCTGGAGGCGGCGGCGCGCGAGGGGATGAAGGCGTTGCGCGAGGCGCTGCGCAACCCGACGTTCAGCGACGAAACGCTGCGCGAGTGGGCGAAGAATTTGCAGGGGATGCAAAGCGTGGCGAAGGGCGAAATGCAGGAGGCGGGCAAATCGTTGAAGTCGGCGCAACAAGGGCAGAACTCCGAGCAACGCTTGCAGGAATTGGCGAAGGCGGAGAAGTCCGAGCAAGCCGCGCTGGACGCATTGCAGCAAATGCAGCAGCGGATGAACCAGGGGCTGGACAATTTGCAGGCGCAGACGCTGGCGCAGCGATTGCGCAAACTGGCGGAGGACGAGAAGCAGATTGAAGGACGCTTGCAGGTGATGGTGCCCGAAACCATCGGCCTGCTGGCCAACGATTTGCCCGATCGTTTTCGCCGGGCCAACACCGACCTGGCCGAGAACCAGGAACAGGCGCGGACTGATTCGCAGGACGTGCAGACCGAGATGAGCCGGTTCTTCGAGCGCACCAAGCGGCCGAACTACGGCGAGGTGAGCAAGGAGATGCAGGAATCCAACACCGGGGAGAAACTCGACCAGTTGCGCGGGATGATTGCCTCCAACATCTCGATGCAGGCGATGGACCAATTGAGCGACTGGTCGCAGCGATTCAACGCGTGGGCGGACCGGCTGGAGCCGAAGCCGGAGGACAGCGGGGGCGGCGGGGCCGGCCAGGGCGGGAAGCCGCCGATGGACATGAGCAAGCAATTGATGGCGTTGTTGCGCCTGCGCCAGCAGGAAGTGAATTTGCGCGACCGGACGCGGTTGCTGGAGAAACAACGCGCGCAGGACGCGAATTACGAGGGCACGGCGAAGAAGCTGTCGGCCTCGCAATTTCAAATGCGCAAGCAGGTCATGGCGATGCAAGGCGAGAACGAACTGCCGCTGCTGGACGAGCCGCTGGAGGAAACGTTCCTGGCGATGCGCGAATCGGAGACCGTGCTGGCCAAACCGGATACGGGCGCGCCCGCCGACCAGGCGCAGGGCAAGACGGTGGATTTGCTGACGGACATGATCAATCTGCTGAATGAATTGAGCCAGAAGAACAATTCCAGCCAGAGCAGCGCGCAGGCGGAAATGGAGTTCATGATGCAAATGGTGGCGCAGGACACGGGGGCCATGCCGATGCGGCCGGGCGCGCAACCCGGCGTCAACCGCAACGGCGGTAACACGGACAAGCGCCCGGACGCCTTGAGCGGCGAAGCGGCGGGCGACAATCCGGAACAGCGCGGCATCCAGCGCGCGTCGGGCACGAGCCGGACGTTGCCCGTGGAATTTCGCGAGGCGTTGGAAAGCTATTTCAAGGCGATCGAACAGGAGGGGCGCTAAAAACACGTGAAACGGCAACGATCCATCAAAGCATTCCTCGGCGCATTGTTATTATGCGGTTCGACGTCCATTGCGCCGGCGCAGCAACTGTTCATCGACAAATCGGACATTGGGGCGACGGACGTTGACAAGATGTATGTGCGCGGCTTGCAGTATCTGGTGAAGTCGCAGACGCCGGAAGGGCGGTGGTCGGATTCCACGTATGGCGGCGAGCCGGCGGTGGTGGGGTTGTGCCTGGTGGCGATGCTGGCGCACGGCGACGATCCGAACAACGGCCCGTACAGCCAGGCCATTCGACGCGGACTGGAGTTCATCCTGAAAGAGCAGAACAAGGACACGGGTTACATTGGCCGTTCGATGTATAATCACGGGTTCGCAACGCTGGCGCTGGCGGAGGCATACGGAGCAGTGGACGAACCGCGCCTGGGGCCGGCGCTGGAGAAGGCGGTGCGGCTGATTCTCAGCTCCCAATCGCGCAATCCGCTGGGCGCATGGCGGTATTCGCCGGAAAGCCTGGATGCGGACACGACCGTGAGCGGCGCGCAAATGGTGGCGTTGCTGGCGGCGCGCAACGCAGGCATCGCGGTGCCGGAGGAGGCGATTCAGAAAGGGTTGAAATTCTTCACGTCGTGCAAGACGCCGGACGGCGGGTATGGCTACACTTCGGCGGCGGGACCGAATGCGGCGCGCACGGCGATTGCCTGCACGGTTCTGGCGTTGACGAAACAGAAGTCTTCGGCGGAGTTTAAATCCGCGTTTCAGTTTTTGCAGAACACGACGCCCGAGGCGCATTACTACCACTATTACCTTTATTACGCGGCGCAGGCGTATTTCCATGCCTCGCTGGAGTCGTGGCAGGATTGGAACCGGAAAAACATCAAGGCGCTGCGCGCCACGCAGGGCACCGACGGAAGCTGGAACGGGCAGTTCGGGACCACGTTCACCACGACGGCGTCGCTGTTGTCACTGGCGTTGAATTACCGCTTCCTGCCAATTTACGAGCGATGATGCGCCGGATTTACAAATTAATTGGCGCTGGGAGCGATTGGGGGGGCGCAGGTGGAATTGCGCTTCCTTCCCCCTCACCCCGGCCCTCTCCCTTGGGGAGAGGGAGAACCGGTTGCCGCGTCTTGGAATTGTCATGCGTTGGGATTTGCGGGGCGAACCCACCCCTAACCCCTCCCAGGAGGGGAACAGTCGCGGGTTGGCAAAGCGTTCGATCGAATTCGCACCCAAAGCCTGACCACCGCTCACCCTTGGTTCCTCTCCC
>JBFMBT010000284.1:0-8738 GCA_040754875.1 Verrucomicrobiota bacterium | reverse complement strand
GCCCGGTGTTCTGGAGAAATACCGGCTGGCGATGGTCTTCCAATCCGGCGCGCTGCTTAACTCGTTGACGGTCGGCGAAAACGTCGGCCTGTACCTGACGGAACATCGGCTCAAGTCGCCGGACCAGATCGCGCGTGTCGTCGCGGAGAAGCTGGACATCGTCGGCCTCAAGGGCGCCGAGGACAAGATGCCGGACCAGCTCTCGGGCGGCATGAAAAAGCGCGTGGCCATTGCACGCGCGCTGGTCATTGACCCGCAACTCATCCTTTACGACGAGCCCACGAGCGAACTGGACCCGCTGATGGCCATCACCATCGGCGAAGAGATTCTCAATTTGAAGGCGCGCACGCACGCAACGTCGATTGTCGTCACGCACGACCGCGATCTGGCGTTTGGCGTGGCGGACCGCATCGCGCTCATCAGCGAGGGCAACATCCTGTTGATCGGCGCGCCCGATGAAGTCAAACGCGATAAAAATCCCCTTGTGCAACGGTTCCTGACAGCGGACTTTAAACCCAAAGAAACAGCGGTATGAAAAACACACTTGAAACCCGGCTGGGCGTGTTCTTCGCCATGGCCTTGCTCGCGGCGGTGCTCGTCTTCGAGATGATCGGCGGCCTTGACTTCCTCAAGGGCGGTTACCGCCTGCACGGCCTGTTCAACAATGTCTCCGAATTGAAAATCGGCGACCCGGTCAAGATGGCCGGCAAACAAATCGGCAAGGTCGAGGAGATTGACTTCGAGGGTGACAAGGTCAAGGTCACCATGAAGATCGAGAGCAAGTATCCGGTGCGCACCGACAGCAAGGCCACCATCAAATTCGCCGGACTGCTCGGCCAGAACTTCGTCGCCGTCAACATTGGCAAGGCCACCACGACCTTCGTGGACAACGCCATCATCGAGACGGCCGAACAGCCCGACCTGAGCACGCTCATGGCCAAGCTCGAAAACGTCGCCACCGGCGTCGAGAACGTCACCAAGAGCTTCAGCGGCGACAGCATCCAGAATGTCCTCGGTCCGCTCACGGACTTTATGAAGGACAATCGCATTCCGCTTACGGCCATGATTGGCAACATGCGCAACGTGTCCGACCAGATTGCGCAGGGCAAGGGAACCATCGGCAAGCTCATTGCCGATGAAGCGCTCTACAACTCGGCGCTTGATACCGTGAAGTCGCTCAACTCGACGGCGGATGACTTGAAGGCCACGATGGGCGACGCCAAGGGCATCTTTACCGATGCGAAGGCCGCGCTCAATGAAGCGCAGGGCGCCATGGCCGACGCGCGCAAGATCATCACCAACGTCAACGCCGGCGAAGGCTCGATTGGCAAGCTGCTGAAAGACGAGAAGCTTTATGCGGAAACGACGACGGCGATGACCAACCTGAAAGAGATCCTCGAGAAGATCAACCAGGGCCAGGGCTCGGTGGGCAAGCTCGTCAACGACATCAGCTTCTACAACAACGTCAAACTCACCCTCCAAAAGGTGGACAAGGCCACCGAAGGCTTGGAAGACACCGGCCCCCTCAGCGTGCTGGGCACGGCGGTGAACAGTCTGTTCTAGGCTAAGCAAGCCAACCCGCCGTTATCGGGCGGAAGCGGGCGGAAGCGGGCGGAATCAGCCTGGGGGAGCATTTCGTCCTTTTCGTTAAATTATTCCAAGTGCTGCAACGGTGAATGGATATTCATACCATTATCACACAAAATGCCTATTGATTTAAATCGTAATGATTTTAACATAGCTAATCACATGCATATATCATCCTGCCACAATTCGCTTATTGAATTTACAGGAGCTTATCATGGAACGGATCTTCGCGTGTGCAACCCATTCGGACCCAATCCATAACACAAACCAAACCTATGAAAACTACCGTTGCAGTCCCCTCCTCGCGGCGTTTGCGTGGTGGTTTCACCCTCATCGAGCTGTTGGTGGTCATCGCCATCATCGCCATTCTGGCGGCCATGCTTCTCCCCGCCCTGGCCAAGGCCAAACAACGCGCGCTGGCCGCTTCGTGCTCGAGCAACCTCAAACAACTTGGCACGGCGTTTCACATCTATTTCGCCGATAACCGGGACAAAATCCCGTACGCGCGCTTGCGCGATAGCGGCAACCGCCACCATTCCTGGGACAAACGGATTCTGGGATACATGGGTTCGTCGAAGAATCCAGCCGGCACCGGCCGCTACACTTACAACCGGAACACCCCCAACGTAAACAGCGTGCACGAGAAATGGTACCTTTGCCCGGCCGACAAGGTGCGTGGCCAGGACTTTCAAAATGGCAATGTGACGTTGGGCACGCGGCGCTCCTATTCCATGCCGCAACACGCCGGCGGGGCGAACTGGGGGAACGATTGGAACAGCACCGGCTCGCAGGACGTCCCCGTGAGTTCGGTCAACAAAACGGGCGTTGGTCTGTGCATTGGCAAGGGCTCGGGCGACAGTGCGCTGGGCGGCAACATCAACGGCGGCATTTACATCTGGGCCACGAACACGGCCGATGCCGCTTTCAACGACGTGCGCCGCTGGCGATTCGTGCCCGCCGTGTACACTGGCATGATCCTGCAACAGGACAGCACCATCATGATGACCGAGCGCATTGCCGCGCCCAACTACTTCGGCAACGACGGCTGGGCGGAAATTCCGCGCGCCGCCGTGCACTTCGACACGAACACCCGCACCACTTCGCAGGTGCCGAATGATCGCAGCATCCACGGCTCCGAGACCTTCCAGTACATGTTTGTGGATGGCCACGTCGAGCTGCTCAACCGCCGCGCCACGTTGAATACGGCCGACCGCGCCTCCAACCCGCAGAACCGGCAGTCAGGCATGTGGACGATCGATGCCAACCACTAAACCGCGACCAATCATGCATCCAAGACACATGTGCCGCGTGGTGATGCTGTGCGGCGGGTTATTGCTGGCTGGCGGCTGCGGGGACAAGGAAGTCACCACGTCTCCTGCCGCGCCGGCATCCACACCGGTTGCGGCTTCCGCCCCGCCGATGGCATCGCTGGGCGCGGAGGCGACTGTCGATGCACCGCCACCCGCCTCGTCAGGCACGACGCCGATCGCCACAATTGCGTCGCCGACAGCCGGGGCCGGCGGCCCAGCCGGTGCTTCCGGCGTCACCCTCGAGGACGAAGATGGCAATCCCCTGACGGACGCGCTGAAAGTCATGCAACGGGCGGTGGACATGTATCAGGACCACCGATTCTCCTCGGTACAAAACGAGAATGATGAGCCGTGGCCGGAATTGACCGACCTCTCGCAATTGGTCAAATACAAGGTGGTGCCCGCTTTGCCGCAGGCTCCCGCCGGGAAGAAGTTCGTTTACGATGCCAAAGAACGAAAAGTAAGCCTGGCAAACCGGTAGGCGATGGCTTCAATCTGGACGGGCCTTGGGTCGATTTGATCCAAGGCCTTTTTTATTTCGAGGAGGGAACACGCAGTTCTCGCCCACGCCTCACCCAAAATGCGTACCGCATTAAATCGTAATTACTAATTGCAAATACATCATCGTATGTTTAAATTTGTATAACTAATAGAAAACGTTTATATCTACTTGCGATTAGTTTAACGATATTTAATCGTTTAAAGTTTGTAACCTGTTTTCCATCAATGCATAACGCACCAACCAACCGAGGAAAGACCCATGAAAACCAACCTGACAACGCCCAGCCGCCGCCGTAGGCGAGGCTTCACCTTGATCGAATTGCTGGTGGTGATTGCGATCATTGCCATCCTGGCGGCGATGCTCCTCCCGGCCCTCGCCAAGGCCAAACAACGCGCGCTCACCAGTTCCTGCCTCAACAATCTCAAGCAAATTGGCACCGGCTTTCACCTGTACTTCGGCGATAATCGGGACGAAATTCCTTACGCGCGGCTCCAAGGCGTGGGCCACGCGTCGTGGGACAAACGGGTGCTCGCCTACATGGGTTCGACGCGGAATCCGAGGCGCACCAGTCGCTACACGTACAATCGCACCGCCGCCAATCCGAACAAGGCCCACGAAAAGTGGTTCCTGTGCGCGGCGGACAAGGTGCTGGGCGTGGATGCGCGCAACAACAATAACATCCTGGGTTTCCGGCGTTCCTACTCGATGCCGCAGCACAATGGCGGCGCCAACTGGGCGCATGATTTTCAAAGTGACGGCTCGGGTGACTGGCCGGTCAGCGCCGCGGCGAAGACCGGCCTGGGCCTCGTCATTGGCAAAGCCAATGGCACCGATGCGGTCCGGGCGGGAACGGTGAACGGGGGCCGTTACGTATGGCAGAGCGGCACGGGAGACGGCGCCACCAACGATCCGCGTCTGTGGAGAAGTCAGCCGGCCGTGTACACCGGCATGGTCATGCAGCAGGACGGAACGATCTTGATTACCGAGCGCATCTCGGCGGCCAATTATTTTGGCAACGCCGGCTGGGCGGAGATTCCACGGGGGGGCTCGCATTTCGACGGCAACGCGCGAACTTCCTCCCAGATGCGCAACGATCGCATCCTTCATGGCGCGGAGACATACAATTACTTGTTCACGGACGGGCACGTCGAACTGCTGAACCGGCGGGCCACGGTGTCCAAGGAGGACCGCGCGTCCAATCCGCAGAACCGGCAGTCGGGCATGTGGACGATCAGCACGAGCCATTAACGAAGGAATAACATGAACACGAAAACCATCTGGCTGTGCTGTGGATTGGCGCTGGCACTGGCCGCGTGTGGCAAGAAACCGGAAGCACATCCACCCACGCTGGCCCCTGAACCAGAAGCAAAACCATTGAGTGTGGTTCCCGAAACTCCTCCGCCCGGCGCGCCGCCCCTGCCTCCAGGCAAGGCGCCGGATGCGACAGTGGTGGCGCCGACTGTTGCCGGGGCAGCAACCAACGCCGCGGCTTCGCTGGCCGGAACCGTTGCGCCGTTGGAGGATGACGACGGCAAGCCACTGACGGACACACTGGCCATCATGCAACGGGCTGCCGACATCTATAACGACTACCGGTTTGCCTCGGTTGAGGAGGAGGATGACGAGCCGTGGCCGGCGCTGACAGACCTGTCGCTGCTGGTCAAGTACAAGGTCCTGCGGGCGTTGCCAGCGCCGCCGCCGGGCAAGCGTTTCGTTTATGACAAGGAAACCGGCAAGGTGACGCTGGCGGGACCGTAGGTGGCGCCGGTTGCCGGACCGCGGCTGTCTCCCGGGACGGGACGCTCCGATCAGTTGGCGGGCGGGGCGGTGGCATGCTTGCTCGAGTTTGGAGTTCAAGCTTTAGCTTGCGGGGAGACGCGCCGCCCGCACGCTGAAGCGTGAACTCCAAACAGGGCGTGGACATGCGTTTTGGAAACGCCGCGTGTCTTGTGCCGAAGGCGAATTCCGGCGGCTCACGCCGCCGGAGGCGGCGAGCCTGGGTCGGCCCGGAATGCCGGCAGCGGCGCCCGCGGATTCCAATACGTCACCACGCACAGCAACGTGTAGGCGCTGAACAGGAACACGGCGAACAAGGCGGCGAAGAGAAAGCCGTGCTTGTGCGGCCAGGGATTCGCGAGGCGCTGCGCGATATCGCCCAGCAGCGCCCACGGTTGAAGGAGCGCGTCCCAACTGTTCCAGCGCAGGAAGCGGCCGAGGAACACGCCGAACCCGGCCAGTCCCGCCGCCAGCCCCGCGAACGCCCAGCCAGCCACCCAGCCCCAGCGATGCGCCACGAGATGTTGCATCAGGCGCAACGAAAAGAAGCCAAGCAACAGGCCGGTGAAGGCAAACGTCAGGATCAAAATGATGTCATACCACATCGGCACCGGCGCGCGCGGACGCAGGTGGACGAGGTCCGTGACGATGTAGGGCGCGTTGGGAAAGAACAGCAGCCACGCCACGGCGCAACCGGCGAAAGCCCACGTGCGCCCGCGCCCCAGCCGATGACAGAACCACGCGCCGACCGCGAAGAACAGCGGCAGCCACGCCAGCAGCAGGTTCCACGGCAGGAACCGAAAATTGGGACTGCCGCTCACCTTCATCCGCGCGAGCAGCAACACCACGCCCACGGCCGATGCGCCGCACAACACCAGCAGCGTGACCAACACCGGCTGCCACGGCAGCGCAATCAATTCATCCAATACCCGCCGCACATTAGGCGACGGAGGCCATTCGATTTTCGTATTCATAGACAATCCCATTGTTGAATCGTTGAATCGTAGTTCGCTGCCCTCTTCAACGCTTCAACCTTCAACTCTTTAACTTCCCCAATTCCCCTGTCCACCTCGCGCACAACCACATCGGCACAAATCCCACGATGCCAAACAAGCAATCGATCACCCGCCAGCCCAGCGGAATGCCACGCACCTGTCCGAACACCAGCGCCCACGGAATCACCAGCACGCAGGCAATCATGCCGAGTTGAAACAACCACGCGTTGCGCACCGGATCACGCAGCGCGCCGCCGAAGGCAATCGCAATCACCACATGCCCGAACGCCAGCCAGTCGAATCCATACGCGATGAACGGATATTTCGCATCCGTGTCCTGCAACGCCGCGCGCACACGGGCTATCCATTGGGCAAATCCTGACGTGGCCGGCGCCGGGTCATCCGGAATGCCGAACCACCGCGCCAGCAAGCCCAGTTCCCACTCCAGCGGAATCGCCGTCAGCCCGCTGAAGATCAACCCGACGATCATCAACCACGTCAGGCAACGAATCCGGCGCCGAAGTATTTCGTCCCGCGACATACACTTGCACGATTCAACGTTTCTACGATTTAACGATTCAACGTTTCCCCCCATACTCACCGCTTCGCTCCCCCTTCAAATTATCCAGCCAATGGCCGACGAAGAATTTCTTTTCCGTGGGCAGCATGGTTGGCGCGGTGCCGATGAGCGGGCGCAGGGCGCAGGTCATTTGCAGCATCACGAGGAGGAAGATGACGACCCATGTATTCACGCCGCCTTCCGAATTCGAGCGCAAGTGCGCGAAGCCGGCTTTGAGAAAGCCGACGCCGAAATACACGGCAATCATCCAGAACATCAGGTGCAGGAATCCCATGAACGTGGCGGACTCCGTGGATTGCGAAAACACCCACGCGACCGGCGCGAAGCCAATCAGCAGGATCATCATCAGCGCAATCAATCCGGCAACCAGGCCCCACACATCAGCGAGCCGGGCGTGCGCGCCGCTCAGGCAGGAAAAGATGTAGAGACTCGGCAGGCAGATGAGCGCCGAAAGCATCAAGCCGGCCGCGACTTTCACCGGGGCGGCCCAATATTGGTCCCCGCCGGAAAACGTGCCCACGACAAACCCGTAAATCAGCGCGAGCAGAATCGTAATCAGAAGCAAGGCGGCCCGCGTGTTGCGCCCGGCCGGGTCGAACAATTGATACATCACGCGCCGCGGCTGGCGCAGGATGGCTTCGAACGCGGAAATCGCGCCGTCGATCGGTTCCTTCTCCTCGGGCACGCTGCCCAATGGCGCGGGCGACCAGAGGCCGGGCCGGGCTTCGGTTGCGACGGCGGCAGTGGGGATGGCGGGTGGTATGGCTTCATTCATGGCTGGCTCCTTGTGGTTGAGATGTTGTGTTCATGCGGAAAAGAAATGGCGCAAGGCATAAAGCACCGCTTCGTAAAAACTGCCTTGAAACGCGTTGTCGCGCAGGAATTGCACCGGCAGGCCGGGCGAGCCGACAAAGGGCCGTAGAATCCAGGAAAGCTGGCTGCCGAGAAACAGATTGCCGGCGAGCCACGCGAAGAGGATGCGCCGCGCCACGGCGCGGCTGGCGCTCAGGCGTTCGAGCAATTGCACCAGGCGCAGGTTCGCCATGATGCCGGCGTAGGCGATGATGAGCACTTGAACCAGCAGCGTGAAGCTGTAGGCCGTCGTCTGCGGTGTGTTCCAGACGAGGAAGAACACCAGCGGACTGAACGATGCCAGAATTGCCGACGCTATGGCGAAGCTCATCAGGATGGCCACCGACGCCTGCCGGAACGAAAGATTCAGCCCCAGCAACGGCGCGAGCATGCCGTTGAGCAGCGCGTTGCCCAGCGTGGTGAGCAGCACCACCAGCGGCAGTTTGATGGCGGTGAAGACGGCTTGCTGCGGCGCGCGCCACCAACCCATCGCGGCGCCATACAGGCCCGCCCCGGCAAATATCACCACCACATACAACGCGATGCGCGCCCCCTCGCGCCGCTCCAGCCAGTCGCGGATGGCGTCCACATCCCCGCGCAACAACGTGGCAATCTCCCGCACATCCCCGGCTGGATAGGTCGCTTGCATCAATCAGGCCTCATCGCTTCGGACCGCGGCTGTCCCCAGCCGCAGCACGTGTCTTTCTCTTGTTTGGAGTTCAAGCTTTAGCTTGTGGAGCGACGCGCAACTCACACGCTGAAGCGTGAACTCCAAACCGGGCGCATACACGCGCTCGGGCGGCTGGCCGACAGTCATCCAGCCAACCAATCCGCCGTACGCAACACCACCGCACGCTCTTTCGGACCGCGGCTGTCCCCAGCCGCAGCGCGTCAACTGTAACCGCGGCCAAGGACAAGCTTTGACGCCATATCTGTGCCACGCCCAACACACATGCGATCGAACGAACCTCCCAACTCTCCGTCGCTTGCCACACGCTGCGGCTGGGGACAGCCGCAGCACGTGTCTTTCTCTTGTTTGGAGTTCAAGCTTTAGCTTGTGGAGCGACGCGCAACTCACACGCTGAAGCGTGAACTCCAAACCGGGCGCATACACGCGCTCGGGCGGCTGGCCGACA
>JBFMBT010000283.1:0-8791 GCA_040754875.1 Verrucomicrobiota bacterium | reverse complement strand
CGCGCGTAAAACGCGATCGGCCCCACCCACGGAATGACGGCGGTGGCGCGGCCCTGCGCCTTGAGGTCGTGCAAACAGCGCCGCAGCAACACGGCGCCGATGCCTTTGCTGCGCGCCTCCGGCGCGGTGCCCATCGGGCCGAACCAGCCGGTGCCGCGGTTGTTGCAATCATACGCGGCGAAACCGACTGGCGCTCCGGACATCCATGCCAGATGCACGCTGATGGGCGAATTGCGGAACCCCGCCTTCACTTCGGGCATCCACGCTGCCCAATGTTCCGTCAGCAATTCCATCACCGCCGATTCATCACCCGACGCTGCGCGCCGGAACTCGATGCCTTCCGCCGCCAGCTTCGCTTCGTGCGCGTCCGTGGAAAAATCCTCCGCGGCCAAATCCACCTCCAGGTTATACGTCTGCCCCACGCGTTCGTAACCGTGCTTTTCGAAGAACAACATGGCGTTCGTGTGGCGCACATCCAGGCCGGGGGTCAGATAATTCGGCGCGGATTCGCCGACGCGCATCACGCGGACACCCCGTTGCGCAAGGCGCGCCTCCAGTTCGCGCAACAATGAGCCCGCCACGCCGTGCCGTCGTTGCGCCATGTCCACGACCATCAACTTGACGAAACCCATCGGGCCGTCGGCGCGCTGGCGCACCACGCCCAGGATGAAGCCCGCCAGTTTTCCTTCGCGCTCCGCAACCAGCGCCAGCGCCGGGTCGAATCCCTCGTCCTGCCAAAGCTTCTCCGCCAGCAACGCCGGCGTGAGCGGGTCAAACCGTACGCTGCGATTCCAAAACTCCAGCAACACCGGCGCATCTGATTCTGTAACCGGCCTGACGTGCATGTTTACCTTGATGCTCGAACCTTGGGGCTTCCTTGAAGTTTGGAATTTAGATTCTGCTGCTTCATGGCGTTTTCTTCCCAAACTCCGGGTCCACCTTGATCAAAAACGTCACGATGAACCCCGGTATCGTCGCCAACATCACCCAGACAAAAAACTTCTGATAACCAATGATGTCCTGCAGCCAGCCGCTGAACATGCCGGGAATCATCATGCCCAGCGCCATGAAGCCCGTGCAGATGGCGAAGTGCGCCGTCTTGTGTTCGCCTTCGACCGCGTAAATCATGTAAAGCATGTAGGCGGCGAAACCGAAGCCGTAGCCGAATTGCTCGATGGCCACGCACGCGTTGATGATGAGCTGGCTTTCCGGCGTGGCGTAGGCCAGGTAGATATACACCGCGTTCGGCAGGTTGATGGCCATCACCATCGGCGCGAGCCAGTATTTCAGCCCGTTGCGTGCCGCCAGAAAACCGCCGAGCAACCCGCCCAGCGTCAGGGAGATCACGCCCACCGTCCCATACACAAATCCCACCGCGCTCGTCGAAAGTCCCAGCCCGCCCGCTTCGCGCGCATCCAGCAGAAACGGCG
This sequence comes from Verrucomicrobiota bacterium, assembly GCA_040754875.1. Classification (GTDB taxonomy): domain Bacteria; phylum Verrucomicrobiota; class Verrucomicrobiia; order Limisphaerales; family JBFMBT01; genus JBFMBT01. The sequence goes on along the minus strand of JBFMBT010000283.1, from coordinate 7,361 downwards.
ACGCCATCTTGCCCAGTTGCGCTTCGGCGAAACGGTAGAGCAATAGAAACGCCAGCGTGCGCCCGATGTCCGGTTTGCGGAAGAAGGAAACGAATGTGTTGATGAATTCATCCAAAACGTCCGCCGTGCCGGCCGGGGTTGATGTGGCATCGCTCGCCGGACGCGGCATGACGGCGCGGTGATACACGCACAGCGCCACGAACAATCCGGCCAGCAAATAGAACGTCAGCGACCACGCCAGCCGGATGTTGCCGGTGTTTTCTTCCAGCGCGCCCGCCAGCATCACGAGCAATCCCTGGCCGGTGATCATGGCCAGCCGGTAAAACGTGCTGCGCACGCCCACGAACCATGCCTGGTCGTGCTTGGACAGGCCCAGCATGTAAAAGCCGTCTGCGGCGATGTCATGCGTGGCCGAGCTGAACGCCAGCAGCCACAGCAACGCCAGGCTGTAACGGAAGAAATTGTCCGCCGGTATCGTCAGCGCCACGCCCGCCAGCCCGCCGCCAATCAACAGTTGCATCGCCACCACCCACCACCGTTTCGTCCGGCACAAATCCACCAGCGGACTCCACAGCGGCTTGATGACCCACGGCAGATACAGCCAGCTCGTGTAGAGTGCGATGTCGGTGTTCGAAATTCCCAGGCGCTTGTACATGATGACCGACACGGTCGCCACCATCACATTGGGAATTCCCTCCGCAAAATACAAACTCGGCACCCACCACCACGCGCTGCGTTTTTCGTCGTTCTTCAATGCATCATCCTCGTCGGCGCCAACCTGCCGTTATCGGGCGGAAGCGGGCGGAACCGGCAGTTTGTCCCATGTCATCCCACGTAATCCCACATAGCGAAGCGCCGAATCGTTGAACCGCCCCAACGTTGAACTTTGAACCTTGAACATCGAACTTTGTCCCTCACCCCAAAATCCCCGCCCGCCGTTTCAGCGCCAGCACGCGGGAGCTGGCTTCCTCGATGCGCCAGGATGTGACGCGCCCCGATTTCACCAGGCCCGCGATGATGTCGATTGCCTTGCGCGCGATGCCCGCATCGTAATTCATATTGTTCCCGAAGCACAACACATCCACGCCCGCGTTGATCGCCTCTTCGACCGCTTTCTCCAATCCGTAATGGCCGGCGATTGCCTTCATCTCCAGGTCGTCGCTCACGATCACACCGCGGTAGCGCAGTTCATTTCGCAAAATGCCGGTCAACACCAGCGGCGACAACGTCGCGGGCCGGTCCGGGTCCAGGTTCGCGTTGAACACGTGCGCGCTCATGATCATGTCGCACAGGCTCGAATCAATCAGGTGTTTGAACGGCAGCAGCTCCCGTTTGCGCCACGTGTCCGTCACATCCACCAGGCCATGATGGGTGTCCCCGCGCGCGCTGCCGTGCCCGGGGAAATGCTTCGCGCAGGTCAGCACGCCGTGCTCGCGGTGCGCGCGCACGAACTCCGCCGCGTGCGTGGCCACCGCGCGCGGGTCCGCCGAAAAACTGCGGCCTTTGCCGCTGATGATGGGATTGTTCGGGTTCGCATCGAGGTCCACGACGGGCGCGAGGTTCAAATTGATTCCCAGCCCGGCCAGCGTGCTGGCGATCACCTCGGCGTGCGCGAACGTCCTGGCCGGATCATTCAACTGCCCGAGTTCCTCGTGCGACAGGGTTTCGGGAAAACCGCGCGACGCCTTGAGCCGGTTGACGCGCCCACCTTCCTGGTCAATCGCGATGAACAAGGGCGTCTGCGCGCGGCCCTGGAGGAACGTCACGAGTTTGCGCAATTGCGCGGGCGACCGGACATTGCGCTCGCCGCGGGAACCATCGGTCATCTCCTCGTCGAAGAGCACGACCCCGCCGAGGTTGCGGTCGCGCACGTCCTCGACGATGGGCGCGCTGTCGGCCAGTTCGCACCCGCGGAAACCCACGAGCAGCATCTGGCCGATTTGTCTTCGCAGCTCTGCCTCACCCTGAGCTGTTGGCATTGTGCCGATAAGCGTAGCGTCCCGCGCTGTTTCCGACAATGGAAACGTGGGCTTTTCCGAGTGGTTGATCGTTGTCCTACAAAACTGTGTGAAACTGGAGAAAAAGGATTGGCTTGCACCTCATTCGCGGCAACCTAACCTTTGAGTATGAGTTTTGCGACCGTGCCGGTTGAAGTGGCCGACCCCATCAATGCGAAGATTCTCGCGGTGTCCGAAGACCGCGTGCAAGGCTTCCTGCGCGATCCCCTGAGCGAAATCTCCCGCCAGTCGGGCGTGGAATTGCCCGTGGTCATCGAACGCATCCGCGCGATGCTGCGCGCCGGGGTCATCCGCCGCGTGCGCCAGACCCTGCTGGCCACCAACCTCGCCGAGGGCGCGCTCGTCGCCTGGGAAGTGCCGCAGGACAAACTGGACGCCGCGTTCGATTATCTCTTTCAAAAAGACCCGTTCTCCGGCCACGTCGTGACGCGCTCCACCGATGCCGCGACCTATGGTTCGAGCTACAAACTCTGGACCACGCTGAAAGTGCCGCAGGGTTTCTCGCTGGAAAAGCATTGCCAGTTTCTGCTCAAGCAAATCGGTGGCCTGCACTTTCGCATCATGCCCGCCAAGCGCCTGTTCACGCTGGGCGTCGGCCACGTCCGGCGCAAAGGCATGGAACCCGGCAGCAAGGCCGACGTGCCGGCCGAGGCCGTGGTCGTCACGGCCGTCAAACTCAATGACCTCGAATGGCGCATCCTCGAAGCGCTCAAGCGCGAGTTCGAGCCCGACGAAATCGTGCCGAATCTTTGGGACGCGCGCGCCAATGAAGCGGGCGTGCCGTTGCAAACGTTCTTCGAAGTCGCCGAAGACCTGAACAAACGCAAGGTCATCGGCCGCTTCTCCACCTTCCTCGAACACGTCAAAACCCTTTCCACCGGCGAGCAGGTGACACGCTACAACGCGCTGTTCCACTGGGCCGTGCCGGCCGGGCGCGAGATCGAGGCGGGCCGCGAAGTAGGCCGCCATCACATCATGACCCACGCCTACTGGCGCGAGGGCGGGCCGGAATTTCGCAACGTCAACATCATGGGCGTCGCGCATGGCACCGACAAACAATGGGTCCTGGCCCACAAGGCCGCCATCGACAAACACCTCGAAAGCATCGGCATCCCCGTTTCTTATACGAATGTCTTCTGGGGCGGCCGCAGCGAAATCAAGCCCAGCGAAATTTCCCCCTTCGCCTACCGCCGCTGGTGCGAATCCCACGGCGTCAACCCCGACACGATGCGCGAATAGGACTGGCCAATCGCGCTCGTCTTCCTCCACGTCCACGGGTTCCATTTTCGGAATTCGGACTTCGACCTTCTTTCGTCATTTGGACTTCGTCATTCGACATTCCTCCCCAATCGCAAATCGCAAATCAAAAATCGCAAATCCCTACCGTATCATCCCAATCCCCACGCTCCCGTCCAGTTCCTGCAACGGCCCCAACGGTTTCTTCTTCTGCTCGTAACGCTCCAGGTTCGGCTGGCCCGACCACAATTTGTACACCACCATGCCGTCGTTGAAGAGCACGAGCGCCTTGAAATTCCACCCCGTCTCGCGCGTCTTGCGGTTGAACGCGAACATGTCCAGGAACAGATTCCCGTAGCGCTGGCTGCGCGTCACGTTGATGTCCAGTTCGTACGCCTGCGACCGCTCCTGCGCCTTCAAACAATCCCGCACCGCCGGCGGCAGATCCTCCAGGCGCATCGAATTGTTCGGCAGAAACCGGTTCATGATGTCCAGGTACGTCAGGATGCGCACGTTCGGATTCGTGTACGGATCGAATCCAATCTCCTGCAATTCCAGTTTCTTCGTTTTGCCCGGCTCGATCTTGTCGAACGCCGCCTTGGCCTCGGCGAAGTTGTTCCACGGACTTTTGACCGTGCTGCGCCCGCTTGTGAACAAAGAGGAGCAACCGGTCTGCAGCAGTGCCATCACCGCCAACAAAGCTATTGAATACATCTTGGTCATAGCCACTCCGGTTGGGGATGGAAAAGAACGACCTCTTTGGGGTTGCCAAAGCGTAACCGCGTTCCGGCGCCCCTGCCGCGATCCGCTTAACGCTTACCGCAATCTACTCCTCGCCTTCATAAGTGCAACCGATGCCGCACAGTTTGCGCGCTAATCAATTCGATGCTATTCGTACACGTGGGGTGCGCGTGGAGTTTTTGTTTTCTCACGGCGACCGCATCTGTTCGGACCGCGGCTGTCCCCAGCCGCAGCGCGCCGCCTGCAACCGCACCATAGAAGTTGCCCCTTCGTCCTCGTCCTCGAATCTCTTTGAACTTTGAACTTTGAACTCTGAACTTCGAACTTCGAACTTCGAACTCCGAACTTCAAATCTTCGCAAACGCCGGCGCCACCTTCTCAAAACATTTGCGCGCCGCCGCCATCGGATCGTACCCCGGCTGGTTGAACACCTGCCCGCTCACCTCCACCACGATCGCGTCGCGATATCCATTGGCCTTCAACAAACGAAAATACTCCGCGTAATCCGTGTTGCCTTCCCCCGGCAGCAGGAACTTCACTTTCTTCGCGTCGCCCTCCGCGTCCTTGATGTGGACGAAGCGTGTCTGCCCCGCCATCGGCACGATGGCATCGGCCAGCTTGTAACCTTGCAATTGAAAATGGCTGAAATCGAACGCCAGCTTGAGCCACGGGCTGTTCACCTGCCGCGCCAGCCACCGCGCGTCCTCCGGCGTGCGCAGCGCGTTGGACACATGCGGCTTCACCGCAATCACCGTCTTCATCTCGCGGCCCACTTCCGCCCACGACATCAACCGCTCCGCCACGCGGTCGCGGATGGCCGTCCATTGCCCCGGCTTGCCGCCCAGCACTGTTTCAATCACCGGATGCGCCTTGGGCGACAGCGCGTGCCCGAGGTCGGCCGCTTCGCGCAGGCGTTCCAGGTTCGCGCGATGCTTCTCCTCCTCCGCCTGCACCAGCAGATTTTCCATGATGGCCGGCAACGTCAATTTGAGGGTCACCAACAGGTCACGCAATCGCCGCCGTTCCGCTGTTGAAACGCTTTGCGGATCCGTCGGCCACCCCGGCATGGCCACGAACTCCACGCAATCATAACCAATCTCCGCGCACGCGCGCAGCGCTCGGTCCACCTCCACGCCCTTCATCCCGTACAGACTGAACCCAAAGCGCAGGAGCGGATGCACACGCTTGGCGGCCGCGTGAGAAGACTGGGGAAGCGCAAACGCGGCTCCAGCGGCGAGAGCGCTGGTCAGAAACCATCTCCGCGAACGGGGTTGCATACCACAAGCATACAAAACCCGCGGCCCTCTTTCAATGCGTATCACGGGGCGCAAATCAATTGGGCGGGCATGATTAATTAAAAGTGGGTACACGAATCGACGCGCGAACAGTGCTTCCCTCTCCCCTCAACGGGGAGAGGGACCGAGGGTGAGGGGTGGTCCAACCCAGCGCGTCGCTGCCACCGCTTCTATCCACCCGAATCAATCCCGCTCTTTCGCCTTCTTCAGGTGCGCGCCCGCGTAAAACCGCTTGTGAATCTCCAGCAAACGCGCCAGCTCCTCGACCGGTTGCGCATGGTCCTCCACCCGCAAATCGATGTAACGATCGTTCGCGCCGCTGAAGCCCGCCCCTTCGCGCACCACCAGCAGCGCCGCCGATTGACGCCCGCGCTTGTCGCCGCCCGCCTGCTCCGCCGCCGCCAGCGCGGCCATCAGCCAGTCCGCCAGCTCGCTGCCTTCGGCCTGTTGCGCCTTGAGGAACGCCGCCGCCATGTCCTTCACCACCGCTTCGCCCGCCAGCAGGTTGCCTTGCGCGGCGAAGTTCGTGCCCACGATGTGGCCCGCCCAATCCGTGCATTTCCCGCCCGTGAACGCCGCCGCGCGCCCTTGCGCATCGATGATCCCCACCTGCCGGAACTCGCGCCGCTCATCCGATTCGGTCAACAGCTTCAGCGTCTCCTGCGGCGACTTCCCGGCGGCGAGCAGTTTCAAGCCCGCCGGCCCGTAGGTCACGTTCGCGTACGACTGCGTCGCAATCGCGCCCACCTTCGCCTTCGCCCACGGCACCACGCTGCCCACGCCAAAGAATTTGCTCTGCACCGCTACCCCCAGCTCGCCCGTGGCCGGATCAAACGCCACAATGGAATACGTGGCGACGGGTGGTCCATCCGCCACAACGCAAACCGCTGACAGGAGAGTCAAACCCATTATCACGTCAAGCCATCCACTCGTCCTCGTCGTCGTCCTCGTCCTCGAAACGGTTCTTTCGGGTTTCGTCATTCGAATTTTACTCCTTCTTCCTCGGATGCGTCTCATTCAAAAACTCTTCCACATTCGTGTATCCATCGCCATCCGCATCCTTCGGGCCATCGCTTGGATCATTTGGCGCAAAACCATGCGCCTTCTCCCAAGCATCCGGCATCCCGTCGCGGTCGCTGTCGGTCGGTGGCGTGCCGGGCTTCAACTCGGGCCAGCCGCCCACTTCCTTGGGGTCGTTGACAATGCGCGCCCGCTGCGCCCGCACGTCCGCGATGATGCGTTCATCCACCGCATCGCGCATGGGCCGCGTGCAACCCGCCTGCGCCAGCACCAGATCGAACGCCTCCGGCGCGCTCGTTGTCGTGATGGACGCTGCTTCATGCCGCCTGGGCACAATCCACCGGCGCCCGTCGTTGTTCGGACTGACAAACAATTCCTCCGGTTGCGACAAATCCTTGCGGCGCGGCCCGAGGTTGCCGTTGACGAACAACGTGGACGGCCCTTTCCCCACGGCCACCACGCCGAACACCATCCCTTCGCCGTTGGGCGCCACGACATGGTTGCCCACGAAATTGGCCGGCGCCGCGCCGTATTCCGCGTCAATCGCCATCGCGACTTTCTCGGGCGCGAGCACCACGTTGTTCACCACATCCACCAAGCCGTTCGCTTTCACCAGCGGATTGCGCCCGATGTTGTGCGCCATCAAATTGTGATGCACCGAAATCCGCGCCGACCCTTTCGATCCGATGAGCAGGCCCTTGCCCGGCAGGTCCTGCGTGGGCCGTGCCTTGCGCAATGCCTCGGCGATGATGCACCATTGAATCGTCACATCCTGCGCGTCGTAAAAGGTCGAGACCACTTCATCCGTCGCCCAACTCGCCGAGCAATGGTCCAGGATGATGCGCCGCCCGCCGAGAATCTGGAACGCGTCCTTCACCTCGCTGTTGTCCGCGCCCCTGGGCATGCCATTGTGCGGCCCCGGACGCGACCGCAGATGGCGGATGACGACATCGCTCGCGCCGCGCAGTGTGAGCGCCGAGCGATGATTATCCGGATGCGTCTTGAGCGTGATGCCGCCCCCCGGCGCCGTCTGCCCCGCGACGGTGAGAAA
>JBFMBT010000282.1:0-8803 GCA_040754875.1 Verrucomicrobiota bacterium | reverse complement strand
CGCCCGTCAACGCCACCGCGGGCAGCGTCACCACGTTCATGCCCGCCACGCCTTTGACCGCCTGCTGGTCCACGTCCTTCGGCGAAATGAGCAACGTCACGTCGCAGCCGCGCTGAAGCAACTCCTCGCCCACCGCCAGCCCGGGAAACAAATGGCCGCCGGTGCCGCCGCAGGCGATGGCGAACAATGGTTTTTCGTTGGGCGCTTTCATCGGGCGGGTTGCGGCACGGGACCTTCTTCGAGTGAATCGATCTCGGAAGTCGTCTGTTCGGCGGAGTGTCGCGCGACACTGAGCAACAGGCCGACACACGCGAGCATCATGAGCAGATTCGAACCGCCGTAGCTGATGAACGGCAGCGGCAGACCTTTGTTCGGCAGCGTGCTCGTCACGACGCCGATGTTGATGAACGCCTGCAACGTGATGAGTGTCGTGATGCCCGTCGCCAGCAACTGGCCGAACATGTCGCGCGCGTTCCAGGCGATATACACGCCGCAAATGAGAATGACCACGAACGCGATCACAATCCCCAGCGTCGCCACCAGGCCAAGTTCCTCGCCGATGACCGACAAAATGAAATCCGTGTGATGCTCGGGCACCCAGCCCAGTTTCTGCCGTCCATTGCCAAGGCCAAGTCCCGTCCAGCCGCCCGAGCCGAGCGCGAACATCGCCTGGCGCGCCTGATAACCGACACCCTCGGAGTGCGCGTCCGGATTGAGCCACGCCATCACGCGCGCCAGCCGCACGGGATTGTTGATGATGGCCAGCGCGAGCAAACCCGCCACCGCGATGCCGCTGGGCAAAATAAACCGCCACAACACGCCCGCGACCAGCAGCATCGCCACGCTGACCGCGCCCAGCAACATCGTGGTCCCGTAATCGCGCCCCGCAAAAATCAAGACGACCGTCACGCCGATCATGATGCCTGGCACCACGAAGCCGCGGCGGAACGTGCCCATGCTTCGTTGATAGCGCTCGCCGTAACAGGCCAGCGCGATGATCAGCGCCACCTTCGCGAATTCAGACGGCTGGAAGTGCATCACCTTCAAATCAAACCAGCGCCGCGCGCCGTTGATGTCCTTGCCCACCACCAGCACCAGCGCCAGCAGCCCGATTCCCAGGCCGAGCAACGCCCACGCGAATTTTTCCAAGTGCCGGTAATCGATGCTGGCGGCGGTGGTGCACGCGACGATGCCGATCACGGCCCAAACCAGTTGCATGAGCAGGTAGGTTCCCCCCTTGGTCATGCTCGCGCTGTAGAGCGTCACCATGCCCAGCGCCAGCAACGCCCCAACGCAAAACACCAATACTGTGGTGGCTGCTTTCATTGAAAGATTCTGTCCGCTTCCCGCACGCCGCACGTCCGCCAAATCCGCCCGTCCACCGCCGCACCCGGCCCTCGTTCCGGGTGCGCCCCGCCACAACCGCCGACTTTAAACACAGTCAGGATTATCTGGAGGATCGGACTCCAGATAATCCCGCTGCTCGAAGCTCATCGAGCGCTGACAAATCAAACGCTTACTGCTCGAGCGCAACCGCGCTGGCCGAAAGATCAGCCGCGCCCGCCGTCGGCGCTGCCGCCGTGGGAATCGCGGGACTGGTCGTGGTGGTCGCATTGCGCGCCGGTACTTTAAGCTTCTGGCCGGCGTTGATGCGGTCCGAGCGCAGGTTGTTGATCTTGCGCAACTGGCTCACCGTCGTGCCGTGCGCGTTGGCAATCTTGGTCAGATTGTCGCCCGGCTTGACCATGTAGGTGTTGGCGCTGTCGGCAGGCGCGTCAGCCACCGCCGCCATGGCAACCGCCGGTGCGGAAGCCGCGGCAGGCGCCGTCGCTTCCGGAATGACCAGCTTCTGGCCGATCTTCAAGCGCGTCGGATCCACGTTCGCATTCGCGGCGGTGATCGCCTTGACGGAGACGTTGTACTTCGTCGCCAGCTTGTAGTAGTTGTCGCCACTGACGACCGTGTGCTCGCGCGCAGGCGCCGCGGGTACGATGTCAGCCGGCGGCATTGCCGGCGTCAGGGGCGCGGGCGTAATCGGCGCGCTCGCGATGTCAGCCGGCGTCGCAGCCGTCGGCGCGGGAGCCGGCACGGGCGTGGTGATGGACGGATAAGAGTTGTCCTGCACGACCGGCGCCGAAACCGGCGGGATGCCCGCGGTTGAAGAATCGGTCTGTGTCGCTTCAGGTGCTTTGGCTTCATCCGTTGTCCGCTTGCATCCCTGCATCAGCAAACCGACCACAAAGACGCAGTGGACGGTGATGATGCCGAGGACGATCATCCGGATGTTGGACTTGGTTTTGCTCTCTGCTTGGTCCAGAGAGCCCTGAGGTATGAGGGGGTTGGGAGTGCTCATGGGCTTGGGGCGGTTTGGGCTGTTTGGGTTGTGTTAATTTCGGTGCGGTTAAGTTGCCGCCGGTGTCCGGCCGAAAAGACCCCGGCGAAATTGTTCATATTTTTTAAAAAAATCTGCATTTCAGGCGATTCTGACGGTCATCGTGGCCGGTGGTTCCACGACGCCCCCACCACTAATGGTGGGAGATTTTTCAGCGCCACCATTCATTGTGCGCCGCAGGTGCTCGACTGCTTGTCGAAACACGTCACCCCGGTGTTGATAATTTTGAAACATGTCAAAGCTGGAACAGGCGGGTGAAAGCAAAACAATGTCACCTGACACGGCTTTGCTTGCCGCTTCTGTAACTGCTTCTAGCAGTGAATCAACCAAAGTGCAAGGAGTAAAAAGACTCCAGGCGGCCCTTAATTTTTCCCGGGTTTCGCCCAAAAGGAACGCGTGTTTGACCCGCTGGGCCAGGAGTGGGCCGATATCGTGGTATTCAAACCCCTTGTCCTTGCCCCCCGCGATGAGCCACACATTGGGTTCGCCCGGCTTGGCTATCGGCATGGACAACAAGGCTTTATGCAAGGCGTCGAGGTTCGTGGCCTTGGAATCGTTGACGTATTTGACCCCGTTGATTGCGGTGATGAGTTCGCAGCGATGGGGCGCGGGCACGTAGCTCTTGAGGGCCTTCTGCACCGCTTCCAGCGGCAGGCGCAACACCCGCGCCACCGCCAGCGCCGCCATCAGGTTCTCGGCGTTGTGCGGGCCGCGGATGCCGCAGTCGTCCAGGTCCAGCAACGGCCCGGCCCAGTCCGGGAGCTGGCTGATGATGAGCGAGCGGTCCAGATAAATATCCGCGCGCCGGTTGTTCGCGCTGAACGTGATCGTCTTGGCGCGCACCGGCAGGCCCATCGAACGCAGTTGCGCCAGCGCCTCGCTTTGGACGATCGCCCAGTCGAACGATTGCTGATTCTCGAACAGCCGCGCCTTCGCGCGCACGTATTCGGCCATCGTGACGTGGCGATCAAAATGATCCGGCGTGATGTTCATCAACACGGCGACCGCCGGCCGAAAGTAATGAATCGTTTCGAGTTGGAACGAACTGACTTCCAGCGTGAGCCAGTCCAGTTCCTTCGATTCGTCGGCGACATCGCACAACGGCAGGCCGATGTTGCCCGCGGCAATCGTCTTGCGTTGCGCGGCGGTGATGATGCGCTCGACCAGTTCGGTCGTCGTCGTTTTGCCGTTCGTGCCGGTGATGGAAATGTTCAGGCAATACGACTGCTGAAAGCCGAGTTCCAGTTCGCCGATGATCGGAATGTTGCGCGCCTTCACGGCCTGTACCAGCGGCAGCGTCAACGGCACGCCCGGGCTGATCACCGCGAGGTCGAACGTTCCCGCCGGAATGGTCGTCGCGCCGAGATGCACCTGGACGCCCTTGGCGTAAAGCTGGTTCGCACCGAGCTGCAGGTGTTGCGAATCCGCGCTATCGACCGCCGTCACGCGCGCGCCGCGCTTGAGCAACAGACGGCACGCGGCCTCGCCGCTCTTGCCGAGGCCAATCACCAAAACATGTGTATCCGCCAATGCGTACATATTCCGACCTCACCGCAACTTGAGCGACCCGAGCGCCACGACCGCGCAGAGGATGCCCAGAATGTAGAACCGCGTTACCACCTGCGATTCATACCAACCGAGTTTTTCAAAATGATGATGCAACGGAGCCATAAGAAAGACGCGTTGGCCGGTTCCGTATCGTCGCTTCGTGTATTTGAACCAGCCGGTTTGAATCATCACTGACATCGCTTCGATCACAAACACGCCGCCCGCAATCACCAGCAGGAACGGCTGGTGAATCAGCACGGCGATGATGCCAAGCGCGCCGCCCAGGGCCAGCGACCCCGTGTCGCCCATGAACACCTGCGCGGGATGGCAGTTGAACCACCAGAAGCCCAGCCCCGCGCCGATCATGGCCGAGCAAATCACCGTCAACTCGCCGGCGCCCTGCACAAAGGGCACCTGCAAATAAGTCGCCATGCCGTAATGGCCGGCAATGTAGGTCAGCACCAGAAACACAAACGAAACAATCAACGTGCAGCCGATGGCCAGGCCGTCCAGACCATCCGTCAGGTTCACCGCATTGGAGCTGCCCACAATGGCCAGCACGGTGATCGCCATGCCCGTGAACGTCGCGCCGGTGAGCACCGGGTGTTTGAAAAACGGCACCATGATGTCGGTCACCAGTTTGCGCGTCGTCGGCAAACGCCACAGGTAATACGCGATGAAACCGGCCAGCAGAAATTGAACGATCAGTTTGACGTAGGACTTGGTTCCGCCGGAATGTTGTTTGGTGATCTTCGCGTAGTCGTCGTAGAAGCCCAGGCCCGTCAGCACCAGCACCGAGAGCAACGTGAGCAGCACCAGCTCGTTCCATTGCGCCCAGAGCAGCGCCGTCAAATCGAGCGACAGGACAATGAGCACGCCGCCCATCGTGGGCGTGCCCTTCTTGCTCAGCACGCGCGCGGCCAGTCCCCCGCCCTCCTCCGCCTTGTCCACGTAGTTCTGGCCGAACTTGAGTTGCTTGAGCCAGAGAATCACCTTCGGCCCCAGCCACAGGCTCATGAGCAGCGCCGTCACCGCCGCCCCCGCGCTGCGGAGCGTGATGTAACGAAAGACCCGGAGCGGAGAGACATACTCCGCCCAACTGGTTCCGTTGCTTGCGTCGATCAGCCACTGACTTAAATAAAAGACCATGGATTATTCGCACCAATGCGCCACGGCCGGTTCACTGCTCAATTGCCGGGCGCGGCGCAGTCCCACCAGCCGGATCACATAGTCCGGCACGCCCAGTTCCAACGACTGGCCCCGGGTATCTGCGCGGGTCCGCCCACCGGCCCGCCGGGCCGTGGCGCCTCGCGATATCGATGTTCTGCCGTTGTTCTCGTTCATATCGTCATTGCGGTTTGCCGTAATCGTCCGTTGCCGGCCCCGCCCAAAGGCGGCGCGCCGGTCGTGGCCAGCGTTTCGCTGATTCGCTCCAGGCGCGTCGCGCGCGAAGCTTTAATCAAAACCAAATCCCCGGCGCGAACGAAATCGCGCACGGCGTTCGCCGCCGCCCCCACGTCCTCAAACTCGCTGACCGCCCGGAAACCCCGGCTGCGCGCGGCTTCGCTCAGGATCGGCGCCATCTTCCCGACCGCAAACAAGTGCGAAAGACCCAGTTCCGCCGCGCGCTCGCCCACTTCGATGTGCGCCGCGTGGCTTTGCAGCCCGAGTTCGGCCATGTCGCCCAGCACGGCGACGCGCCGGCCTTCGCAGGGCAGCTCGCACAGCGTGTCCAGCGACGCGAGCATCGAATCGGCATTGGCGTTGTAAGCGTCGTCCAGAATGTGGACGCCGTTGATTTCCTTGAGCTGCAAACGCATCTTCGGCGGAGCGCACTCCGCCAGTCCGCGCGCCGCCTGCTCCCGGGTCAACCCCAGTTCCGTGCCCACCGCCAGCGCCAGCAACGCATTACCCGCCTGGTGGCGGCCCAGCAATTGCAGCCGATACTCGCCGGAGAACGCTTCGTACGGCGATTCGACCTTGAACGTCGTCCCGTCCGCGTCCACGCGGACCTCGCGCACGCGCCAGTCATTGCCTTCGGTCCAGCCCACGCGAACCACCGGCGCTTTCGCGCGCGAGAGGATGCGATGAATCTCCGGAGTGTCGCCGTTCACGAATAGCTTACCGCGTGCCGGAAGCAATTCTGCAAGCCACCCTTCTTCATCCGCGACGCCGCCGAGGTCGTTGAAAAATTCCAGGTGCTCGCGCCCGATGCAGGTGATGACGCCGAACTCCGGTTGAATCATCTTCACCAACGGCGCCAGCTCGCCGGGATGATTGGTGCCGACTTCCAACACCGCCGCCTGATGCTTTGCGTCCAGTTTCAATAGTGTAATGGGAACACCAACCTCATTGTTGAAACTGGCTTCACTCGCGAGTGTCGCGAAACGCTGGCGCAGAACGGAAGCCAGCAATTCCTTGGTCGTCGTCTTGCCGTTGGATCCGCCGACGGCCACGGCATGGAGATTCAAGCTCGCGCGATAATTCGCGGCCAGCTTTCCAAGCGCGGCGCGCGGATTCTCAACCGTGATAACGCCGCACGAAAGTCCGAGACCCGACGCGCGCGATTTTTCAATCACCACCGCCGCCGCGCCTTTGCCGGCCACTTCGCCCAGGAAGTCGTGCCCGTCGAAGCGTTCGCCCGGAATGGCCAGGAACAAGTCACCCGTCTGCGCCTGTCTCGAATCCGTACAGACGCGCGACACCACCGCGTCCGGCGAGCCTTGCAACAGGCTGCCGCCGCACCAGTCGGCGATTTGTTGGAGTGAGAGCGGGTTCATGTCAATTCATCGAAAACGTGGCCGCAACGACGGCCGTCACCGTCTTGTCCAGGGCGGTTGTGTCGTTGATGCCTTCCCAGCGCGTTTCCACCGAGTAAAGCGGCGTAATTTGAAAAACACCCATCCGGGCGGCCTTGAGCTGGCCGATCTTTCGGCCGCCTTGCTGGGCGATCTGCTCCGCCCGGGCGCGCGCATCCTTGGTGGCTTCGGCCAGCATCTCGACCTTGGTTTCACCCGCCTTGGTATAAATATATTCCGCCGGCATCGGCGTGAACAGGACGCCCTGCTCGACCAGGACGGTGGAATCGCGTTCCAACTGCGCCACACGCTGTACATCCGCCGAGCGAACTTCCACGCCTTGAATGAGCCGGTAGCCCGTTGTCTTCTGCTGGACAATCTGATTGGGCAGTGTTTCGGTGGCCTTCAGCTCTTGAATGGAAATGGAACTCACCAGGTAATTCGTGATTCCATTCGCCTTTAGATAGGCCTCCACGCGGCCCAAGTCGGCTTTCAACTGGCGTTGAGCGGCCAGCAGATCCGAGGCTTCAGTCGCGAACTGTCCCCGCCAGACAATCAGATCCGCTTGCACATTTTTACGCGCCGAACCGGTGACGTTAATGACTTGGGCCTCGGCAATTCTCACCCACGCGCCGGAAACCAGCGAGGCAGACCACACCAGTCCAACGGACAGGAACAACCCGGCCAAAACGCCCAGTAAATGCGGTTTCGGGTTCATGTCAGTTTTGCGCGCTGGCAAATCCCAGCGTTTCGAGGGTTTCGCGCGCGTAAATCCGGTCGTCAAACGGGACAACCGTGTCTTCAAATTCCTGATACGTCTCGTGACCTTTGCCGGCGATGAGCACCATGTCGCCGGGCTGGGCGCGGCGGATGATGTCGTCAATGGCCCGCCGGCGGTCCAATTCCACGTGGTAACCCTCCGCGCGCAGCGTGCGAAATCCTTCCTCGATCTGCGCGGCAATCTTCGCCGCCGATTCCTTGCGCGGATTGTCGCTGGTGATGATGGTGTAGTCCGCGAGCGACGCGGCAATGCGCCCCATCTTCGGGCGCTTGCCGGAATCCCGGCTGCCGCCACAGCCAAATGCCACGAGCAATTTGCCCTCGGTAATTTCCCGTAGTGTCTTCAGGACATTTTCCAGCGCGTCATCAGTGTGCGCGTAATCGACGAACACGCCAAACGGCTGGCCGGCCTCGATGTTCTCCAACCGGCCCGGCACCGGCTGCATGGCGTTGAGCGCGCGGGTGATGTCGGCGGGCTTGATTTTCATCGCCAGACCCGCGCCCACCGCCGCCAGTGTGTTGTAGATGTTGTGCCGGCCGATGAGCGGGATGCGGCATGCGATGTCGCCGCCCGAATACTGAATGACAAAGCTCGTCTCCAGACGGCCCAGTTCGATGCGGGTGGCCCGCAACGTGGCCGCCTCCGCCGTGCCGTAGGTCAGTGTCACTTCCACATTGGCGTCCTGCGTCAGCCGCTCGCCGTAGGAATCGTCGATGTTCACCACCGCCGCGCCGGGTTTGTGCCCCTGCTCCAGCAGCTTGAACAGCTTCAACTTCGCGTCGTAGTAGGCTTCCATCGACCCGTGATAATCCAGGTGGTCGCGGGTGAGATTGGTGAAGATGCCGACGTCGAAATCGACCGAATCCACGCGGTTCTGCTCCAGCGCGTGGGAACTGACTTCCATCATGCACGCCTGGCAATCGGCCCGGAGCATCTGTGCCATCATCTGCTGGATTTCGAGCGATTCGGGCGTGGTGCGCTGGGCCGGAATGACGCGCTCGCCGATTTCATAGCGGATCGTGCCGATCAACCCGGTCTTGATCTTCGCCGCCTCGAGGATCTGTTTCACCATGAACGAAACGGTTGTTTTGCCGTTCGTGCCGGTCACGCCGATGACCTTGAGCCTGGTGCTCGGGTTGCCGTAAAAGGCGGCGGCGGCGCGGGCCAGGGCGGCGCGGGCGTTGGTGACTTTGATCTTGGCGGCGCGCGGCGAAACAAAGCCGTTGCGCTCGCAGATGACGGCGGCGGCGCCCCGCTCCAGGGCTTTGTCAATGTAATCGTGGC
>JBFMBT010000281.1:0-8892 GCA_040754875.1 Verrucomicrobiota bacterium | reverse complement strand
AGATTCGCGCCGGTGATATACCGCGCCGCGTCGCTGAGCAAAAACACCACCGCGCCGCCCAGGTCTTCGTCGTTCGCCATGCGATGCAGCATCGTGTGCGCGCAATACTCCTTCAAAAACGCCTCCGGTTGCTGGTTGAAGAACCCGCCCGGTGACACGCAATTCACCCGCACCCCGTGCGGCCCAAAGATGCCCGCGTAGTAACGCGTCAGGTTCAACATGCCGCCCTTGTGAAAGAAATAATCCGGCGGCGGCGCCGCCATCTTCGCCTCCGCATACAACTCCAGGCTCGGGCCCACCATGCCCTGGATCGAGCAGATGTTCACGATGCTGCCCTGCTTGCGCGCGCACATCGCCTCGCCGAACGCGCGCGTCATGAGGAACAATCCCGTGGCGTTCACGCGCATCGATTCCTCCCACGCGCGCGCGGAATCCTCGGGCGACTTCATCGGCCGCAGCACGGAGTTGTTCACCAGGCCGTCGATGCGCCCGAAGCGCTTCACGACGCGGTCGCGTAACGCGAGGATCGAATGCTCATCCGCCTGGTCAAATGTCTCCGCCACCACCGCATGACCGCGCGCGCTTTCCTCGGCGGCCGCCTTTTCCAGATTCGCGACGCCGCGCGAGGCAATCACCAGTTGTGCGCCCGACTCGGCCAGCGCGGCTGTCAGGCCGCGCCCAAACAACCCGCCGCCGCCGGTGAGCAGCACCACCTTGTCCTGCAATTGAAAGCGATCGAGAATGCCCATGGTGTCAGCGATAGACCGGCGTGCCCGAACCGGCCGTCGCCGCTGTCTGTTGAAATTCCTGCACGCGCTTGTTGAAGTATTCGCCCAAACCAATCACATCCGCCGCGAGGTTGAACACCTGGTAGCCTTCCGCCTCCAGTTCCGCCCGCGATGCCAGCATGCCGGGAGCCATGGCGAATTTGCCGTTGGCGCGCGCGGCGGCGGCCACGCGCTGGCGCGCCGCCACTACTTCCGGGTCATGAATCTTGCCCGGCTTGCCCAGCAGATGGCTGAAGTCGCCGGGTCCGAACAGCAGCGCATTGAATCCCGGCACAGCGGCGATGGCCTCGACGTTCGCCAGCGCTTCGGGCGATTCGATCTGGAAAATGAGCAGGCGCTCGCGGTTGCTGTGGTCGATGTATTCTTTCACCGGAATCTGGCAGTAGCGGCCATCCACATTCCCGCCATCCATCGGCCGCCGGCCCAGCGGTTGGAAGCGCGTCATGCGCACGATGTCGCGTGCCTCGTCGGCCGTCGTCACGTGCGGCACCATGATGGCCGTGGCGTCCGCTTCGAACGGTTTGATGTAATCGGAATAACTTCCCTTGGCCACGCGCACGATGGTGTCCAGGTCGTAGAGCTTGGCGGCGCGAATCTGGTTTTCCAGGTTCAGCCAGTCGTTGGGCACGTGCTCGTTGCAGATCCAGACTGCCGAGGCGCCCGCCAGGCCGCACAACTCCACGATGCGGGGATCGCCCAGATTCATTTTGAGACAGACTGGCGTCCTGCCTTCCGCCAGTTCCCGGAGGATGCGACTCGCGCGCAATTGCATAACCGCGGCTACGCTAGCGCACCAAGGCGAAGTGGAAAGCGTTTTCTGCGCGAATTAGAGGGACGCAAGCGTGAAGTGTCGCCACATCGTGTGTACACGCCCAGTTTGGAGTTCACGCTTCAACGTGCGGGTAAGGCATCTCCGCTAAAGCTTGAACTCCAAACAAGAGCAAGACACGCGTACCCGGGCGGACCGCGGCTGTCCCCAGCCGCAGCGCGCCATCTGCCAACCAACACAACGGACCGGCTGCGATCCCATCTCCGTGCGGCGATAATCTGTCCAAACCCAGACGAACCAAAACGAACCTCCGGGCATTCTGTTCCAGTCCACTCGCTGCGGCTGGGGACAGCCGCGGTCCGAAATTACCGGAGTGCCCCCGTCCCCGGGGGCAGCAACGTCGTTGCCACCAGACGCGTGGCGCCTCCTGATCGTGTGTACACGCCCAGTTTGGAGTTCACGCTTCAGCGTGCGGGTAAGGCATCTCCGCTAAAGCTTGAACTCCAAACAAGAGCAAGACACGCGCAGGGTGGCTCGTCATGGACGGCCGCGATCCAAGGCCATGATTGAGTTGAAACCGATCACCAAAACCGCCATCGTTGCGCAACACCAACACCGGGACTCCATGAACACTCCGCGCCTTTGGTCACTCCTGCTACTCGTTGCCCTGACGACTTCACTGCCCGCGCAGGAGCGCGACGAAAAGCTCTGGCAGGAGGCGCTGCGCATCCATCGTTCCGCCATCGTCATCGACGGCCACAATGACATCACCGGCCCCATGACCGATGAGAACTACGACCTCGCCACGCCGTCGGCCGGGCGTTTCCACACCGACCTGGCCCGCATGAAGCAAGGCGGCTTGTCCGCGCAATTCTTCGCCATCTACGTGAGCCACCAATACGTCACCAACGGCATGGCCGCGCGCCGCGCCTTGAGTGTCATCGACGCCGTCTATCGCAACATCGAGCGGAATCCGAACGACCTGGTGCTCGCGGTTTCCGTGGACGACATCCGCCGCGCGAAGCAGTCGGGCAAAATCGCCTCGTTGATGGGCATCGAGAACGGCGCCGCCATCGAGAACTCGTTGAGCGTCCTGCGCAATTACCACCGCCTCGGCGTGCGTTACATGACGCTGACCCATTTCATGCCGAATGATTGGGCGGATGCCTCGACCTCGCCGCCGGTTCACAACGGCCTCACGGATTTCGGCCGGACCGTCGTGCGCGAGATGAACCGCCTGGGCATGATGGTCGATATCTCGCACGTCGCGGACAAGACCATGAGCGACGCGCTGGACGTCACACGCGCGCCGGTCATTGCGTCGCATTCCTCGGCGCGCGCGCTGTCGATGCATCCGCGCAACATCCCCGATGAGTTGCTCAAGCGCATCGCGCAAAACGGCGGCGTGGTCATGGTGAATTTCTTTCCCGCGTTCATCGACCCGCGCGTCCGCGTGATGTATGAACAAATCTCGCCGCAGATTGACGCGTTGCGCGACCAATACCAGGACAACCCCAACGGCCTGCGCGCCGAACGGCGCAAACTCCTCGCCGCCCTGCCGGTCACGCCGCTGGAAGTCGTGATGCAGCATATCGACCACATCGCCAAGGTGGCGGGTGTCGATCACGTCGGCCTTGGCTCGGACTTCGACGGCATTTCCATCGTGCCGAAGGACATCAGCGACGTGTCCGAATATCCGAACATCACCTATGAGTTGTTGAAGCGCGGTTACAGCGAAACGGATGTCCGCAAAATCCTTGGCGAAAATTTCCTGCGCGTGTTCGCGGAGGTCGAGCGTGTTGCCAAAGCCACGCACACCACGCCCAGCGGCGATGGCGACACCACGCGCTTTCCCAAAGAGCGCCGCAAATGAACGGCTATTTCCGCCCGGGATCCAGTTCCGCATAAACCTCCTTCAACCACACCAGCCGCCCCAAATGTTCACGACTCCGTATCGCGGCAATGAGAATGGCCATCAATTCGATGGTCTGCGCAAACGCGAACGGCGGCCTGCCGGTGCGCAGCATCTCGATGAACGCGACGAGTTGCCCGCGGAAGGCGCTGTAGGTGTCCGCCAGCGTCAGCGCCCGCTGCGCTTTCGTGCCGTAAAGATGCACCGCGCCAAAGCTGCCCAACGCATCCTGCACCGCCGCCACCGTGAACTGCACGCCGCTCTTGTGCCGCAGATGCACGATGTCCGAACCCGTTTGCGATTCCGCCTTCACGCTGACAAAACCCTCGCCGACCAACGGATAGACGGCTTCCAAGGCGTGGATGCCGTAGCGTTCCCACATTTTGCAGGTGAAGCTCGTCACCCAGCGCAAATCGCCCAGCGACTTCGCCGCGTCCTCCATCTCCGGCGCGTAACGCATGCCGCTGGTGGAAAGAATCTTTGCGCCGTCCGCCTGCCAGCGGATGAATTGTCGAAGGTCCGCCACATTGGTCGCGAGCGGCTTGTCCACGAACACGGGCAAGCCGGCTGCAATGAACGGCTGCGCGCGCCGGACATGGTCGTTGCCGTCGTCCGTCGCGATGATGACGGCATCCACCTGGCCGATGACGTCCTCCGGCCGTTGGACCACGTGTTCGATGCGCGCCGCCGCGGCGACCTTTGGCGCGTCTTCCGCGCGGTCGGTCCAGATGTGCGTCACCCTGGCTCCCGGGATGCGGACGCTGGCGGGCTTGTGCTTGCCGAGGTAGGCGGGGATCGCCGGATACGGGCACTTTGCCATCTGCTTCGCGTCGTAGCCGTTGATGATGGCCGACCACGAGTAAGGATGCCCGTTGCCCTCGATCATGCCCAGCATCGCCAGGCGCAGTTCCGGTTTCGTCTTCATGCAATGTCCCTGCGAGTAACACAACAAACCGGCGCGCGGGTCAACCGCATTCGCCGCGGACCAACTTTATGCCAACCGATGACGCAAATCCCTTCAGCCTGAATGATCGCGATGTCTGGGTGTTCGGCGGCGCCGGGCACCTGGGCCGGCCGACCGTGAACCTGCTGATTGCCATGGGCGCCCGGGTTCTTTGCGCCGACCTTGAGCAGCGCGCCCACGAGTTCGTGAGCGCCGCCGGCCTCGCTGGCTCCGTGACTCCGGCAACCATCGACCTGGCAGACGCTCCGGCGATGCGCGAACTGGTCGCGTCGCAAATCGAGCAACGCGGCGTGCCGCATGGTCTCGTGAACCTGACCTATCAATCCACCGGCAAGCGCATGGAAGAATTGAGCGCCGAGGAATTTGACGAAACGGTGCACGGCGGTGTGACCGCGACGTTTCTGCTCGCGCGCGAGGTCGGCACGCACATGGCGCGCGAACGGCGCGGCAGCCTGGTGATGTTCTCCAGCATGTACGGCACAGTGTCGCCGGATCCACACATTTACCACGCGCCGATGAATCCGAATCCCATCGAATACGGCGTCACCAAGGCGGGCATCCAGCAAATGACG
Source organism: Verrucomicrobiota bacterium (assembly GCA_040754875.1). Taxonomy (GTDB): domain Bacteria; phylum Verrucomicrobiota; class Verrucomicrobiia; order Limisphaerales; family JBFMBT01; genus JBFMBT01. Next base: position 3,887 of record JBFMBT010000281.1, on the reverse strand, counting down.
CGTTACCTCGCCGTGCATTGGGGGCGCGACAACGTGCGCGTGAACTGCATTTCGCCCGGCCCGTTCCCCAATCCCAGGGTGCAAAACGATCATCCGGATTTCGTCGAACGCCTGGCGGGCAAATCCCCGCTCGGCCGCATCGGACAGCCGGAGGAGATCGCGGGGGTGGTCGCGTTCCTGCTTTCCGACGCCGCCTCGTACATCACCGGCCAGAACCTCGCCGTGGACGGCGGATGGACTGCGTGGTGATCCGTTCTTGTCGCGAAATGATTTCATGAGCCTTTCCGGCGCACCGCCACGCATTCGATTTCGTATTTCAACGTGGGCGGCAGGCAGTTCGTGATGGTCGTGCGCGCGGGAAACGGTTCCTTGAAGTATTCGCGGTAAAGCTGGTTGTAAAGCGGCACGTCCGCCGGGTCGCGCACATAGTTGCGCGTCTGCACCACGTGCTCCAGGTCGCTGCCCGCCGCGCGCAAGACGGCGGCGAGATTTTCCACGGAACGGCGGAACTCGCCTTCGAAGGTGTCCGAGACAATCTTGCCGGCCGCATCCACGGACGCCTGTCCGGACACAAAAATCAAATCGCCCACCTGCACCGCCGGACTGAACGGCAGCGTCGAGGTCGGCGTGGCGGCATCCTTGGGATACGAAACGAGGGGATGATTCATAAGTCTTCGCGTTTAAATTTCATCGAGTGGATAAATCGGGCGCCGCACATTCTGATACGGCAGCGCCTTGAGGTTGCTGGTGCAGGGCCCCGGCGTATCCACCCAGAACATGTGCGCGGCGATCGGGTCATACGCGCGCCGATGCGCCACGGCGGCTTTCACCGCAATGACGGAAAAGTCTTTTGGCTCCAGGCCCTGGCTGCGCCATTGGCCAAGATCGAACGGCGGCGTCTTGTTGCTCGTCAACAGGATGGTGATGCCTTCGTATTGCACCACGGCGCAATGGCCCATGTCGAACGTGTCGCCGGACATCGAGGCGAGATGGCTTTGCTTGTCCTCGAGTTCGAAGCGCCCGTGCCCTTTGGAAATCAACTCCACCTTCAGCTTCAACGGGCCTGCGTCCAGCCGGCTGCCCTTGCCGCCCATGGACAACGCCACTTCAAAACCCACGGGCAATCCCTGCAACCGCTCGACGGCGTGCGGGTCGTTGATGGCGATGGCGGCATTCTCGATGCCGTGCTCCACCAGCGCGCGCAGCAAGCCCGTGCCATCGCCCGGCGCGCCGCCACCGATGTTGTCCGATGGCTCCACAATCACCGTGAGTCCCGACGATCGCGTCCGGAGTTGTGCAAAAACTGTTTCGACCGGCGGGTCCACCACGTTGCCCTCCGCGCGATGCGCCAGTGCGAAATCAACGAGCCGCTTCAACTGCGCGCGCGCCGCCGCTTCGTCGCCCGCCGTCACGGCGCTGAAACTGACGCCGGCGTCCGGCGTGTCGGCGAAGGAAAAACCTGCCGCGACATTCATCGCCCAGATTTCCGGCGACGCCGCCTCGATTTCCCGTGCCAGCGATTCCAGCGATTTCATCGGCTCGCCCGCCGTGCCCGTGCCGGTCGGTGGCCACATCAGCGGCGGATGTTCCCAAACCATGCGCGGCAATTGCCCGGTTTCAAAACAGCGCTGAAGCAATCGCGCCGCACACACCGCCGCTTCGCGCGCGTCGGTGTGCGGATTTTCGCGATACGCCACCAGGCAGTTCGCGTGTTGCGCCATGCGTTGCGTGAAGTTCGCGTGCAAATCAAACACGCCGAACACCGGCACTAGCGCCGCGCCCGGAATCGTGCGGATACGCTCCAAAATCTCGCCCTCCACGTCGTACAGAGACTTCGATGCCATCGCTCCATGCAGGACCAGGTAAATGGCGTCGATGCCCGCCTCGCGATGCAACTCGTAGAAGGTTGCAAACTCCTTCCAGAACGCTTCGATCACCGCGTCGTCCACGATGGCGCTTGGGGCGGCGCGAAAATCAATCGAGGGCAGCGTCGCCCATCCAAAATCCCTGGCCGCCTGCAACGCGCCGCCCAGCGGGGAGCTGTCGCCCAGGCACTTGAGCATCTCCGAGCCGCGCCGCACATGGAAATGGTCCAGCGCCGTCACGCCGTCCAAAAACGTGTGCGTCTCGTGAAACAGCCCGGCGAATACCACGCGCTTGCTCATCAGAGGATGCCGTATTTGCGGAACACTTCGCCCATCGGCACGCCGCGCGCCAGGTCGGCCCGCGCCACGTTCTCGCCCGAAATCTTTTCCCGGGCCAGCGTGATTGCCCGTTGCGCGACTTCGTCCGGGATGACCACCACGCCGTCTTCATCGCCGAGAATCAGGTCGCCGCGTTTCGCCTTCACGCCGCCGATGATAATCGGCTCGCCGATTTCAACGATGTCCGCGCGCCCTTTGCTGTCCGCCGGATGGTATCCCACTCCGAACACCGGGAAGTTCAACTCCTTGATCTTCCACATATCGCGCGTGCAGGCTGTCATCACCACGCCGTGAACGCCCTTGTAAAGGCACGCGGTGGTCAACAACTCACCCCAGAATCCGCACGTGCGATTGTCCTGCACATCCGCCACCAGCACGTCGCCGCGGGTCATCGCTTCGACCGCGCCGATCTCCAGCTTGTACGGTTCGCGCGGGATTTCATTCACCGCCACCGCGCGCGCGGGAAAGATGCGCCCCCACACCTTCCGCGCCGGAGTTAGTGGACGAATGTGCTCCGCCAGCGCCTGGCGGTGGTAACCCAGGCCATCCAGCACATCGCAAACCACCGCCGAATACAGCGGTTCCAATGATGCAATCAGCGAGTCCAATCCCGGTGAGTCAGTTGCCATATGTTGTGGTGGGGCAGAGGATAACAACCGCGGCTTCAATGTCAAAATGCGGCGGTGCCAGCAAAACCAGGTCAGGTAGAAGTCGAAACCGGCTCGCGGAAATATTTTTGCCGGGTGGCTGATGTGGATTTAAGTGGATTTGGGTGGACCATGGTGGAGTTCAAGGTTCATGTTAAATGCGTTACGTCAGCAAGCCGGGGCCGGTGCCCGAAGTTCTGCAAAAAACCGGTCCGGGCGCTGATGTGGATTTATGTGGATTTGGGCGGACCGTGGCGGGTTCAGGGTTCAAATTCAGGCGTTGGGATTGGCCGGGCGCCCGCCGATGGGATGCGCGGTGCGTGGGCGCGAGGGTGCGCTGACGGAAGGCGGCGGGCCGGTCCGTTTTCCACGGTGGCGCTCCCTGGCGCATGAAGGTAGTGTGCCACGAAGTGATAAACATGTCAAACGGATTTGCTTTTTGACCGTTCCCGGCCGGGGCGTTATATTGGCCGTCGAACGCAACAAGTCCGCCAAGCACCAACAAACTATGAAACGGTTGCTCCTGCTGTGCGCGTTGTTTCTGCTCCCTGCCCACGATTCGTTTTCGCAACTGAGTTCCACGCAAGACCCCTTCCGGTCCCAGGTGGGCAATACGGTCCGGAACCTGCGCGTGACCCGCTTCTCGCCCGACCGCACGGAGGCTCTGCTGACCATGGAATATGCTTACGATGGATTTGGCGGACCGACGGCGTTGATTGTTCCGGTCATTGAGAAGAAGGGGCAGCCCAACGTCGCTTCCTGGTTCGGCGCCGATCCGGTCACTGTTGGCAAAGGCAGGGGCATCGTTTCGGTGCCGGTGCGCTATTTCAACGATGAACCGGGCGTGCCGCCGGAGTTTACGTCGGATCGCATCCGGATTCTCATCATGAACAACAACCGGCGGAACATGATCACGTCGGTGCCGGTGCTCAAGGAAATCACCTGGGGAACGCCCGATGCAAAACCGGCGGCGGCCACACCTGGAACAAGGGAGGGCAGGGGGGCAAAGGCGGACGATGCAGCCAAGCGCGAAGCC
>JBFMBT010000280.1:0-8927 GCA_040754875.1 Verrucomicrobiota bacterium | reverse complement strand
ACCCTGCCGGATCTGGCGGCTTCGACAATCAGCACGTTGTCGATCTTGTGGTATTCGCAAAACCGCACGGCTGCTTCAGCAGTGACAAACGGGTAGGCCTCCTGGAGGTTTTCGCTCCAGTTTCCCAACGTGCGCAGATACAGGTGGGTTGTGCGATGTTGGATAAATACTTTCATCGCGCGCCAGCAATGAGTGTTTCACCGCCAGATAGGTTGTGTCGGACAAACAACAAACCGCCAATCAACCTCATCCGCGAGCCTTCGAATTCCAGCCCAGTCACCACGAATTTATGACGCCTCGGAAAAGCCGGCTGTGTCAACGATAAAGTGGGCGGCCAGCCATCTGGCCGTGTCCTGAAGCCGAGTATGACATGGGATATCTTCCCCATCAGCCCGGCCACGAACGCGTGCTTCAGGCATCGGTGCGCGCCGTGGCCGCATTTTCGGGTTTCCCCCCAGTGTCCGATGCCTTTTTCGCGGCGTACAATTCCCTATTGCTAAAATGTTTACATTGTGTCCGAAGAGCTCCGTATCCTAATCATTGAAGACGTGGCCGCCGACGTGGTCATGATCAATCACGAGTTGCGCAAGGCCGGGCTGAACTTTCGCTCCAAGCGGGTGGACACCAAGGCCGCCTTCCTTCACGAACTTGAACACGAGCGTCCCGATGTAATTCTCTCCGACCACGGGCTGCCGAGCTTTGATGGGTTCACGGCGCTGGCGATGGCCCAGGATTTGTGCCCGGACATTCCCTTCATTTTTGTCACCGGCTCGCTGGGCGAAGAGGTGGCCATCGAAACGTTGAAAAGCGGCGCAACGGATTACGTGTTGAAAAACCGCCTCGGCCTTCATCTGGTTCCCGCCATCCGCCGGGCCGTGCGCGAGGCCGATGACCGCCGCAAGCACAAGGATATCGAACATGCCCTGCACGAAAGCGAAGAGCGCTTCCGCCTGCTGGTCGAAGGGGTGAAGGATTACGCCCTTTGCATGCTCGATCCGGAAGGCCGCATCATGAACTGGAACGCCGGCGCCGAATGGATCATGGGTTATTCCGCCAGTGAAATCATCGGCCGCCACTTCTCGTGCTTTTATCCCACGGACGATGTGGCGCAGAGCAAGCCGGACCGCGCCTTGCAGTTGACGCGGGCCGAAGGACGCCACGAAGAGGAATGCTGGCTGCAGCGCAAAAGCGGCTCGCGCTTCATCGCCAACGTCATCATCAACGCGTTGCGCGATGCCACCGGCCGGTTGCGCGGTTTCGCCCACGTGGCGCGCGACATCACGGCGCTCAAGCAGGCCCAGGAAGCCCTGCAAAAAAGCTGGCTGCGTTACCGGCAACTGGTGGAACTCTTTCCCGACGCCGTCATGGTCTTGCGCCGCGGCGAGCTGGTGTTCGTCAACGAAGCCGCCGCCCGACTGCTCGGCGCGGCCAGCCCCGACGAAATCATTGGTGGACGGGCGAAGAATCTGATTCACGCGGACGATTGGGAGCACTTTCGCGTTCACCTGCGCGATCTGCGCGAAGGGCAGGCAGCCTTGCTCAAGCGAACCCGCGCGGCCCGCGAGCAATCCTCACCCGCCACCTTCACCGAAATGCGCCTCCTGCGCGTCGATGGCAAGCCCGTGGAAGTGGTCGTGGTGGTGGCGCCGTTGTCGTTCGAGGGGCACCGCGCGGAAATCATCTTCGCCTACAAGCGCAACGATCCCGCCAGCGATTGAATCACCGCCGCAACTCCTCCTCCAGATCCGCATGATCCACGGCGGTTGAATGGCAGATTGGGCCGTGGTTGGAAACGCCGATTCCAATGCCCGGACGTATTGTGCCGATATCGGGCGGAAGCGGGCGGAACCGGCAGATTGTCTCACGTAATCCCACGTAATGGCGTTGAGGCGTTGGATCGTTAAATCATGATGCGTTGACGCGTCAAATCGGGCGAACGGGCGAGGAGGCAACTCGATTTCGCTGGCCGAGGCGCGGCGAGCGTGGCAGCGTACGGCCATGACCACGATGCGCAGCGTGTTCCTCGGTTGTCTGGTGTTTCCCATTTTTATCTCGGCGGCTTCGGCCCAGCCGTTCAAGCCGGACGAGGTGATTGAATACAAGGCCTCGGGTTTTCCGGAGATCTGGGAGCGCGGCAAAATCATCAAGGAACTTCCCGGCGGCACGCAGTATCTGGTGCGCCAGAAGCCCACGCAGTTTTTTCCCGAAGGCTTCGAACGCGCGTATCCGCTCAATGATATCCGCCGCCCGCAAACCGCAGCTCCCGCAACGACCCCGGCGCCAGCACCGACAGCGAAAGCGCCGACGCCTCCGCCGCCGCAGCAGCCGGCAAAAGCCGCACCTCCGGCAACCACTCCCGCCCAACCCGCGCCCGTCGCGCTTCCCACCGCGCGCGGTTTGCTCGACAAGGAACAGGTTATCACCTACGCGCGCGCGGCGATGGGCGCCAACCCGTGGGCCAACCCGAACCGCGACGCCCTCCTGGCGCAGATTCGCGAACACATCAAACAACACGGCACGCGCTTCACGGCCGACGATGATTTCCGCGCGCGCATGAACGAGCAGGGCACCATGTCCTCGCACATCGGCTGGGCGGTGGATTCCAACCACGGCCCCGCGCCGAAGCTGACTGATTACATCGGGCGTTACCAACTCACCGCCGCCAACCGCGGCAGCCAGAGTTACGAGCGCAGCGGCAGCCGCGTCAAGGTCACCACCACCGATTCGCAGGCCAAATCCGGCCAGCTCGAAATCAAGGCGGACGGCACCTATGTGTGGGACCTCAAGGGCGGCGACCCGCCGGAGCAATGGTTGCGCGGCAAATGGCGCGAAGTGCGCCCGGATGAAAACCAGCCGTGGGAAGCCGGCCCCGCCATCTGGCTCGAACGCGCCAAGCAAGGCTATGATTGCATGGTCCGCATGGGCCGCCAACCCGGCTGGCCCGGCTGGATCGAAGTCGGCATGGGCAAGGCGCGCTCGCCCGTGGAGTATGGGAAGAAGCTTTGAGCCCGTAGGGGATCTCGGTCGCATATGACCAACACCCTCGCCAGTTTGACGCTCGCCTATACAAATCTGGCGGCGCACTTACTCACTGGATCGGTCACCGAGTTTGCCGACGCCGCCGGAATTGCGGCCCAGCCGCCTGATCCGATTGCCTTCACCCAAATCGACGGGCGTCGCCGGCATCCCTTTGGCTCCATCGAGCGGTCAGACTATCGTTTCAAATTTGACGACGGCCAATTGATCTCGGCCGAAGCCATTGATTTGTTTCGCGATCGTGGATCGGAGACCGGGATCATCCCCCATCTACTGAATACGCGTCTGCAGTTGACGCCTGGTGCGGCCAAGGCCCAGGCGCGCCGATTGCTCAAGAGCCTTGGATATGACGTGGAGAAGCTTGCCGCCACACATCACATCGTGACGGAGGAAAACCGGCTCTTTGTCCGCATTCAGGATCCCGGCCCGAATTTCCCGAAAGACCTCATCTTTTCCGGACAGTGTGGCTCCCGAAAGACTATCGACTTGCGGGTGAAATTCATCAGCAAGGGCAGCGTAGACACGCGAACGCATATCCAGATGTCGTTTTTGGCGACGGACGGCCGATTGCGTGGGTTTTGGGTGGAGCCCAGTTTCCAGGTTACAAAACTCGGCGTCCTCCCTCCGCCTTTGACAATCGAACACGCTTCTGATTTCGCGTTGCCGGTTTTGACCGAAGCATCTGCCACAGTGGCAGCACCCAACCTCCACGAACCCGAAATCGCCTCGGCCGTGGAATCCGCGTGGAAATTGTTGACCGAGCGGTTGGGCACAAATCGAGCCGGGTGCATCCTTGTCTGCGATAATTTAGGCAATCCGGCAATCGTTCGTGACCTTCTCAATCGAAAAGCTGCGGGCATCCCCTGGGCCGGCATATTTCATCCCTGGAGCGAAGAGCCTTTCAAAGCACAAAGGTCCATTCGAAAACCAGACGACTTTTCTCGGGGCATTCATCTGCTGGCGGTTTCGGGAAATGTTGAATTGAAGTTGGACATCGTGAAGGGATTGAGTGTCAGGCCGCCGGGGCCCGAAGACAAATTGGATGCGACCAAGTGGCACAAGGCGGAAACGGCGCGCGTGCGTGAAATCGCGCTGCTCTTCGCGGAATCTCGCGAGTTGGATCCAAACCGCGACCATCTCTTTGTCCTGCTGACGGGTGATGATTCCGCCATTTCCTTCCAAATTGAGTGTGGAAAGATCTGGAAGAACCAGGCTGGTTTCGTCAAATCCGGCAAGCCGTTCAGGACGCGCCATCCACTTGCCGGCGCCGGTGTTTACCATGCGGGCAAGACAGTGGCCAATGCGGTGGCCATTGCCCAAATATCCGGCCGCCTGCCGCGAATGAAATCCTTCAAGGCAGGCGTGCCAGGACCCATCGCCGACATCCCGGAAGGGTTGTCAGCACTCGCGGACCGATTTCGCGCCAGCCCAGCCGATGCCATTCGCGCCAATATGGGATCACCGGTTGTGGATATGATTCTCCATCCGGATCGAGTCGAGGCGTTTCGGCTCCCAACTGTTGAAGAGAGGCGCGAATCTTACAGTCAAACCCTCGACGGTTACGGAGTCCTGAAACGAACGCTGGTCAAGAACAGCCGTGACGTCCTTCAAGGCAGTCTCTTGGATGACCGGCATCAATACGGGCTCGGCAAAGCGTGCCTTTTCGACCCACCGGTGGCGTTTCGATTTTCCAAGAATGGCGAATCCGCCACGGCCCTGGTTTGCTTTGGCTGCGACGATATTGTGCTGCTCCACCGCGATGCCAAAGGAAAAGAGCTCTCAAGCCTGCGGTTCGAATTCAAGAGCGTCGTCCCCGAATTGCTCACCGTATCCCGCCGGCTGTTTCCCAACGACGCACTTTTGAGGAACTTGCGGGAATAGGTCGCACCCGACGCCCTCCCCCCTACCAATCCGTCGGCCGATAATCCTTCAGGAATTTGCCCCAGATGTGTTCGCCGGTGTTGAAGCCGGTGATGATGGGGTCCACGATGCGCGCGGCGCCATCGACGATGTCCAGCGGCGGATGGAAGCGATGGTCGCGGGCCTTGCGCGCGGCGATGCTCGCGGGATCTTCATCGGACACCCAGCCGGTATCGACACTGTTCATGTGGATGCCGTCGGCCTGGTAATCGGCCGCGGAAGTGCGGGTCATCATGTTCAGCGCGGCCTTGGCCATGTTGGTGTGCGGATGGCGCGTGGTCTTGTATTTGCGGTAGAACTGGCCTTCCACGGCGGAGACATTGACGACGTGCTTGTCGCGTTCCGGCGTGCGCAGCATCAGCGGCTTCAAGCGGGCATTCAACAGGAAGGGCGCGATGGAATTGACCAGTTGCACTTCCAGCAATTCCACGGAGGAAACTTCCGCGAGCGTCAGCCGCCAGGAATTGCGCTCGCGCAAATCCACCTGTTGCAAGTCCTGGTCCAGCCGGCCTTCGGGAAACAAATGTTTGCGGGCCTGCAATTCGTCCGGCAGCAGCGGCACCTGCGACAGTTCGGCGGCGTGGGCGATGCCCGCCAGCGCGGTGTTGCGCCGCTCGGCAATTGTGCCCGCGCCCTCGGGCAACATCTGGTAACCGCGCAAGCCCTCGTAAGCTCCGAGCAAGCGTTGCGCATCCGGCGGCAAGTCCTGCAATGGCCCCGTTTCCTGCGCCATCATGTGCCGGTAAAAATCCGGCGGGCGCCGCACGGTCTGGCAGGCGTTGTTGACGATGAAATCCAGCCGTCCGCGCGTGGCCAGCACGTGCCGGCAAAACGCCTCCACCGACGGCGTGTGGCGCAAATCCAAGCCGAAGATTTCGAGCCGATGCCCCCACTCGGCGAAGTCCGGCTCCTGCGCGTAACGCAGCGCCGAGTCGCGCGGGAAGCGCGTGGTGACAATCAGGTGCGCGCCGCTGCGCAGCAACTTGATGCCCGCCTGATAACCAATCTTCACGCGCCCGCCGGTCAGCAACGCCACGCGCCCGCGCAGGTCGGCAAGTTCCGTGCGCTTGCGAAAATTCAACTCCGCGCACGCCGGGCAAAGCTGGTCGTAGAAATGATGGATCTGCGAATAATCCTTTTTGCAGATGTAACAATTCTGCGGCTCCACCACTTCGCGAAAATCCGGATCCTCCACCTCCACCTGCTCTGAGGTTGACGGCGGCAACGCGTTGGGCGTGGTGAATACCGGCTTGCGGCGCAATTCGCGAATCCCCGTTTCCGAGAGCACCGCCTGGTCGCGCACGCGTTTGTCCGCCTTCTGCTTTCGCACACGGGCCTTCACGAGCCGGCGGCGCTCATTCACATCCGGGCAATAGACCTGGCCAGCCGCCTGCATCAAGCGCGCCCGGTCCTCGTTGGACAACGACGCCAGCAGCGCGCGATCCGCAGCGACGGCTTCCAACAGGTCGGCCGCCGCCCGCAACCGTTCGGGCAGCGGGTCCGGCGTGGACTCGGGAGATGCGTTATTCGGTGTCAATCAGTTACCACGGCCTGAGCCGATGACCGGGAAACGTATCGGGATGTGGGGCGGCGTCAAGGCGGGGAAACCGCCGCATCAAGCCCTGCTTCTTGGTCGCAGGTTCGGTTTCCTCATTTTTCTGTCCCTTATCTTTCTGTCAGCCTTGCCTGGCCGCGACCTTTTGAACCTTGAACGCCGAGCGTTTCCCTCCAAAATGCGCGGCATCCTATGAAATCACTCCGCGTTGCCTGGTTCTTCGCCGCATTGCTTTTCGTCCCCGTCATCCACGCCCAGGAATTTCAGGCCGGCGTTGGCCGGGCCGACATTACGCCCGCCGAGCCCATCCGCCTCGCGGGCTATGCCTCGCGCAACAAACCCTCCGAGAGCGTCGAGCAACATCTCTTCGTCAAGGCGCTGGCGTTGCGTGACGCCGCGGGCGCCACCACGCTCATCCTCACGGCCGACACCATCGGCACGCCACGCTGGTTCAATGACCAACTGGCTGCGCGCATCGAGAAGGAGTTGCAGATTTCGCGCGCGCGCTTTCTCTTCTCCTGCTCGCACAGCCACAGCACGCCGGTCGTCCACGGCTGCCTTGAGGACATGTACGGCTTGCAAGGCCAGGAGGCCGACGTGGTGAAGCGCTACAGCGAGTTCTTTCTGCAAAAGTCGTTCGAAGCCGCGCAAGCCGCGTTGAAGGATCTCGCGCCGGCAAAGCTCTCGTTCGGCCGGGGCAACGCCGCGTTCGCCGCGAATCGCCGGTTTTTCGGCGCGCGCGGCGTGCAGTTCGGCGTCAATCCCACGGGCGTCGTGAATCACGAAGTGCCCGTGCTGCGCGTCGAGCGTGGCGATGGTTCGCTGAAATCCCTGCTCGTTGGCTACGCCTGCCATTGCACGACGCCCGGCGCGGATTACAAGGTGTGCGGTGACTGGGCCGGTTACGCGCAGGAATATCTGGAGCTTACTTACCCCGGCGCCACGGCGATGATCGTCATCGGCTGCGGCGCCGACCAGAACCCCGAGCCACGCACGGGCCATTTCTTCTGCCGCCAGCACGGACTGGCCCTCGCCGGCGCGGTGGCGCGTGTCCTGAACAACGAGCCGTGGACGAAACTCTCGGGCGCCATCGGCGCGGCGTTTGATCGCGTGGAACTGCCCTTGGACAAGCTGCCGGACAAGGCCTATTACGAAACCAAGGCGGCCGACAAAAATCCCGCCATCGCGCGTTACGGCAAACGGTACGTTGGCATGCTGGAGCGCGGAGAAAAAATCATGACCAGTTATCCGTGCCCGTTGCAGGTGTTGCGCATCGGCACGGACCTCACGTTGGTGGCCATCGGTGGTGAAGTGTGCGTGGATTACTCGCATCGTCTCCGCCGCGAACTGCCCAACGAGCGCCTCTGGGTGGCCGGTTATTGCAACGATGTATTCGCCTACGTCCCCTCGATGCGCATCCTCACCGAAGGTGGCTACGAAGCGGACTTCAACCTGATTTACTACGGCATCCCGACGCGCTTCGCGATGACGGTGGAAGACACGCTGGTGAAGAAGGCGGTGCAATTGGTGCAACAGGCCGCGCCGGGCGGCGCAGGAAAGTAATCATTGGATAGTACCCAAAGAAGGAGGAACAGGGTGCGGCGTGAATTACCGTCTTGTCGTCTGCGCATCAAATTTCTGGCAAATTGAAACAACCAAAGATTTTGAAATCTCCGGGATTCAGCGTCAGCAACGTTTGCACTCCGGCAGCGTGATAGGTTGCTCCGAGCATGGTGTCGAGCAGTCGTTTTCGTCCGAGTTGATGGTTCTTCAACCAGTCCACAAACGTCTTCGTGCTGGCCTCGGTCGGAAAGCATCGCACGACCTCCGGGCTGTTCCACCATGCTTCAGCGCGTTCGATTGCCTTGGCTACGTCGAGCGGCGAGGTGAATCTCTTGGGATCCGTTACAATGTGGATGAATTCCGCCAGGACTTGTGGTGCGAGAGCAAGTTGCTCCCCCTCTTGCGCGACACTCTGGAGTTTTGCGCGCGCGGCTGGGTGATTTGGGTGGTTACTTCCGCGGCAACGAGCAGCGAAGTATCAATTCCCGTTGCCATTGAGCATTCCCCAAGCAGATCGTCGTCGTGACTCAATGGGCGAAGCGTCTCCCCCAGATCCAACGGTTTCAAGGACAGCGCGCTGATGCGTTTCGGCGCTCCCGCGCGAATGACCCCCATTCCTGCAACCGCTGCACGCACCAAGTCCTCGGCACTCTGCCCCTTGCACCGGGCACGCGCCTCCAACTCCTCATAGACCTCATCCGAAACCGTCAATGAGATGGTCTTCATGTCATCATCGTCAAACTTGCGTTGGTCGTTGTCAAGTGAAGGACAGACGCCCGCTGGGAGCATTTCCGCCCGCTTCCCCGTCTAATCGGCTATGAAACGTTGGATTTTTCACGGCCTCGTTCTGGTG
>JBFMBT010000279.1:0-8934 GCA_040754875.1 Verrucomicrobiota bacterium | reverse complement strand
ATTCCCGGAGCAATGTCGGCGCATTGGTTGCCCAATCCTTGGCGCCGAAAACCATGAGGCTTCCGGTCAGCGAATCGCGCCGCGCTCGCAGCGACATTATCGCCCGCGATTCCGGTGGCCCCTCCGGCTGGGCCCACGCTTTGTCGCCGAGCAACATCCCCGCAACGCAAAACAGCCATCCCGCTCGCGCCACAAGCTGGCCGCGCCTGCCATTTGCCAAAACTGAATTCACCCGGTTTCCTTGCTCCGCTCTCTTCTAGCCCGATTGGCCCGGCTCCGCCAGTCAAATCAAGCCTCGCGGGCAATTCGCCTCAATTCACGTGTCCCCACGCAGATTTTTGTCTCAGTCGTTAGCAGTTGTCTCAGGCGTCTTGGCGTTAAGCCCAAACACATGCCATGCTCCCTCATGATGTTGCGCCAGACATCAACGCCGGCCCCGCGTCGGCCCAGGCCGATGCCCTTCGGCGGGATGCCCCGGGGGCAGCAACATGTCCAACCCAGGCGCAGCGCGTTCACGCAGCACGCCAATCCGCCCGCTACTGCCCGATAATGCCCGCTTCTGCCACATAATATTTTTCAACCCTGAACTATGAACCGGGACTTCGAACTTGGGATCCCTTTGAAGGTTCCTTCGTCATTCGTCATTGGCCCCCCTCAACCCTCAACCAGCCAAACTCCGCCACCGCCCGACCAAACCGCTCCGCCGCCCGACAACGGCCCGGCAGCCGCCGCGCATTCCGCCGCGTCACGCGCACACTTCGACATGATAACTGACCGGCCCCAATTGCAGGATCTGCCCGCTGATGAGCGGCGCAATTTCATTCGCATTCAGCACATGATAATTGATCCGCACCGCGTCATTGGACACGCGATTCTCCAGCCAGAAGCAGCCACGGTAGTAATGGAAGCTGCCCTGAATTTCCTCCAAGCCGCTGGATTCCAAAACAACGCCGTTGGACCGGCTGCTGCCAAACGCCGCGTCGGTGAACAGCCACACGGCGTTGAACAGCGCCAGTTGCGTCTTCAACGGGTCGAACCGGATGCAGCCGCGAACCGGATTGGGCGGCAAATCCGGCCCGTTCCACAGGCGGATGTTTTTGATGGCCGGCAAGCCATCGCACACGGAATCAAGCGGATGCACATCCAGAAAATATTCCGCGCTCAACGCCAGCACGCCGCGGCGCTTGATGGGCTCCCACGCCTGCGAGGAGAGGGGATTGCCGTCAAACGCCGACCCGCCGATGCTGCCGCCGTCGCGCAGGCTGGGGGTCTGGCCCTGCAACTGGGCGATGGTGTGGAGCTTGCTCAAGTGGCGCGTGCGTTCGTCGTTCAACGGGCTGCGCGGCCAGAACCAGGTGATGAAGTCGGCCTCCGCGCGCGAGCGGCCCAGCTTGAATTGCGGGCGCGCCACCAGATGCACGCCGCGATGCTTGTCCGCCTCGACCGGTGTGAGCTTCAGCGCCGTGCCGTTCTGCACGTAACCGAGAAACAGGCGCGGAATCAGCAGGCTTTGCGCGCGCTGGCTCTTGGAAATATCCACCGCCGACACGCTGAGCTGGTAATCGAGGGAGAGTTCGAGGGGTTGAAACTCCTCGGGCAGTTTCAACGCGAGCAGTTCGGAGAACGGCGCGCTTTTGCCGGAGCGCAACAACGTGGTGGCCGGCGTCACGGGGCGGCGCGCTTCAACCGAATCCTCGACTTCGTTGTTGAGATGAAGCGAGTGCGGGTTGAGCAGCGCCGCCGGATTTTCCGGGGCGTTGTTGATCTTCAGGATGCGCGCGGCGATGAAGCTCTTGACCTGGCCTTCGCTCTGAATCTTGGCGTAACACTGGAGGACGAAGTTGCCGGGGCGCGCAAGTTCCACTTCCAGCGTGGCGCACAAGGTCTGGCGCGCGGGCAGGCGGTCGAGCCGCGCGCTGGCCGGGCTGGAGAAGCCGCGCGATTCCAGCGTGATTTCAATCTGGTCGATGGGCTGGGCCGTGTTGTTGGCCACCTGAACCATGATCTGGCCCGTGTGGCCGCCAAACAGGATGCGCGGAAAATGAATCGCCAGGCCAACCGGCGTATCGGTGACGGTGCCCGACGTGTAAGATTTGGTGGTGAGCACCACGGTGTCGGGCGGAGGCGGCGGGGGTGGTTCGCCGGTGGGGCCTTGCGCGATTTCCGGCTGGTCGAAGACATCGGCGGGCGGCGGGACAAAGACCTGCGTGTGTTCGCCGGTGGCATGATCGGTCGTGCCCAGCGGCATGCCGCACGCCCGGCATTCGGTGGCCGGCAGCGTATTGGCCGCTCCGCATTCCTGGCAGATGGTGACCATCGTTTCTTCGCAACGATTCTGTCTGCGCAATCCCCGGCCATGTTGCTCCCTTGGCCGTTGGTTGCGGCGACTGTAGAGCAAACCGGCGAAAGAGTCGAAAAGGAAAAAAGCCTCAAATTCCAAAGTTCAAACTTCGGGGAAGCACCAAGCCGTAACCATGCAGTCGGGGTGGGGACGGCCTCGTCCCCGGTACAGGACAGCCAAGGAAAAGCGTGGAATCGACCTGCCGGGTGTCGCCCACCATTTGGTGAATCCGGAACGACTGCGCCGGTATTGGGGACGAGGCCGTCCCCATCCCAGTTATGCGCTGGCAATTGCCAGCAACGGCATAGTTAGGGCCAAGTGCCAAAGCCAAAAATCAAACCCCCTGCAAAAAAGCAATCGCAGGGGTTGCACGGGGCGGGGGAAGAGGGCAGGTTATGCCCCCGTTTGTTTTTATGACGTTTGAAAATGAGTATTTGGAATTACGCGCGTCGGCGATTCATGGCACGGGCGCGTTCGCGAAGAAGCACATTCCAGCCGGGACACGCATCATCGAGTATGTGGGACGGTTGATCGATAAAGCGGAATCGGCGCGCCAATGCAGCCTCGAGAACGCCTACATCTTCAGCTTGAACGACCAGTTCGACATCGACGGCAATGTGGAATGGAACCCCGCGCGCCTCATCAACCACAGTTGCCACCCGAATTGCGAGGCCATCCAGGAAGGCGACCGCATCTGGGTTTACGCTTTGCGCGACGTTCGCGCGGGCGAGGAGGTTTCCTACAATTACGGGTACGACCTGGAAAGTTATCGCGATAATCCGTGCCGTTGCGGCGCGCCGGATTGCGTGGGTTACATTGTGGCGGAGGAATTCTTCCCACACGTGCGCAAGGCGGCGGCATTGACGCGCGAGGCCATGCAGGAATGCGAATTCACTCCCGCTGTTTCGAGTCGATGAGGATGGTCACCGGGCCGTCGTTGACGAGCGCCACCTGCATGTCCGCGCCGAAGTCGCCAGTCTGGATGGGCTTGCCGAGATCGAACTCCAGGCGCCGGATGAATTGCTCGTACAACGGGATGGCCACCTCCGGCTTGGCGGCGCGGATGTATGAAGGGCGGTTGCCCTTCTTCGTGCTGGCATGCAGCGTAAACTGGCTGATGAGCAGAATGTCGCCGCCGGTTTCCTGCACGGACCGGTTCATCACGCCCTGGTCGTCGGGGAACACCCGCAGCCGCACAATCTTGCCCGAAAGCCATTCGATGTCCTCGGCGGTGTCGGCGTCCTCGATGCCCAGCAACACCAGCAAACCCGTGCGGATGGCGCCCTTGACCGCGCCATTGATGGTGACACTGGTTTCGGAAACTCGCTGGATGACCGCGCGCACGCGAAGGAGGATTGAGAAAATGCCGGTGGGAAACAACGCAAAACACAGCCAAGGGCAATCGGCTCCGGCGCAATGCCCGTGCGCCATGGGGTCAAAGTTGCGCGAAGTGCGCCGGATTTTAAACTTTTGTGGATGCGGCAGATGGGGGTATGATGTCGTATGGAGACGGGCGTTGACCGTGTCCTGTAAACGTTAGTTGAAGCGATTGAATCATCCTTGACGCGATGAGTTCGGAAGGCTTTTCACCCCTGAACGAGCTGGATTTGGGCGCGACTGTGCGCGGCCTGCTGGCCGGTCAGAAGGTCCTCAAGCGTTACACGCTCAAGCGCATCCTTGGGCGCGGCGGCATGGGCGTCGTTTGGCTGGCCTTCGACGAAAAGCTCGACCTGGACATTGCCATTAAGTTCCTGCCGGAACTGGTCAGCCACGACCGCGGCACGTTGCAGACGCTCATCGCCGAGACGCGCCATTGCCTGCGGCTGAACCACCCGAACATCGTCCGCATCTTCGACTTCATCCAGGACGAGCAATACGCCGGCATCTCGATGGAATACATCGCGGGCGACACGCTGTCGAACATGCGCGTGGACCAGCCCAACAAGGTGTTCGAAGCGGCGGAAATCCAGCATTGGGTCCGGCAATTGTGCAGCGTGCTGGAATACGCGCACGAGGACGCGCTGGTGGCGCATCGCGATTTGAAGCCCGCGAACCTGATGATCAATCATCGCGGCCTGCTCAAGGTCACGGACTTCGGCATCTCCCGCAGCCTGAGCGACACGGTCACGCGCAAGACCGTCGCCGTGCAGGGCGCCAGCGGCACGCTCGTTTACATGAGCCCGCAACAGGCCATGGGCGCCGAGGTGTCGCAGTTGGATGACATCTATTCGGTGGGCGCCACGATCTACGAACTGCTCACCAGCAAGCCGCCGTTTTTCACGGGCGACATCCTGGCGCAGATCCGCGAGAAGATGCCGCCGCCGATGGCCGAGCGGCGTCAGTTGTTGAAGATCGAAGGGCAGGCGATTCCGCAGGCGTGGGAAGACACCGTGGCCGCGTGCCTGGCGAAGGACCCGAAGGATCGCCCGCAAAGCGCGCGTGAACTGATGCAGCGGCTGGGCATCACCGACGCGCGGATAATCGTCCCGCCAACGCCTGTCGTTGAGAACGGTTCGCCAGCCGATGTGTCCACGCCGCCTCCCGAACCGGCGGCCGAAGCGAAGCCGAAGACGGATCGCCCCAAGACAGCGACGCCGAAAACGGAAAAGGCGAAAACCGACAAGCCCAAGACATCGACGCCCAAGACAACGCCGATGCCGCCGAAGACGGTGTTGCTGCCGCCCAAGGAGCCGCTGGTGGAAGAGCCGCCGCCCCCCGCCGGAACCGTTCACATCAGAAAGTCATCGCTGGCGTTGGGGATTGTCGCGGCGCTCGCGCTCATTGTCGGGTTGATTGCGTTTTTTGCCACACGACCGGCCGGCCTCAAGCCCGGCCTCGGCGGCCTCATTGTGAAGACGGATCCGCCCGGAGCGCGGGTCACGGTTCCCAACGTGCCGGGTCAAACCACGCCGGCGCGGTTCGTGAATCTGACGCCGACAACGTTTAATGTGACCATCGATTTGCCTGGCCATGAGCCGGTGACCAAAGAAGTCACCATACGGCCGGACGACTACCAGTCGCTCACCGACATCAAGCTGGTTCCCTCCGGTGAACTGGTGTTGAGCAGCGTGCCTGGCGACGTGGCGTATTACATCGACGGCCGGCGCATTGCGCGGACGGGCGCGGTTCATCCGCTGCGGATCGTTCCGGGTGAACACGAAGTGGTGGCGCGGTTCCCCGGCTGGCCGAACAAGACCAACCGCATCATGGTGGAACGCGGCAAGCCGGTGACCAATCACGTGGAGTTTGTGTACGGCACGCTGATTGTGTTGTCCGACCCGCCCGGCGCGCAGGTGGTGATGAGCAACAAGGTGTACGGCTTGACCCCCTACACGAATAATCAAGTCATTCCCGGGCCGG
This sequence comes from Verrucomicrobiota bacterium, assembly GCA_040754875.1. Classification (GTDB taxonomy): domain Bacteria; phylum Verrucomicrobiota; class Verrucomicrobiia; order Limisphaerales; family JBFMBT01; genus JBFMBT01. Next base: position 3,233 of record JBFMBT010000279.1, on the reverse strand, counting down.
TCGCCTTCACGTTGAGTTCTCCCGGCTACAGCCTCGAACGCGTGCAGGACGTCATTTCCGCGGAGCGCACCGTGCCCATTTTCAAACTGATGACTCGCGAGTTTGGCACGCTGGAACTGAGCAGCCGGTTGCCCGGCGTCGAATTCATCGTGGATGGCGGCTCGGTTGGGACGTTGCCGGAGGGCCTGACCCTGCGCACCAATGTGTCGCCCGGCACCCGGGAAATCGTCGCGCGGCTGACCGGCTGGCCGGTCCAGACCAACCGGGTCACCGTGGTGAAGGACCAGTTGACGAGGGTGGCGTTTGATTTTCGCCCGGCGGAGGTCGCGTTCGTCAGCACGCCTCCGGGCGCCACGGTCAAGGAAAACAAAACCACGCTCGGCACCACGCCGTTCACGAGCGCGGAGGTGCGGCCCGGCCTGCATCAATACGAATTCGAATTGCCCGGCTTTTACTCCAGCATCGTCAGCACCAACATCCCGGCGGGCGGCGTGGCCCAACTCAACGTCACGATGGACAAGACGCGTGGTTGGATCGCTTTCCTCACTTCGCCGGCGGATGCAAAAGTCTCGTTTGACGGCCGCTTGCTGAACAAGCCCTTGGACTATCTCAAATCCGGCACGCACAACCTCATCATCAGCCGGGATGGATACGACACCGTGGTCAAACCGGTCGTCGTGTACGAAAACGGCACCAATGACATCGGCAAGATTATGCTCCGGCGCACCACCGGTTCGCTGGTCGTGACCACCGACCCGCCCGGCGCCGCCTGCGAAGTCTCCCTGGAAGTCGAAGGACGCCAGGAAGTGCGGTCCGTTGTTTCACCGCAAGTCTTGACGAACCTGCCCACGGGCGACTACCGCGTGAAATTGACGTTGGACAATTTTGAACCGTTGTACGTCCCGGCGTCGGTGAAGTCCAACGCGTTGGAAACCATCGGCCCGGTTGCCCTGATGCGCAGCCGCGGCAACCTGCAGCTGACGTCGGTTCCCGAGGGCGCGACCTACGAAGTATTCGTCGAGGGACGCTTGTTGGAAAACCGGACACCGCAAGTGCTGGAGGCATTGCCCACGGGGCCATACAACGTGCGCGTGCGCCTGAAGGATTACGATCCGACGAATCTCAACGTCACCATTACCGCCAACGAAACTACGGCGCGCCGCGTCGTGTTGAAAAAGAACACCGGCAGCCTGGTGGTGGCGGCATCGCCCGGCGCGCTGCAATATGAAATCCAGACCGACACCGGTTTGCTCAAGGGCGTGTCCGGCGAGATTGTGAAGGACCTGCCGGTGGGCTCCTATGTCGTGCGCGTGTTCGCCAATGGTTACATGCCCACAAACATCCCGGCCGTTGTTTCCTCCAACGATTTGACGCGCCTGGCGTCCATCCAACTGGCGCGCAGCCGCGGCACACTCGAGATTTCCAGCACGCCACCCGGGGCCTTGTTCGAAATCCAGGCGGAAGGGGAAACCATCCGCGAATCCGCGCCGGGCTTGTTGCGCGGAATTCCCACGGGCCGCCAGGATGTAAAGGTCAGTCTCAACGGCTATCGCTCGACCAATCTGGTGGCGAACATCAAGGCCGACACCACTGCCCCGCTGGCGGTGGTCCTCGAACGCGCCATGGGCCGGTTGCAGGTTCACACCGACCCGCCCGGCGCCGCGTTGGAAATTGATCTCGGTTCCGGCAACACGCGACGCGGCACGGCGGGCGAATTGATGGCGAACGTTCCCACCGGCACTTACACTGTCATTGCGAAGCGTCCCGATTACGAGCCCGCCAGCGAGTTGGTCGAAATCAAACCCGATATCGTCAACACCGCCGGTCCATTGCGCCTGGCGCGCAGCCGCGGCGCGTTGCAATTGATCACCACGCCGCCCGGCGCCACGTATTCGGTGGAAACCGAGGAAGGACTCAAGAGTGCGAAGTCACCGGCGTTGCTCACTGGCCTGCCCACGTATGAAGGTTACGAAGTCCATGTTTCCTTGCCCGGCTACGCGCTGGCCTCGAATTTGTTTGTAAAGATTGAGCGCAATCAGACGACCATCAAAGATGAAAAGCTCGTCCGCACCAAAGGCGGACTGCGCTTGAGCGCCAATCAATTGAACGCGCGCTACGAACTGGAAGGCCCGCTCGATGGTCCCGAAAAGGCGGCCGTTGTCAGTTCCGGCACCTTGCCCGCGCAGGTCACGAACCTGCCCACCGGCAAATACCGGCTGATCGTCTCGCTCGACCAGTTCGATCCGTCCACCACCGAGGTGGAAGTGCGGCCCGATGAAACGCGCGATCCCGGACAAGTCGTTTTGAATCGCGGCAAAGGCACGCTGCTGTTGAGCGTGCGACCGGAGGATGCCCGATACGAAGTGAGCGGCGGCGATTTGCTCAAGCCGATGGCCGGCAAAGGGCCGGCGAAGCTCACGAACCTGACCGTCGGCGCTTATACGGTCGTGGCTTCGCTGCGCAATTGGGCCGCCACCAACAAGGTGGACATTCGCCGCGGCGAATCGACTCCCGCCGCGTTGGATCTGCCGTTCGGCCATGTGATGATTGAGAGCGATCCCCCCGGCGCCGCCGTGCAGGCCAACGGCCAGCAAATTGGCGTCACCCCGTTGCGCGTGGCGGAGTTGCCCGTGGGCCGGGTCGAGTATCAATTGCAAAAGCTGAATTACCGCATCACGCCGGTCGTGGGCGTCGTCAAGGCGCAGCAAACGACCAATCTCACCGTCACGATGCCGCCGTATCCGGGCCCGCAGAAGGGCTTGAAGGAATGGGAGAACACCTTGGGCATGAAGTTCGTCCCCGTGGGCGAAGTCTGGTTCTGCGTCTGGGAAACGCGCGTGAAGGATTTCCGCGCCTTCTATCAGCGCATGCGCCACAACGCCGGCTCCGGTTGGGAGAACCCCGGCTTCAAGCAGGGCGACAATCATCCGGTGGTTTACATCAGCCGCCGCGATGCCGAGGAGTTCTGCAAGTGGCTTACCGACCATGAAAGACGCGAAGGCAAGATCCTGGACCAGGTGTACCGGTTGCCGACGGATCTGGAATGGAGCCAGGCGTTCAAACTCGAGGGCGAAACCGGCCGCACGCCCGCCGAACGTGATGGCCGGTTGCAAGGCGTTTTTGCCTGGGGACGCCAATTCCCGCCGCCGGTGGGCGCCGGCAATTTCGCGGACAACATTTCTTACGATTTATTTCCCGCCACCGCGCCGGTCGGCAGTTTCAAGCCCAACGCC
>JBFMBT010000278.1:0-8940 GCA_040754875.1 Verrucomicrobiota bacterium | reverse complement strand
AGGGGAAAGGAACCGTAATTGAATCCGCATCTTTATTTTCTGCGAACGATTCCGCAAATCTCCCCGACCCCATCTACGGCGACCAACTCCAAACCCGCGCCCTCCCCGCCGTCCCCGCCGAAGCCGACGCGCTCGTCCACTACGAAATCATCCACGGCGCCTTCGCCGACGGCGAACCCTACATCCTGCGCCGCCCGCATTACACCATCACCAACCTCGCTTACGGCCCGCTCGCGACCAACATTCTCATCTCCCCGCGCGTCGCGCCCGTCGTCATCGGATTGGGTTTGCTCGAAGCCGTGCCCGAAGAAACCCTGCGCACCCTCGCCGATCCCGAGGACCGCGATGGCGACGGCATCTCCGGCCGGTTGAACATCGTGTGGGATGTCGTGTCAAAACGCCCCGCCATCGGCCGCTTCGGCTGGAAGGCCGAACAGCCAACCGTCCTCCAGCAAGTCGCTGGCGCCTTCAACGGCGACATGGGCCTCACGACCTCTCTGTTCCCGCAGGAAAATCACACCCCCGCGCAAGCCATCCGGCAACCCAGCGGCGGCTCGCCTGAGGTCAGCGACGAAATCCTTCACGCCGTCGCTTTCTACTCGCGCACCCTCGCCGTTCCCGCCCGGCGCAACTGGGATGATGCCACTGTCCGCCGCGGCCAGAGGATTTTTCACGTTTTGAAATGCGCGTCCTGCCACGTGCCTGAATTGAAGACTGGTGATTGGCCCGATCTGCCGGAACTTTCGCATCAAACCATCCGGCCATATACTGACCTCCTTTTGCACGACCTGGGCGAAGGATTGAGCGACCACCGCCCCGTGTTCACCGCCAGCGGACGCGAATGGCGCACGCCGCCGCTCTGGGGCATTGGCCTGGTCGAAAAGGTCAATGGGCACACGAATTTTCTCCAGGACGGCCGCGCGCGCAATCTGACCGAGGCGATTCTCTGGCACGGCGGCGAAGCGGAACGTTCGAAGGGACAATTTCGCGCTTTGCCCAAGGCCGACCGCGACGCGCTCATTGCCTTTCTGAATTCACTATGAACCGCCGCGAATTTCTGACCCTCGGCACCTTGTCCGTCGCGCTCGGCGGTTACGCCATGTTGCGCCACGGCTCGGCCGCCGCTGCGCCACCGGCGAACTTCACGCGCGCCACGATGCTCGAAGAAATGGCGCGCCACTGCATCGCCGCCCCGCTCCAGGAACTGGCCGCGCGCGCCCGCGCGCTCGCCGTCGCCGCGAATGAATTGCGGAAGTCGCCCGGCGCGGAATTGCTCGCCCGCACGCAACAAGCGTGGGTGCGGATGCACCTCGCGCGTAAGCAGATCGAGATGCTTTTTCACGGGCCCATCAAGGACCGCACCTTCTGGACCGCCGCGTTTTTCAAGCAGCCCTATCCCACCGCCATCGAAAATGTCGTGCGCAGCGCCAAACCCATCGACGACGAATTCATCGAGATCCTCGGTTCTTCCGCGAAAGGCTTTTTTGCGCTGGAATATTTATTGTTCGACCTGCCGCAAGGCACGACGGGGAAGGTGGGCGGGCCGCCGGCCGCGCCACGGCTTTCCGCAAAGCTGTTGCTGGATGGGCCCTCCGCCGAACGCCGCCGCGTTTATGTCTGCGCGCTGGCTCGGGACTTGGAACGGCGCATGAACGAGGCTGCCAGCGATGCGCAAGCGGCGGATTTTCCCAGCCGATTTGCCGCCGGCGGCCAGGACAGCATCAATCTCGTGGTGAACCAGATTACCGAAGGCATTGAAGCCGCCTTGGTGATGCAGTTGCGGGTTTATCTGGACCAGTTTTCGGCCAAGACTTTGACCTTCGGCCAGATTGAAGGCGCGGCGAGCGGCACATCGCTGTCCGGCATGGTGTCGATGGTCAAGGGCTTGCAGCGTTTCTATCGCGGGGCGGAGGGCGTGGGCATTGACGATTACGTGCGGCACGTGAATCCCGAACTGGCCAAATCGCTCGATGAACAATTTGAAATGACCGTCAAGGCGCTGGTAGCCATCGGCCAGCCGTTCGAGCAAGCATTGAGCGTCAACAGCGCGGCGATCAAGGCGGCCTTCGAGGAATGCAAGACCCTCGAGTTGCTTTGCAAGGTGGACGTCGTGAGCGCCCTGGGTGTGACCATCATGTTTAGCGCGAATGATGGCGACTGAAATTTCCATGCTTCCGAAACGCATCGCCGAGCGGCTCTTCCGTCCGGTGGACATCGCCGCGCTGGCGATGTTCCGCATCCTGTTTGGCTTGCTGATGGCGGGGGCGATGGTGCGGTTTCTGGCGAAGGGCTGGGTGGAGTCGTTGTTTCTGGAGCCGGCGTTTCATTTTCCCTGGGTGTCGTGGATTCAACCGTGGCCGGGCAACTGGATGTATGTCCACGTGGGCGTGCTGGCGGTGCTGGCGTTGATGATGGCGGCGGGATTTTGTTATCGGTTGAGCGCGGCGTTGTTCTTCGCGGGCTTCACTTATCTCGAGTTCATCGATCGCACCACGTATCTGAATCATTACTATCTGGTCACCCTGTTGAGCGGGTTGCTGGTGTTTCTGCCGGCGCATCGCGCGTGGTCGGTGGATGCGTGGTTGAATCCGCGATGGCGCGCCGACACGGCTCCGGCATGGACACTTTACGTGCTGCGGTTTCAATTGGGCGTCGTGTATTTCTTCGCGGGGCTCGCGAAGCTTAATGCGGACTGGTTGTTCGCGGCACAGCCGATGCGGACATGGCTCATGGCCAAAAGCGATTTGCCGGTCATCGGGGCGTGGCTGGCGGAACCGTGGGTGGCGTATGCGGCGAGCTGGTGCGGTGCACTGTATGATTTGAGCATCCCGTTCCTGTTGCTGTGCGCGCGCACGCGGCCGTTCGCGTACGCGGCGGTGATTGCTTTTCACGTGCTGACGGCGGTGTTGTTTCCCATCGGGATGTTTCCTTGGGTGATGATCGTGGCGACGCTCGTGTTTTTTCCGCCGGACTTTGCCCGGAAGTGTTCAGTATTCAGTGTTCAGTGTTCAGTGGAAAAAGGGGCGCGCCGCGACTCCGCCGATCCGCGACCGCTCCCCTCGCCGGTTGCATTGACCCTGTTGGGCGCGTATTGCGTTCTGCAAATCGCGCTGCCGGCGCGCTCGTGGTTTTATCCGCAGCAAGGGGCGTGGGACGGGCGCGGGTTCAATTTCGCTTGGCGCGTGATGCTGGTGGAAAAGACGGGGCACGTGGAATTGTATGCGGTGAATCCGGAGGAGGAGGGCGCGGTGTCATTGGCGGACCGCGGCTGTCCCCAGCCGCAGCGTGCGGCAGGCGAAGGTGGGATGGAAGGTTCGCCTGGCGGCGTGTGTGTTTGGTGTCGCACGGGGATGACGTCGAAGTCAGTCCATTGTCCCGGTTGCATTTTGAGCGCTGCGGCTGGAGACAGCCGCGGTCCGAAACGCGAGCGGATTGCGCTGGAACGCTACATCACGCCGCGGCAGCGCATGATGATGGCGCAGGACCCGCATCTGATCCGGTTGCTCGCGCAACACGTCGCGCGCGATCGCGGCGATGGCTGGGAAATTCATGCGGAGGCGTTCGCGACGTTGAACGGCCGGCGCAGCCAGCGGCTGGTGCGCGAGGATGTGAATCTTGCGGGGGCGCTGACAGAGGATTGGGTAGTGGCACTCAACCAAGACGCATCGCAAGCGCCCAACGCCATTCCCCTCCTCGGAGGGGCAAGGGGTGGGTTTGTTGCGAGCCTTGCGCATGATTCTCGCCCGACGCGGCAACCGATTCCCCCTCTCCCCAAGGAGAGGGCTGGGGTGAGGGGAAGGAAGCGTTAATCAAACTGCGACAACTGTTCCAACCCGCGACCTCGCGTGTCACGCCGTTAAGGAGAGATCAAGACGAGACTCAATTGCGGAAAAATTTCCAACCCAAAGGTGAAGCATGAGACGCAGGCAAATTGATTGGTTCGGCGTGCTGGCAGCGGGCGTATTGGTGACGGTTTGCGCGCAAGCGCCGGGGCAGGAGGTGATGACCGGTCAGGGGTTGCTGGCGGGCGAAGTCACGGAATCGAGCGTGATTTTGCAGACGCGGTTGACGCTGGCGGAGTCGGTGCTCGATGGCGATGTGCCGGGGACGCGCGGGGTGGCGTGCTTCGAACTGGCGACGAACGAATTGTTCCGCGCCGCCACGCGCACCGAGTGGCTGAACGCGCGCGCGGAGAATGATTTCATCGTAAAAATAAAAATTACCGGCCTCCAGCCGGGCACGCTGTATTACTATCGCGCCTGGGTCGGGCGTCATCCCAAGCTGGCGCAGACGGATGTGGCGCGCGCGTTCAAGACGCTGCCGGGCGCGGAGTCAGACGCACCGGTGAAGTTCGTGGTGGGCGGGGCGATGAATTACCGCGCGTTGCAGCAGGAGATCGCTGCGTTGCCGATGCAAGGCAATGCCCGCGCCGACCTGTCGATGGGATATCCCGCGTTGCGCACATTATATCGCGTGCGGCCGGATTTCTATGTCGCGGCGGGAAACAGCGTTTTTTATGATGAGCCGGCCACGGAGGAATCAATGCGCCGCCAGTGGCACGTGCAGTTCGTGCTGCCGCGCGTGACGCAATTCTTCTCCATTGTGCCGGCGTATTGGATGCGCGCCCTTGAATTTGGTAGCAGCCGACGTGAGGAGGCTCATTCCAATTCAGGAGAGGAAGGACAGAGCCTCCTTACGTCAGCTGCTACAGATTGGAGTGTCATCGCCACGCGCCTCTTCCGCGAGCAATTGCCGGTGACCGATCCATCGGCGACCAATGCCGTCACGTATCGCACGCACCGCGTGAGCCGGCATTTGCAATTATGGCTGTTGGATGCATGGAACCATCGCGAGTCGAAGAAGACATTGTGGGGCGGCGCGCAACGGGAATGGCTCCAACGCACGCTCAAGGAGAGCGACGCGGCGTTCAAGGTGGTGGTGTCGCCGGAGCCGTTGATCGGCGTCGGCGGCGAGGAGGACAAGGCGCATCGGCAAGAGCGCGAAGAGTTTTTCACGTGGTTGAAGGAAAACGCCATCGTGCCGGAACGGGTGCTGTTCCTCAGCGGCGGGCTGCCGTGGCAGCAACAGGTGGCGCATGCATTGGGTTACGAGGAATTGACCTGCGGCCCGTTGCACGCGGAGATTGCGGCGCCTCCGGCGGTCAGCGTGGCGGCGAAGCGGTTGTACGCGTCGGGGCGCGTGCAGGGCGGGTATCTGGAGATTACGTGCAGGGCGAGCGAGTTGCGCGCGGTGTTTTGCGATGAGTTGGGGAAGGTGATGAGGGAAGTGGTGAGAAGCGGTGTTCAGTAATCATCATTTCGGAAACTTCCAAAATCCCAAACTTCACCCCAGACGTACCACGGATGGGGGCGAATTGGCCGCAACTTTGCACTTTGAAATCGCGCCGGAGCGTGTACAAATCCCGTCGAGACGCGGGGACTGCACGGGAAGCGATTCTATGATTTTACGGCCCGGGGAAAAAATACACGTGATTCATCGCCGGCTCTTCGAAAAAGAGGCCCGCCGCCATTTCGTGGGCGTCGTGGACCATTACGAGGCCGGTCTGGCGCGGGTGACCGGCTACTTGTTTACTGTGGACCGCGTGAAGTTTGCGTTTGTTCGCCGCGATGAACAACGTACGCGGATTATTTCGTTGCTGTCCGGCGATGTTCTGGTCAATGTCATTCCGCCGGAAGTGGACCTCTCCAAAGTGGTCTATCGGCAGGAAAAGAAAGCGGTCCGGGTCACCGATGGCAACTGGTACCTGGATTTGAGTGAAGTAACTTGGGAATGATGCATTTGCGTAAAGTGAGAACGGCACCCTTTCTGCTCTTTTTGCCAGCTTGAGGTACATTCCGATTTTATGAGCCAACATATTCTGGTGGTGGACGACGAGGCGCCCATTTGTGACCTGCTTTCCAGCTTTTTCCGCAAACGCGGCTACGAAGTCAGCACGGCGACCAGCGCCGAGGAAGCGCTCCGCCTGGCCGATGAAATTGCGATCCAGTTGATGATCCTCGACATCGCCCTGGCGGATGCCGACGGCCTGGAGGTTCTTGAGCGCGTCAAAGGTTCGCATCCCAACCTGCCGGTCATCATCCTCACGGGCATGGGCTTTGACGAAGAACTCCTGAAGGAAGCCCGCAGCAAAAACGCCTCCGGTTACGTCAGCAAGACCCTGCCGCTGGATCAGTTGTTGCTTGAAGTCCGCCGCGTGCTCAAGATGAAGCAATGAGCCGCGGCCACGAAGCCTATCCGTCCTGACGCATGGCGCAGCCTCCGACCACCGGCAAGGAACCGCCCTTGCCCGTCGCGCCCGATTTGCGCGACCGCGACCAACGCCTGGATTCGCTCAAGCTCCTGGCCGGCAAACTCGCGCACGACTTCAACAACTTCCTCGCTCCCATCTTCGGCTACCTGACGCTCATCAAAGAGGAAGCGTCCCCGCAGTCCCACGTTCACGAATACGCCACCTCCATGGAAACCTCCGCCCGCCGCACGGAGAAACTCGTGGACACGCTCCTGCTCATCGCCCGCCCGCGCCGGCAGTTTCATCCGGTGCCCACGGATTTTCGCGGCCTCGTCCAGCAGGCGCTGGAACGCTGGCTCGCCGCGTTGCCGGACACCGCGCAGATTCAGCTCAAGCAGGATCTTCATCCCTGTTCCCGCATCGTCGATCCGGCCCAGTGGAACATCGTCCTCGACCAGCTCCTGTCCAACGCGCGCTTCGCGCTGGCGACCGGCGGCACGCTGGAGATTTCCCTCGCGCCAGAAACCCTGACTCCGGCCCGGGCCGCCGAACTGGGTGTCACCTCGACGGATGTGTTCCGGCTCGTGGTGCGCGATTCCGGCTTCGGCATGGGCGAAGAGACGCGCCGCCGTGCGTTCGATCCGTTTTTCACCACGCGCCCCAAAGGCCAGGCGTTGGGGCTGGGTTTGTCGCTGGTTCACAGCGTCACGCGCTTGCAGGGCGGCCAGGTCACACTCGAAAGCGCGCCGGACGCCGGCGCCACCGTCACGCTCTGGCTGCCGCCCGAGCCGCTGGATTACCAGCCCGCGTCCGAAACCGCCCCGTCCGCCGCCGCGCCGTTCAAACGCACTGGCGGCCGCAAGGTCCTGCTCGTGGATGACGACCCGATGGTGCGCGAAGTGCTCAAGACGTGCCTTCAGCACGCGCAACTCGAGGTGCACGCCGCCATCGATGGTGTCGAAGGCTTGAAACTCTTCCAACGCTACGCGAAGGACCTGGGCATCGTGATTTCTGATTTGACCATGCCGAACATGAACGGCGTGGAACTCGTGCGCGAGATTTACAAAACCCATCCGGACATGCCCATTCTCCTCATCAGCGGCGCCGCCAACGAAAGCATCGAAGCCGCCCTCGCCGAACTCGGCGCCCGCGCCCCCAAGCTGATGAAAAAGCCCTTCGCCCTCCGCGACCTCGTCAACGAAGTCCGCGCCCGTCTTGGCTGACGCGCATCGGCGCGCGCTCAATGGCGCATTGTTTTCCCCGTTCAACGCTGTTATCAATCACGGATGCTCCTTCGGTTACTGCTCGCCGCCTTCGCGTTTCTCCCGGCTGCAAACGCACTTTCCGCGCCGCGCCCGAACATCCTGTTCATCATGACCGACCAGCACCGCTGGGATTGCGTGGGCGCGAACGGCAACACCATCATCCGCACGCCCAATCTGGACCGCCTCGCCGCCGCGGGCGCGAATTTCACCCACGCCTTCGTGCAATCACCCGTCTGTGTGCCTTCGCGCGTGAGCTTCTTCACCGGCCGCTATCCGCATTCGCACAAGAACCGTGTCAATTACACACCGCTCGATTCGCGCGAAAAGCTCCTCCAGGCGCGTCTGCGCGAAGCCGGCTACGCCACCGCCGCCGTTGGCAAGCTCCACTATTTCCCGCCCACGGCAGAGGAGGGGAGGCGCACCGGGTTTGATTTTGTGGAACTCCACGACGCCGTGGCGCCGCTCGACCGCTTCTCCGACTACGTGAAATGGCGCCAGGCGAACGATCCCAACGCGAAGACACCCTATCGCGCCCTCGCGCGCGACATCGAGCCGGGCGGCAATCCCTTTCGCGCGGCCATCGCGGATGAATTCTCCGAAACGACGTGGACCGGCCGGCGCACGCGCCATTATCTGCGTGAGCTCGCGAAAGCCGGGAAGCCGTTCTTCCTGTTCAGTTCGTTTTGGAAACCGCATGCCTCCTTCGAAGTGCCCGTTCCGTTCGACGGCATGTACAACCACGTGGAAATCCCGTTGCCCGCCCGGGTTTCCCGCCAGGACATCGGCCGCCTGCCGCCGCCGCTTCAGCAACTCATTTTGCGCGGCAATCCGGTCTTCGACATGGACCGCGCGCGCCTGCAATGGTCCTGGCGCAGCTACTATGCCGCCATCAGCCAGATTGATCGCGAGATCGGCCTCATCCTCGAGGAATTGGACCGCCTCGGCCAGGCCGCCAACACCATTGTCCTGTTCACATCCGACCACGGCGACCAGATGCTCGAACACGGCCTGATGGGCAAGAATTGTTTCTTCGAATCCTCCGTGCGCGTTCCCTTGATGCTTCGTTATCCCGCGCGCGTTCGCCCCGGCAAACACGCCGCCCTCATCGAGGCGGTCGATGTCCTGCCCACGGTGTTTGAACTCGCCGGCCTGCCCGAGCCGCATGAAAGCCAGGGGCGCAGCTTCGCGCCGTTGATTGCCGACGCGGGCCGCGCGTACCAACCGCGCGACGCCGTCTTCAGCGAGAACATCATCCCCGAGGTCATCACCAGCGGCCAGCTCGACTTCGCGTTCGAGAAAGGGCAGGGGATCAAAGGCATCCGCCATCCCGATGCGAAGATGGTCCGCACTGAACGCTGGAAATACAATTATTACCCGGAAGGCTACGCGGAACTTTACGATTTGAAGAACGACCCGGGCGAAACC
>JBFMBT010000277.1:0-8972 GCA_040754875.1 Verrucomicrobiota bacterium | reverse complement strand
ACCACCGGCCGCCTGCGCTTCATTGAATCCGAGGGCGCCATTGAAGGCCGCGACCTCGAGGAGGGCGGCTGGCTCGTCACCGTGGGCGACGGCGTGATGTTCGCCTGCGCCGTGGCCTACATGTTCAAGCTGCTGCCCATCCGCGACTGGCTCCGTTACTGCGAGCGCCACGGCATGCCCGGCTTGCGCGGCGTCACCAACGCCCCGCGCGGCTCCAAGGAATGGCAGGCCATGGCCGACGCCCTGGAGGAATTCAACGCCGACTTCGCCGCCGTGATGAACGAAAACGAGCGCATCGAGCGCATCGACGTCACCTCCTCCGGCGAACTGCCCCACCCGCAGATCGTCGAGCGCATGGACCGCGCGCTGGCCGCCCTCTGGCGCGGCGCCGACCTCAGCACCATCTCGAAGGGCGACGGCCTCGGCGCGAGCCTGCAAGGCGACGAATCCCTCCTGCTCGAACAAGACGACGCCGAGTTGATCTCCGAAACCCTCAACCTCCAGGTGGACACCTGGGTCATCCGCCACCTCTTCGGCGACGACGTCAAACCCCTGGCCTACGTCCGCCTCCTCACCGAACAACCCCGCAACATCGAGCAAGACCTGAAAGTGGACGAATTCCTCGTGCGCCATGGGGTGCCGTTGGGGGTGGCGAATGCGCTGGAACGGTATGGGCGTTCGGCGGCGAAGGAAGGGGAGGGGGTGTTGGGGGCGAAGGGTGAATGAAGAAAAATGCTCCGCGAATACCCCGCGCACGGCGAGCGCGAAGCGTCCCGGAGTGCGCCGGTTCCGCGGCGCTTTTCCCCGGCGCGGGGCGACCACAGACCACGCAGACCACACAGAAACCGCCGGAATGAACCGTCTGTGTATTCTGCGTGGTCAGTGGTTCTATCCACCATTCCCGCCAGGAACTTGCAGTTGTCTCCGCCCCTGTTCGCGCTTCCCAATGGAGTAGATTTGCCACCAGCCCAGCCAGGACCAGAGGATGCCCCGTGACACGAATCGCGGCAATTCGCCGAGTTCCGACCATGCAATGCAAAGGAGGCTAATACCCGCCCACGCATAGTGTACGTAACACACGATGCCCGTCTTGGGAACATCGGCCACCCACTCACCGCCCCGGCGCCGCCAATGCGCGGTGTTCAGCGCCAGAATCACCAGCACAATCAACTGCAGTAATGACACGACTTCTTCCATCCCTCTGCCCCGGAGGGGCGGCATGGGGCGATGCAATTTCGGGGCGCTGCCACGATGCATGAATTATCTTCTCCATCTCCGCTGGCGTTTCGGCCCGGCCCGTGCTGTAATACACACATGGTGGAAGTGTTCTTCTGGTTCTGCCTGAGTGCCGGCGCGGCCCTGCTGTTTCTGTCCGCGATGCGCATGGTCCAACTTTTTCACGGACGCCGGACAGAAGACCGTCGCTGGATGTATATTTACTCCGGCGCCAGTTGGTTGGCGCTGGGCGTTGGTTTTGCCGCATTCACCGCGGCCTTTCCCAACATTGAAATGATGGCGGTGGCCTGCGGTCTTCTGATCATGGGATTGTGTCACCTCGACAAGGCCCGCAGGAGGCGCAAGGCGCCAGACCAACCAGAAGGGAATTAGAATCGTCGGCCGTCCCCGGCGGGACGGAACATCACGCGCCTCCCCATTCGGCCTTTCACTCCTTTTGCGTCCTCCGTCCCTTTGCAGTGATTCAACACGCATACGATTCACCGCAGTGAAACGAAGCCGCAATGGAGGCATCGGAGCATGGTGTTTCCCTGGAGTTTGGCGTTTGGAATGTGGAGTTTTGCCTCGTCCATCCGTGGTTGAAACCCCTTCCGGCGAAAAAAAATCACTTTGCCGAAAGATTTTTGTCTCAGTGGTTAGCAGTTGTCTCAGGCGTCTTGGCGTTAAGGATTTTTCCCTGCCATGTTCACACCAGATGTTAAACGCATCGAACATAGCCGGCGGGGCCGGCGGCGAAAGGGCGGGAAGGAAACTCCGCGCGAAGGACGCGGACCACCAGCGGGCGCACCGCGGTTCGGAGTCCCGGCTTCAGCCGGCCCGGCGTCGCTCCGTCAGAAGCGTGGAGGATTTTCCGGCGCACCTTTGTGCCGGCGCCCAACCGCCTGAAGGCGGGACTCCAAACCTTCCGATCCGCGCGCGCTTCAAGCAGCCTTCGTCTTGGGTGAATCCCCATCACTCCATCGCTCCACACCGCCATTATTCCGACGGGGATTTGTCGCGGGAAGCTTCCCTGACGTTTAAACCTTGCGACTTGAAGTTTCCGTCGGCTTCAGGCGATCGCCTGCTGGCTGGCCTGGGGAATCCACACGCCGTGCCACTTGGTGTACTTGACGCGCAGGGATTGCAGCGTGCTTTCCATCGTCAACCGGTCCACGCCCAGCACGCGCACGTTCGCGTTTTGGTCGGCCCATTCGAGGATCAAATCTTCGCCGCAGGAAAGCGCGCGGTGAAAGGTTTCGCGATGGAGGGTGATGTCCGTCTCGGTGACGTCGCTGCTGCCGTGGAGGCGCGACTCCAATTCCCAGCAAATGCTCACGAGGCTAAGCCAGCTCGACGTTCGTGCCGCCAGAGGCTGCTTCCTGGTACGTGCACGTTCTTCGAGGGCCGCCGCGATGCGCTCGATCATCCGCGGAGAACTCGGGGTCACGTTCATAATATCGCAACTAATCCGAACGATTGCAACCACTAATCCGATGAAAAAGTCCACTCGACCTTCCGCCATGAACCGCGCCATCGAACTTGAGTCGCAACCAGTTGAACACCCAATCGCGAAAAACGTTCTGGGCGCCGCGTTCGCCAACTCCGGCGAAACTCCCGAACGCGGCAACGTGCCATCGGCCGACCTGCACGCGCTTGATGCAAGTCAAGCGAACGCGTGTCTCGGCTTCGCCAACCAGCTCGCGCTCCAGCACGACGGTTGGGCGATGATTTCGCCCTACGGCGATTTCCCGGGGCCGGCCCTCACGCGCCTGGCCGATGGGCGCATCGAAAAACGCCCGGCCATTCAACGCGTTACGCGCGAGGTGGCGGAGGCGTTGGTGCGGCGGTTCAAATCGCCCTGGGGCCGGCTCAAACGGTTCTTCACCGGCTGCCCCATTTTCATCGGCCATCCGGACGTGCCCGGATTGGCCAATGAGTATCCGGACAAAACGCCTCAGGGCGTGTTCGTGGACCTCGAGGCGCGCGCCGATGGACTTTACGGCCTGCCGGTGTTCACCAACGGCGGCAGCGACCTGGTCGAGCGCAAACGGCTGGTGGCGTTGTCGCCGTATTGGACGGCGCGCCAGACCGGTGAGGTGAATGGCATCCCGATTTTCACGCCCGATGAATTGAAATCCGCCGGGCTGACCAACCGGCCGAATTTGCCCGTGCGCCATCTCCTGAACGAGCGGCCCGCGGCATCAACCCCAAACCCAACCCAAAAACCGATCATGGACAAAGCACTCCTGCTCGCGTGGCTGAAGGAACAGGGCATCGAATTGCCCGCCGACGCCGGCGACGAACAACTCCAGGCGGCGCTCGCGCAAATCGCGCAGCGGCTCGCCCAAACCGCGCCGCCGCCCGCCCACGGCTCGGCCGCCAATGAACAATTCCGCGCCGACCTCGAACGCCTGGCCGCCGAGCGCGACACGTTGAGCGCCAGCTACGCCAACGAGCGCGCCGAACGCATCGGCCTCGTGCTCGACCTGGCCGTGGCCGACGGCCGCATCACCATCGCGCAACGCCCGCAGTGGGCCGCGCGGTTGCAGGGCGATTTCGCCAATTCGCACGGCGCGTTGCAATCCCTGGCGCCCGTGTGCAAGACGCGCGCCGTCACGGCGTCGCTCGGCGAACGGCGCGTCGAGCTGGCGAACATCCAGGAGCGCACCGAGCGCGTGCAATCGCTGGTGGCCCAGCGCATGAAGCAGCACGGCGAAACGTATGACGCGGCGTTCGCCAATGCGCGCCGCGAACATCCCGCGCTCTTCGCGCAGATGCAGCAACCCGGCAAATAAACTCCAAGGCTCAAAGTTCGAAACTCCAAAGAAACTCCAAACACCAAACTCCAGTGAAGCACCCACACACAACTCCCCATTACTCCAACACTCCATCACTCCAAAACATGAATCCACTCCACTCACTCCTCACCCGGTTGTTCCCGCGCGCGGCGCACTTCGCGAATGTCGCGGAGGGCACGCACGAAGGCGCGTTCACTTCGAAGACCGACGCGGCGATTGCCACGCGTTACCTGCTGGCCAAGGACGGCTCGGACGACAGCCACGTCGCGGTTTGCGGCGCGAGCGACATCCCGCTCGGCGTCATGACGGATGAAGCCGAGGCCGCCGAAGACTTGATCGCGGTCGAAGTGCTCGGCGTCTCCAAGCGCACGCTGTTGATGGTCGCCAGCGAGGCGATTGATCGCGGCGAGCATGTTTACACCGCGGCCAGCGGCAAGGTCCAGGACCTGCCCGCCGGCGCCGGCACGTATTACGAAGTCGGCGTGGCGCTCACGGCGGCCAGCGCGGACGGCGACTTGATCGAAGTCGCCCACTGCGTGCCGCGCAAAACCATCGTCACGTAATTCCGCACAACGCACCCACAATTCATCGCAAATCGAAAATCAACATTGCAAATCCCATGACCACACTTACCGCACCCATTGAAACCGAAACCCCGATCCTGGCCGACAGCGGCTCCGGTTATCGCGGCGGGCAGATTCTGTTCGCCAACGACAGCCGTTTCCTGGAAACGCATTTCAGCGAGCCGTTGACGGCGTATGCCGTCGGCTGGAAGGACCCGAACAACCTGGAGGAGACGCTCGAATTCGTCGCGCCATCGGTCGAAGTCGGCCGGCGCTTCGAATGGAAGAAGGCCGCGAACGCCGAGGAGTTTTACTCCGAGACGGATGACGAGCGCGCGATCGGCGGCGACTTCAAGCGCGTGGAATTCACCGGCGAAGACGTCACCGACAAGACGATCAACAAGGGCCTCACGTGCATCGTCGATCTGGACAACGTGGCGGGCGCGAACTGGCAGCAGCAGAAGACGGCGAAGTTGTTGCGGCGCATTTTGCGCAATGAATTGCGCCGCGCCGTGACGGCGTTGACCGCCGCCGCCGTGAACGCCAACAAAACCTGGGACACCACCGCGGGCCTGAACCCCGACCAGGACATCAAGACGGAATTGATCGCCGCCGCGGATGTCTCGGGCATCCGGCCGAACCGCGTGTTGTTCGGCGACACGGCGTGGAACAAGCGCTCGATCGCCTACGAGGCGCAGGACAACGCCGGCGGTTACGCCGCGGCGGGGTTGAGCGCCGAGGAACTGGCGACGCGCCTGGCGGTGGACAAGGTGCTCGTTTCGCGCGAGCGCTTCCAGAGCAGCGCGGGCGCGAAGTCGCAGGTGGTCGGCAACAAGGTCGTGATGTACTTCGCCGAAGACGGCGTGGACACGGAGGACCCGTCGAACATCAAGCGGTTCGTCAGCCCGGTCGAGGGCGGCGGACGCGTGCGTGTCTATGTGCAGCAGATCAGCGCCAAGCTGGTCGCGGTGACGGTCGAGCACTACTCGAAGGTGGTGGTGACCTACACCGGAGGCATCCGGCAGTTGACGATCAGTTAAGGCGAAGCGCGGCGGGGGCGCTGGGCGCCCTCGCCGCTGGGGAAAACCAAATTCAAAACTGCAAACTACAGGGAATGAACAAGCACCAAAATACAAGGAACGACGCGGACGCGTGCTGGTTTGGAGTCCCGGCTTCAGCCGGCAACGCGTCGTCAGTCAGCAGGTTTCGGAAATCCTCCGGCGGTTTGCCGTGGTCACGCGCTGCCGCCTGAAGGCGGGACTCCGAACAATCGAAAATCGCAAATCTAAAATCACAAATCACCCATCCCATGCCCTGGATCACACTTACTGCCGAGGACTTGAACGATTACCTGGCTGCGCCGCAGGTCAGCGCGTTGCGCACGGCCGCGCTGGCCGCGGGCCAGGGCGATCCGTTCGACGAAATCATGCCGGACGTTGTTTCGCGCGAGCGTTTGAAGATCGAGAGTTGCGCGCGCAACCGGCTGAGCGCCACGCCCAACAGCATCCCGCCCGAGCTCAAATGGGCCGCGTGTTATCTCATCCTCGAAGCGATGCAACTGCGCATCCCCACGCTGCGCCTCACCAAGGATCAACAGGCGCAGGCCATGCGCGCGGTGGATGAATTGAACCGCGTCGCGGCGTGCAAGGACGTGGTGACCGCGCCGGATGATCCGCTGGAGCCGTCGTCGCAACGCGGCGGGCAGATCGAAGTGGTGCGCAAATCGAAAGGGCTGGCGACGCGTGAATCGCTGGCGGGGCTGTGATGGGACGACGAATGACGAAAGAAGCACGAAAGGGAATTTCAATGAATGCGTTTCCGCGATTTGCAAATTGGAGCAGTTGGTTGAATGGCGCTCCCTTCCCCCTCACCCCAGCCCTCTCCCTTGGGGAGAGGGAGTGCCCAATCCAGCGCTGGGAGGAAATGACACGCAAGGCTCGCAACGAACCCACCCCTGCCCCTCCCAGGAGGGGAATGGCGTTGGGCGATGGCGATCGCGCGGATGTAACCACCCCTCACACCCTCAACTCTCAACACTGACATGAGCTTACTTACTTTCAACGATCTGCGGCCGGCGGACACGGATTCGCTGCTGGAGCTGCAACAGAAACAAAGCATCGCGGCCGTCGCGCGGGCGCGGCAAACGCCGGCGTTGCTCAACGGCGGCAATCCGTTGGCGACGTTCAACAATCTCAGCGGCTCGAACGTGATTGAGACGGCCACGTGCGTGCGCGTCGATTTGCTGGCCGACGATCACCAATCGCTGCCGGCGCTGGTGCTGGTCGCCAAGACGACCAACGGCCAGGGGGCGACGCCGACCTCGCCCGGCACGAGCCAGACCTTTGTGCTGTATTACGCGTTCTCGCACGTGGCGGTCGCGGTGGAACAGGCGTGGCCGGTGCTGGAAAATCGCCTGGCGTTTCTGAGCTGCGCGTTGCCCGACACCGACGCCAGCGATTATACCGGCCAGCGCGAGACGGTCTCCGCGCGCCTCCCGGTCACCGGCCGTTATCTCTTTCTCTGGGGCTGCACGTCCACGCTGGACCCCGACGCCGAAATCAACGCCGTCATTCACGGAGTGGCGGTGGAATAACCCACAACAAAATCAATCATGAGTGTACTTACCTTCAACGATCTGCGGCCGCAGGACACGGATTCGCTCCTCGAGCTGCAACAGAAACAAAGCATCGCGAGCGTCGCGCAGGCGCGGCTGAAACCCGCGCTGCTCAACGGCGGCAATCCGCTTTTCACGCTGAACGACATCGACGGCATGGCCGCCAGCGAACAAGCCGGCGCGCGCATCGATTTGCTGGCCGATGATCATCAATCGCTGCCGGCGATTGTGCTCGTCGTCAAGACGACCAACGGCCAGGGCGCCACGCCGACGTCGCCCGGGCCGGGCCACGCGTTCGTGCTGTCGTACGCCTTCTCGCACAATCTCATCGATTTGATGGAGGCGCTGGAGGTGTTGGAAAATCGCACGGCCACGTTGTCGTGCGCGCTGCCGGACACCGATGAAAGCACCGCGGCGGGCCAGCGCGAAACGGCGTCGGCACGCATCCCGGTGACGGGCCGCTACCTCTACACATGGTGGGCGGGCACGGGGTTTGGCGGCGATGCACTGATTGATGTGACGGTGCATGCGCTGGCCGTGGGGTAAAAACTTCAAACTCCAAAATCCAAACTCCAGGGAAGCACCAAGCACAAAGTTCAAACCCATGAATGTCACGTTTTCCATCACGCAAGACCTCTCCGCGCTGCACGAAGCAGCGGCGCGGCTGGCGTCGCCGGCGTTTGAACAGCGGCTGGTGCAGACGCTCGCGGAGCGGTTGCGCCAGGTGGCACCGTTTCAACTTTTGCCGTCAGGCCCCGGCGCCGTGCGGCTCATTGTCCTCCGTCGAGGACCGGAGCAGCCCGCGCGAGCCGACATGTCCGCCGCGCGTTCGCTGCGCCACACCGCCGCGTACGAGCCCGGGGCTGATGGCGAACGGGAGGGTTCCGGCGCGCGGGCTGTTAGAAGAAGCCACGCGCTTGGGCGGCACCACCCCTCACCCTTGGTCCCTCTCCCCGTTGAGGGGAGAGGGAGGGCGATGCGGGGCGCTACCCGATCATCGAGTGGTCGGAGTGGATTGGCTGGCGATGCTTTGTTCTCCCTCACCCCGGCCCTCTCCCCAAGGAGAGGGGGAAACGCTCGCAGCGCAGTGCCGGATTCACATCGCGGACACGCGGAAGCGTTGCGGGCTTCGCCGCACTTTGAAGAAACCGATGAAGCCTTGCACGCGGCGATAAAGGACGCGTTGGCGCGCGTGGCGGAGAAAATCTTTACCAACGGAGGCGCGTCGTGATCGCTCCACTCGCAACTTTCAACCCTCAACCACAATGAGCCTCAGTACATTGCAATCCCTCATCAAGGCGCGCCTGGAATCGCACGCGTATTTCGCGGGCACGGAATATTCGCCGGCGCGGCCCATCAGCATCATCTCGGAGGACCGGCACGACATCGACAACGAGATCGAGCAGGCCATCGCGCAGATCGGCCTGGCGGTCGTCATCAAGATGCCCGCGTTGAAAAACCTCGAACCCGCGCGCCTGCCGGCGAACAGCGTCGTGGAAGTGCTCATCCGCGTCGGCGAAAACGTGCTGGTCAACCGCGATGAAAACAACGCGACGGCCACGCTGAAACATTGCAGCGACGTGGCGCTGGCGGTGATGCGCCGCCTGCATCAATGGCGGCCCGACACTGCGTGGGCGCGCGTGGAGTGCGTGGAGATCGCGCCGGAGGAAGATCCCGCGCTGCAAATCTACACGGTGCGGTTGACGACGCAGACGTTGCTGGCGCCGCTGTGAAAGGAAGGAAGATGAAAAGAGGAAGAAATATTTCCCGCAGATTCAGAAG
>JBFMBT010000276.1:0-8984 GCA_040754875.1 Verrucomicrobiota bacterium | reverse complement strand
GGGGGGGGTGGGGGGGGTGCGATGGCGACCACGGGTGGCGGGGCCAAAGGGGTGCGCGCCTCGTGGACACGAGGGTTCGTCGGCGGACGGCGCATGGCTGTCCGTTCTCAGCGGTGGCGCTCCCTGGCGCATGGAAGTAGTGTGCCACGGAGTGATAGATGTGTCAAGTGGGTTGGAACACGCTACGGAGCCCGCCTGTTCTGGAGCCAGGCCATGGCCGCGGATTGGCCGAACAGCTTCATGCGGTCGAAGTAGTTGATGATTTCGGATTCCGTGGCGGCGGGGAGCCATTCGTTCCCTTCGAGCCGAACAAATGCGGTGTGCGCGGGTACTTCACGAAATTGTTGTGAGTGGCACCCATAACTCCATCACTCCATTACTCCAATTCCCCGTTCCCCTCAATCCTCCGGGCGCGCAGTTGGCGGGTGCGTTCATAACTGTTCGGTCGTTCGGGGTGCGAACGTCGCCTCCGTGGCGAGTTTTCAAATGTCACCGAGAGCGTAGCACGGGATCTGACAGAATGTCAATAGGTTATGCCACAAAAAGGCACAAGAAAGCACAGGAGAAGAAACGGCTCAACCGTCGAACGGCAGGGCTCCGCGGAAAGCAATCCAATCCGGCGGGATGGAATCCAAGCCCGCGGACATGGCCACGATTCCGCCGACAATGGCGCAGGTGGTGTCGCGGTCTCCGAGGGCACTAACCGTGGTCCAGAGCGCGTCGGCGTAGTTGTCGAGATGTCTGGCCGCGCTCCAGAGGGTAAAGGGCACGGTGTCGCTGGAGATGACACCGCTGCCATTTCCGAGAACGCGGGCAACAAACGGTGGCGTGGCGTCCAGCGGCAGATCGTACGCTTTCGCAATACCATTGCGCGTATCGCCAGGCGGGGTGTGCCTATGGCAGAATGCAAGGAGTTCGCGTCCGGGGGTATTCGAATTGCTGAGGCGGCGATTGGTTGCCCAAGCCGCGGCCACGGCGATGGCGATGGCGCCGGCCTGGCCATCGTGATGTTTGTGGGTGACCATGGCAGAGCGGCGCGCCTGCTCGATGACCTGGGCAACATCATCGGAAAAGAATGCGCCGATGGGCGCGGCGCGCATGGCTCCGCCGTTGCCCATGGAGCCCATGCCATCGAACGCGGATGCGGCGGCATCGCGCCACGAGATGCCGTCGCCGATCATCTGAAGGATGCCATGTGCCGTGCTCCCGTAACCGCGCCGGGGATCCAGGCGGTACTTTTCGGCAAAACGTCGCGCTAGAGCGTCGGGTTCGACATCGCCCCAATCTTCCAGCAACTGGACGACGGATAGCGCCATGATGGTATCGTCGGTCACGAACCAGGGTGGGGGAGGTTCGGAGCGATATTCCATGCGGCGTTGAAATGTCTCTTCGCTGCAAAAGAAGCATTCGCCGAATCCATCGC
The DNA here is from genome assembly GCA_040754875.1 of Verrucomicrobiota bacterium. Taxonomy (GTDB): domain Bacteria; phylum Verrucomicrobiota; class Verrucomicrobiia; order Limisphaerales; family JBFMBT01; genus JBFMBT01. Next base: position 7,561 of record JBFMBT010000276.1, on the reverse strand, counting down.
CGACGGACAAGCCGGTGAGGGACAGGCGCGCGCGAGCGCAACGTTCAGCGTGGTCGGGTCGGTGCGCCGGGCGCGCATACTGACGGCTTTCGCTCAGCAGTTCCTGCGCCTTTGGAAACCATGAGACAGAAATCCAATCGTCACGGTAGGGTGACACCATTTCCGCCGTCCAACCGGCGAAACGGAAATCATTATGCATGGACCACACGCGCTCGACGTTGGAAGTGTGAAGAATGACGGGGCAGAACTGCGGGCTGCGGCAAAGATGCTGCACCACGTCCAGGCCAGTGCCGGGATCCTGTTTGCTGCCGGGCGCTGGATTCAAATCGTGGTCCAGCGAAATCAGTGCCGTCTCCGCGAAGAACGCTCGGCATTCCCGAATCATCGCGGGCGCGTCGCGCCAGACTTCGAGGGCGTAGTCGGTTCCCAGCGCGTCAACGGCCGATTCGAACCCACGAATGCGATCTTCGTTGTCTTCGAGGATTAGGATGGTTCGCGGCATGAAAGGTGGTCAATGGTTCGTTGGCCGATAGCGTTCAATTGTTTGGACGGGCTTTGCCGCAGTTCGTCACGGATGCTCAGGAGACACACGGTGTCCATTGGATGAATTGGGGCGGAACGTGGTCGGTGAGCCAGACGCCGTTGGCGGATTGGAAAAAGGCGAAACCGGCCCGCTGCATGTCGCCGGAGCGGATTTTCAAGATGACCGACGGGCCGCGCCGCTCGCCGACCTTGCGGGCGGTGTCTTCGTCGGGTGAGAGGTGGACGTGATGGCGCCGGCCTTTGAGCAGGCCCTGCGCGCGGATCGACGCGACAAAACGTTCCGGCGTGCCGTGAAACAGATATTCCGGCGGCGTGGCCGGCGCGTAACCCAGTTCAACTGGCACGGAATGACCCTGATTCGCGCGAATGTTCCGGCCGTCTTCACTGTAGGCGAAGCGCTGCTTGTCGCTCGTGCGCACCACCTCGTCCAATTGCCCGCGCGTGAGCGCGACGCCGTGCGCGTTGCAGGCATCGAGCAATTCCTGCACGGGCACCCAACCCGCGTCATCGAGTTCAATGCCCGATTTCCTCCGGCTTGTGACGCAGAACCAGGCTTAGAAACTTGCTGCGTTTGATGATTTGCTTGTTCATGCCTCCGAAAACGCGCTGATTGAACACGACTTTGATCGAGACGTCCATGCCAGAATCCCGGTTACGCGTAATGCAGTGTGTGGCATTCGCCAGGGCCGGGCGGTTCAAGTTTGTCCAATAGCTTCCGGATGATTCTCTCCGGCACCGGTTCGGTGCGCTTCTTATTCTGGCGCAAAATCACTTCCACCGGCGGCTCCACATAGACGATTTCAATGCGCGCGTCGTAATCGGAGAACAGGTCGATCCACTTCTTTCGCGTATCCCGGACGATGTTCGTGCCGTTCAACGCGAAGTCGCGCCCGGCGCGCAGATGTTCGCGCGCGCGTTCGCGGGCCGCTTGCACCACTTCGCCTTGGTTTTCGTCCGGATCGATGTCCATTTCCTCCCGGATCTGGTCCAGAGCCACCACGGGTAGCGCGGGTCGATGGCGGGCAAGCCAGGTGTCTTTGCCGGCGCCGGGCAGGCCGCTCATGAGGGTTACCGCGCAACGATAATGCTCGTGAGGTACGTAATGAAGACTCGATAATGCGTCGCGATAAAAGAGAAAGCGGGCCTGATCATTGGCGAACGGATAGGGCGCATCGAGGCAGCGCTGCTCCTGCGCCACGAGTTTCCACAAGTGCAACGTGTCTTCCGGGCGCGTCGTTTCTTTTGCCGTGCGGCCGCGTGTGTCCGCGAGAGCAAACAGGTAGAGCAACCGATTGTTCAGCAGCCACGACAGCGAGATGACCTCACGTTCGGGAGCGGGCTTTTCCAACAGATGGGCCGGGCGACCGTGGAATCGCACCAGTGCGGCGATGTGTTCGCGAGTCGCCAGGTCGCAGTTTAGCGTTCGCAGTGCATTTCGGACCATTTCCGCGCCCACCAGACTGTGGCGCGGCGAACGAAGCCTGCCCGTTTCTGGGTCAGGCGAAGTAGTCGCGGGTTTGCCCGCGTCGTGGAACAGGGCGGTAAACAGCAGAATCAACTGCTCGGTGCGCGGCAGGTCCGGCCATTCCGCCAGTTGCGTCAATGCCTCGCAGACCATTTTGGTGTGTGTCCACACGTCACCTTCCGCGTGCCATTGGGAATCCTGCTGGCAGGCCGCCATGTCGGTAACCCACGGCTGCGCCTCCACCCAAGCCAGGATTTGCTCGTCATCGGCGCGGGTGATGTCGGTCCAGGTTTTCATCGGTCACGCCCAGATGTCGGCGCCGTTGGCGAGGAGGTTCGGAACCATCGCCTGATGCTGCCAATGTTCGCTTTGTTTGATTTTTTCGACGAATTCCGGGCGGACCATTTTCGCGCGGCCGGTGACGAACCCGTCGGATTCGGTGCGAAAATAAAGACCCTCCATCAAATGGTCGGTTGTGCCTGTCAACGGATTGTCGAACTCGCTGTCGAATGCGGATTCGGCAATCAACCCCGGCAAATCATCGGCGGCCGCGACTCCCTGATGCACGACGGGCACGGTGTGAATCCCGGTTCCTTCGAGCATGCGCAGGCGTGTTTCCAGATCAAGGAACTGCCCGGCGTCCTTGTCGTAGATGTCAAACTCGAAAAAATAGTGCGGCAGTTTGCGGTAATGGACGCTGTGCCTGGCGTACAGCCATTCGCCGTAGAGAATGAACCGGTCTTCCAGCACGATTTCAAAGACTTCGCGTTTCACCGAGGTCCATTGCTTGAACAGATCGTACTGTGGATGCATGCCTTCGGTAATTTCGTGCCCGCGGCATTGCAGCACCATGCGACCGGCGGTCGTGAAATGGATTCCAACGTTGGTGCCATCAATCTTTTCTTCAACGATCAAAGAGGGATCCTTGATAAACGCTTCGGATTCCTTTTGTCCGAGATGCTTATCATCGTCCGTTCCCTTCGAGCCGAACAAATGCGGTGTGCGCGGGTACTTCACGAAATTGTTGCGAGTGGCACCCATAACTCCATCACTCCATTACTCCCTCACTCCAATTCCCCGTTCCCCTCAATCCTCCGGGCGTTCGCCGGCGGGGGCCATCTTCACCAGCTTCGGGTCGAACTGGCCAAGGATTTCCACCAGATCCTCCTGCGCCTTCATGACGTGGTGGATGTTTTTATAGACCATCGGCACTTCGTCCAGTCCGGCGGAGATGAGGGTCACGCCGGCTTCCTTGAGACGGCGCTTGGCTTTCTCCCATGACAACGTCTCGCGGGCGGCCTTGCGGCTCATCACGCGGCCCGCGCCGTGCGACGCCGAGTTCAGCGACGCCGCCACGCCCCGGCCGCGTACCCACGAAACCCGGCGATGCCATCGAGCCCGGGATGATGCCCAGCACGCCCGCGCCCGCCGGCGTCGCGCCTTTGCGATGCACAATCAACTCGCGCGCCACGCCGTCGATGACGTGCTTTTCCTTCCACGCGAAGTTGTGGTGGTTCTCCAAATCCAGCAACACCTGCGCGCCGAGGTTTTCGGCCACGTGCCGGTGAATGCACGCGTGGTTCGCCGCGGCGTAGCGGCCCATCAATTCCATCGCCGCCCAATATTCCTGGCCTTCCGCCGAATCCAGCGAGAGCCAGGCGAGGCGTTTCAATTCATTCGGCAGATCCGGGAATTGCGCGAAGGCAAGCTTGCTGTAGTGATCGCACACGGCGGCGCCGGTGCCGCGGCTGCCGCTGTGGCTGAGCAACGCCACGTATTCGCCCGGCGGCAGGCCGTTGATTTCGGCTGCATTGGTGAACACGCCAAATTCCACAAAATGATTGCCGCTGCCGCTCGTTCCCAGTTGCGACCACGCGCGGTCCTTGTTCTGCTGCGTGACGGGGCTGACCGACCAGTCGGCGTCCAGGACGTCGTGCTGGCGGCGGTGTTGAAACGACGCGCCCACGCCGAAGCGCGTCTCGGCTTCGATCGCGCGCGTGAGCCGATCCTGCTTGCGCTCAAGGTCGCGCAACGGCAGGTCCAGCACCGTCATCTTCATGCGGCACGCGATGTCCACGCCCACCGCATACGGGATGACCGCGTTGTCCGTCGCCAGCACGCCGCCGATCGGCAGGCCGTAGCCGACGTGCGCGTCCGGCATAAGCGCGCCCGCCACCGATACCGGCAACAGGCACGCCTTTTCCATCTGCATCACCGCCTCGTGTTCGAGGCCGATGCCCCACTGGCGGTACGGCACCGGCTTGTCGCGCGGGGGTGGGGGAGCCTTCAACAACACCTTGGCAAATTCACCGCGCAACGCGTCCTCCGTGAACGCCGCGGGATTGCGCACAATGGCCTCCACTTCCTCCTGGAGGCGGGTCTTGTCGCCGCCGCCGAGGATGAATTTGCTGATGAAATCGATGCCGCGGCGCTGGGCTTCACCCAACGGCACGCCGAGGCGGATGAGGTCTTTGGCGTTCATACGACTGAAGCGAGCTTAAAGACGAATCAATAGTGTTGCACGCAGGTTCGTGCAGTCGCGTATTCCTTGGCTCAAAATCCCGGGCAAACAACATCGAACCCGATTGCACGCCCCGCATCCGCCTGCTCCCTGTCATGCGTCAACAGGCGCGTCACTTTCAATTCCTCCATCGCCGCCAGGTGCAACCGGTCGAGTGAGCGGCAATAATGAGCGTCCGGACGGCGTTGCTGTCGCAGCGCTGACAGGAAAACCCCGCCCGACAGGCCACGAAAATGAAAGGGATCGATGTTGCGCAGGGCCGTAAATCTTGCCTGGTACTGCCGCCACTGGCTTAGTCGCAAGATTCCACCCAAATATAGGCTCTTTAGTTGAACCTCGGTCTCCAGTTCGGCGAGCGCCGAAACGATCACCGTTTCCTCACTGGCAACCGCCTCCCGCACGTCGGCGCTCTCCGGTTCCTCTATCAACAGTTTGAGCAGACAACTGGTGTCGATGTAGATCATCGGCTCTTGCGGATGAGTTGCCGTTCAGCCCGGGATTTGGCAATCGCGTCATCGACCACGCAAATGACTTTTTCCCCCGCTACCTGATGCTGCCATCTCCCGTGCTCCTCCGCGTCCCATCGCTTGCGCCGGGCCCGCTTGGCCGTGACGCGCACCAGTTTGGCGACCGGTTTGCCGTCGCGCGTGATGAGGATTTCATTTTCCACCTCCAGGGCCTTTTCCGCCGCCGGCCAGCGCTGGCGCAGATCCCGTATCGTGATTGTCTTCATGGTTATGTGTAACATGTTTCACACGACGTGGTCAAGTGATCTTTGCAACGCTTCGCCGCGTGCAGCACTTGTTCCTTCCACTCCATCAGGATTGTTCCGATAGAACGATCTGCAACGGCTTTTCCCATCTTTCCAACCAGTCACAAAACTGTTGGTAAGTCCATACCGCGTTAATCCGATCAGACACAATATCGCCTCGCGCGTTGGCTGATTTACGTCGTTGTTCCTCAATTTGCGCCAAAGCGATTTGAACGTCGCGTATGCCCGCCTTGTGTGCCCAAATCCGGATGCATTCGATGGAAGTGTCAAAAGCGTCAACACCACAGCAACCCGCAACGCAATGGCTTTCGCATGCCGTGAACAGATTTAGCAATGGATTCGGAAATTCCACTTCGACATCTGGAGAGCCGAGAATGTCCTTGAACGCCCCATAATTCTCCTGTGCGGGCGACGCGTCATACACGGCGAACACCACTTCCTGAAAGCGCCGGGCGAATGGGCCGTGGAGCCAGTCGGCGAAGGCGCGCGCCACCATCGCCGGGTCGTTGCGGAAGACGCCGCAGCCCCACGCGCCGAGCACCAGATGCGTGACGCCGTGCTTCGCCGCGATGTCCAGCACCAGGCCCGCGCGCCGTTTCAACACCGGCTCGATGAGGTCGTGGTTCTGTGGTTCGTTGGCCAGGACCGCGCCCGCGTTGGGCGCGGCCGCCGTGATGACCGAAGCCAGCACCGGCGCGTCCAGCAGGCGCCCTTCGTCGTCGCGAAAGAACGGCACACGGGGCGAAAAGATGGCGAGATCCAGATACAGCGCGGACCGGTTCGCGCGGTTGCGCTCGTAATGCGACGGCTGCGCCAGCAGGCAGCGATACAGCGCCGACGCCCGCGCCAGGCATTCCTCCTGCGCCTGCGCGCCGCCCAGGAACCCGCCGCCCGGATTCTTCGCCGACGCAAAATTCAGGCACGCGACGTGCCCCTCGGTTGTCGCCGCCAGCCGCGCGAGGGCGGCGAACGTGGTTTCGTTCGTCACCGTGACGCGCGTTTCAAAGCGGGCAGGGGACGCCGCCGCCGACGCATCCGGCAGATGCAACACCGTGCCCGCCACGGCGTCCTTGATCAACGCCGCCAGTTCCACCCGCCGCCCGCCCGGCGTGACGTAAAACCCCGCGTCACAAATCGCGACCGTTTCCTGCGCCATCCGCGCGCGTTCATTGCGTTTCATACGTTCCCCCGTTTTCGGATCCCCACCAGCAAATCATTCAAGGCCGCGTGGGTTTCCGGGTTGGGCATTTCCGGCAGATGACTCGCCTCGTGCGCGGCCTGCAACTCGCCGCGCAGACGCTGATACTCCGCTTCGTGGAACGCGGTGTCCGCGTTGGACAACGTCGTGTTCTCGCCCTTCATCTTGCGCTCGATAAGTTCGGCGACATACGGCAGCCGGAACTCGCGGTTCAGCGTCACCAGATTTGCCTCCACCTCGCCGGTGCGCATCAGCCAGATGCCCGTCAACAGCACGCGATACACGTAGAGCAAAGGTTTCACGCGGCGCGGCGATTCCTTCAAAAACAATTTCCACTGCGTCTCGGCAAATCCGAAATAATGATGCGCATGGTGCTTGGTGATGACGCCTGTCTGGCCGGTCAAGGTGTCGATGCCTTTCGGGCGGCAAATCTCCTTCACCGCTTCATGCTCCGGTGTGGTCTGCACGATCAACGGCGAGAAAAGCTGTTCGAGCACGTAACCGTTTTTCTTGAGCAACAGGCCGAAAAACTTCTTCACGTCGTGGCTCACGATGTCCATCTCCAGCCCCTCGATGACGCGCGCGCATTCCACGGTCTCATGCTTCACGTTCAGGCCGAGGACCGCGTCCAGCGGCAGCACGTGCGCCCCGCGCAGGTCAAAGTCCGAGTCCGGCGACGGAAAGCCGTACAGATGCGCGCCGCTGATGGTGGCGAACAGCAACGGATACGGCTGCGCCGCGACAATGCGGTGAAGGCGTGGGTCAATGGTCATGGTTATGATGGTAGCAGCCGAGGTAACGAGGCTCTAACTCAATTATGACGTCGCGCGTAAAATGCAATCAGAGCCGGTATGGCGCGCGAGGCAAACCCCCACTCGTAGCAGCCGACGTAAGGAGGCTCAAACCTCAGTTTCCGCAAGGCGCCCCCAAACATTCCACCGCCCCTTTGCGCCGCACGACGAATGTTGCCCGACTCATTTCAGAGCCTCGTCACCTCGGCTGCTACGGGGAATCGAAGATCCCTTTGGTAGCAGCCGACGTGACGAGGCCCTGTCCTCAAGG
>JBFMBT010000275.1:0-9064 GCA_040754875.1 Verrucomicrobiota bacterium | reverse complement strand
AGAGGGAACAGCGAATGCCGCGTCCTCTATTGACACGGACGCTGGGCGCGAATCCTCCCTCTCCCCGGGGGAGAGGGCCGGGGTGAGGGGGAAGGACGCGCCGCCTGTCGATCCATCAAAGATTCGCCTGACCGCGGCAGAGACGTGGCAGGTCACGCTCGAAGCCTCGAAACAGGTGGGGCGGCCGATCTTCTTTGCGATGGTCATTATCATTCTCGCGTTTGTGCCCGTGTTCGCCTTGAGCGGCCAGGAAGGAAAACTGTTTCATCCGCTGGCATTCACCAAGACGTTCGCGATGATTGGCTCGACGTTTCTCGCGGTGACGATTGTGCCTGCCTTGTGCGCGGCGCTGGTGCGCGGGCCGTTCCATTCCGAGGACCGCAACTGGGTGATGCGCGTGCTGCTGGCGATCTACGATCCCATTCTGAACTGGGCGCTCAACTGGCGCAAAACCGTCATGACGTGCGCGGCCTTGCTGCTGGCCAGCGCGTTGACCGTGGCGTTCGGCCTGCCGCGCGAATGGGTGTTGAAACTCGAGGAACGCGACTGGCCCAAGCTGGCGCAAGTAACGAAGGGCATGGGCAAGGAATTCATGCCGCCGCTCAACGAAGGTTCGCTGCTCTTCATGCCCGTGTTGTTGCCAAGCACGTCCTTGCCCGAAGTGAAACGCATCATGGCGTGGCAGGACAAGGTCATCAAACAGGTGCCCGAAGTGGAATCGGTCGGCGGCAAGCTCGGCCGCGCGGAAACCGCCACGGACCCCGCGCCGGTCGAGATGATCGAGACCACCATCATGTTGAAACCCGAATACATCCGCACGAACCGCGTGTTCTTCGGCTTCCTGAAAGTGCCGTGGACGATTCGCAACCCCGAGTGGCGCGAAGGCGTCACCAAGGATTCCATCGTCGCGGACCTCACGGAAAAGCTGACGCAAGTGCCGGGCTATGTGCCGGGCTTTCTCCAACCCATCGAGAACCGCATTCTCATGATCAGCACGGGCATTCGCGCGCAGGTCGGCGTGAAGGTGCTCGGTGATAATCTTGACGACTTGCAGAAGAAGGCGTTCGAGGTGGAGCGCGTGTTGCGCGAAGTGTCCGGCGCGACCGGTGTGGCGCCCTCGCGCATTCAAGCGAAACCGTATCTGGAAATCGAAGTGGACCGCGTCGCCATGGCGCGTTACGGCCTGCGCGCACAACAGGTGCTCGACATTGTCGAAGCCGGGCTCGGCGGCAAGAATGTGACGACGACCATCGAAGGCCGGTATCGATTCCCGATTCAAGTGCGGCTTGAACGTCGCGAGCGCGACGACATCGAGCGCCTCGGCGAAGTCCTGGTGGCCACACCTTCCGGCAAACACATCCCGCTCGGCCAGCTCACACGCATCAAGCGCGTCATCGGCCCCAGCGAAATTGCCAGCGAGAATGGCCGCTTGCGCGTGTTCGTGCAGGCCAATGTGGCGGGGCGCGACCTCGGCGGCTTCGTCGAGGAAGCGCAGAAACGCATCGAGAAGGAAGTAACGCTGGAAAAAGGCATGACTATCGAATGGAGCGGGCAATACGAGAATCAGATTCGCGCGGCGAAGACGTTGCGCATCATTGTGCCGGTCGTGTTGTTCATCATCTTCCTGCTGCTCTACATCGTCTATGGTTCCGCGAAGGAGGCGGCGCACGTGGTTCTCGCCGTGCCCTTCGCGCTGACGGGCGGCGTGTTTCTGCAATACCTGATGGGCTACAACTTCAGCGTCGCCGTGTGGGTCGGTTACATCGCGCTGTTCGGCACGGCGATCCAGACCGGCGTCGTCATGGTGGTTTACCTCGAGGAAATGCTGAAGAAGAAACAGGCCGAACGCGGCGCGGCATTCAATCGCGAGGACTTGATTCAAGCCGTCAAGGACGGCGCGCGTTTGCGGCTGCGCCCCAAGGTCATGACCGTGGCGACCATTGTCGCGAGCTTGCTGCCCATCATGTGGAGCCAGGCGACCGGCGCCGAAGTGATGAAACCGCTGGCCACGCCGGTCATCGGCGGCATGGTCAGCAGCCTGATTCACATCCTGATCGTGACCCCCGTCATCTTCACCTGGCTGCGCGAAAAGGAAATGCGCCAGAACATCGCCCGGATCTCGTAGCCGATGTAAGTCGGCTCCGATTCATTGCCGGACCGCGGCTGTCCCCAGCCGCAGCGTGTGGCTTGCAACCGAATCATGGGAGGTTCGCGAACCTTGAACCTTGAACCTCGAACTCCGAACCTCGAACTCTGGGCAATGAGAATTCCCTCGCCAAGGCACTATTCTTGCTTATATCCGACCCATGCAAAATACGGTCCTGGCCTTGGTGGGTGACGATTACGAAGATCTGGAGTTGTGGTATCCGAAAATCCGTCTGGAGGAAGCGGGCTTTGGCATGCACCTGGCCGCCGCCGAGAAACGCACCTGCCACGGCAAATACGGTTATCCCGCCGAGCCAGATGTGTTGATTTCCAAGGTGCGCACCATGGATTACTGCGGCCTGCTCATTCCCGGCGGCTGGATGCCTGACAAACTCCGCCGCGAACCAAAGGTCCTGGACATCGTGCGCGAGTTTCACGAAACCAAACGCGTCATCGGCTTCATCTGCCACGGCGGCTGGATTCCCATCTCGGCCAGGATTCTCAAGGGAAAGAAAGCCACCGGCTCCCACGGCATCAAGGACGACCTCATCAACGCCGGCGCGCAATGGGTCGATGCCTCCGTCGTCGTGGACGGCCACCTCGTCTCCAGCCGCACCCCGCGCGACCTCGCCCCCTTCGCCTTCGAAATGGTCAAACTGCTGAAGCGCCAGTAACTGGGTTCGGAGTCCCGGCTTCAGCCGGCCACGCGTCACCAACCCATCGGCGTAAAATCGACGAACCGTGGAAACAGCGCTCCCTCTCCCCAAGGGAGAGGGCTGGGGTGAGGGGGAAGAAATCGTAATTCCACCCGACTCGAAGTTCAGTTTAATGGGCAGTACACGCACTTTGCGCCATGTCACCCATCCGCACCGAGTCCACCCGGTTTGGAGTTCAAGCTTCAGCTTGTGGAGGGCGACGTCGCCATGTCCACAGCCTCATGGTTTTTCCTTTCGGATTTCGACTTTCGAATTCGTTCCGGTTTTCGAATTTCGGATTTCAAACTACACACGACCGAGTCACTGAACACTGCATACTGAATACTCCTCCCCTCCCATTCGCTTGCTGGCATCCCTCCCATCTTTCTGTCCCTTATTTTTCTGTCAGCCTCCCCCTTTGCCTTCCCACCCATCTCACGTTACTCTGTCGCCGTGTTACGACATCCGGTCTCGAACTCGGACCCCACGTTCACCGCGCGCTCGCGGTCCACGTGGGAAATCATCCGGCGCGTCGCTGTTTACCTCCGGCCCTACAAACTGATGGCCGTGGCCACAGTGGGCTGCGCCGTGCTCTCGCTTGCGTTCGCCTTCGCCTATCCGAAGCTCGCCCAGTTCATCATCGACGACGTCATCGGCCAGCAACGCACCGATCTTTTCACGCCCGTGATGGCGGCGTTGCTCGGCGCATTCCTCTTTCGCGAGCTGTTCAACAGCCTGCGCATCCGCATCAACAATTCCTTCGAGCAAAACGTCATCTTCGACATGCGCCGCGACGTCTATGCGCGCCTGCAACGCCTGGCCGTCAATTACTTCGACCAGCGCGCCTCGGGCGATCTGATGACGCGCGTCATTGAAGACGTCAACTCCGTCGAACGCGTGCTCATCGACGGCACCGAGCAAGGCACCGTGGCGTTGTTGAGCATCATCGGCGTGCTGTTCTTCATGTTCAGCGCCAGCCCGCAACTGGCGCTGGTGGCGATGATCCCCCTGCCGTTGCTTGCAGGCGGCGCGCTCTGGTACACACTCACCGCCCACCGCCGTTACCGCGCCCAACGCGAAGCCGCCAGCGCCATGAACGCCCTGCTTATGGACAATCTCCAGGGCATCCGCCAGATCAAGGCCTTCGGCCGCCAAGACCACGAGGACGGCCGCTTCGCGAAGCGCGCCGATGATTTGCGCGAAGGCACGCTGGGCGTCATGCGCGTGTGGGCCTTGTATTCGCCGGCGATGGCGTTCGCCGCGTCGCTCGGCACCGGGCTCGTGTTCTGGTTCGGCGGACGCATGGTCATCGACGGCCAGATGAAACTCGGCGAACTCGTCGGCTTCATTTTCTTCCTCGGCTTGTTCTATGAACCCATCGGGCGCCTCCATGGTTTGAATCAAATGCTCCAGGCCGCGCGAGCCGCCGGCGAACGCGTGTTCGACATCCTCGATTCGCCCGTCGAACGTCCCGACCGCACGGGCGTGTTGCGCGCGCCCGTGCGCGGCGAGGTCGTTTACGAACACATCGGTTTCAGTTACGGCCCTGAACGCGTCGTGTTGAAGGACATTTCGCTCCACGCGAAACCCGGCGACATGATTGCGCTCGTCGGCCCCACGGGCGCGGGCAAATCCACGCTCGTCAATCTGCTGCCCGCGTTTTACGAGACGGCCAGGGGCCGCATCCTCATCGACGGCCAGGACATCAACAACGTCTCACTCGAATCGCTCCGCGCGCACATCAGCGTCGTCAGCCAGGAAGCGTTCCTGTTCAACGGCACCGTGCGCGAGAACATCCTTTACGGAAAACTCGATGCCACCGAGGAGGAGTTGATCGCCGCCGCGCGCGCCGCCAATTGCCACGACTTCATCACGCGCCTGCCCGATGGCTACAATTCACGCGTGGGCGAACGCGGCGTGAAATTGAGCGTCGGCGAGAAGCAGCGCGTCAGCATTGCCCGCGCGTTGTTGAAGAATGCGCCCATCCTCATCCTCGATGAAGCCACCGCCAGCGTCGATACCGCCACCGAGAAACTGATTCAGGAGGCGCTCGAACACCTCATGGCCGGCCGCACCAGCTTCGTCATCGCCCACCGCCTGAGCACCATCCGCAACGCCGACCAGATCCTCGTGATGCTCCACGGCGAAATCGTCGAGCGCGGTTCGCACGAGGAATTGCTGGAGTTGGACGGCCTCTACGCCAAGCTCGCGCGCATCCAAAACACCACCTTCATCGAGGAAGGCTTCGAGAGACTGGAAGTGGTATGAGCCAAACCTGCCGCTTCCGCCCGCTTCCGCCCGATATCGGCCGGTTACTGCCCGGCATCGCCTCCCTTCGACCACTTGAAATGCTGGACAACCCCGCCCGCCCCCGTTCACGTTACTGCCCGTCATGAAACTCGCGCTGATTCGCCGCCAGTTCTCGGCCACGGGCGGCGCCGAGTTGTATCTGCAACGGCTGCTCCGCGCGCTGGCGGCGCGCGGCCACGAACTCCATCTCTACGCCGAAGCCTGGGGTGAACTGCCCGAACAGGTCGCCGTCCATCGCATCGAGGCGGACGGCTCCCGCGCCAGCCGCGCGCAACGCTTCGCCTATTCCGTCCAGACCGCGCTCATCGACCAGAAATTCGACTGCGTCTTCAGCCTCGAACGCACCGTGCGCCAGGATGTCTATCGCGCCGGCGACGGACTCCATCGCGTCTGGCTCCAGCGCCGCCGCCAGTTCGCGCCGTGGTGGAAGAAGGCGTTCATCGGGCGCGGCGCGTTTCACCGTGCGATGATGGAACTGGAATCGCAGACGTTCGATTCCTGGAACACGCGCCACATCATCGTCAACTCCGAGATGGTCAAACGCGAAATCCTCCAGCACTTCCGCTTTCCGGAAAACCGTCTCCACCTCGTGCGCAACGGCATTGCCGTCGAAGCCTTCCAGCGTGGCGACCGCGAGCAGGCCCGCGCGCGCTTCGGCCTCAAGCCCGAGGACTTCGCGCTGCTCTTCGTCGGCTCCGGCTGGGAACGCAAGGGCCTGCGCTACCTCTTCGACACCCTGCGACTGATCGACAAACTGCGCGCCCTGTCCGAAGTGAAAGGCCGCCCCGTCAAATTGCTCGTGGCCGGACGCGGCCAGGCGCCCGTCAACACCCCTGAAAACGTCACCTTCCTCGGCCCGTTGCCCGATGTCGAAAACGCCTACGCTGCCGCCGACCTCTTCACGTTCCTGCCCATTTATGAGCCGTCCGCCAACGTCTGCTTCGAGGCGCTGGCCGCCGGGCTGCCGGTCATCACCACCCGTTTCAACGGCGCCAGCGAAGTCCTCGAAGAAGGCGTCACCGGCTCCGTCCTTTACGATCCGTCCGACATCCTGGCCGTCGCCGAAAAAATCATTTACTGGATGTCCCACCCGCCGCCGCGCCCGTTGCCCTTGGAGGCGGACCTGGGCCTCGACCGCAACGTCACCGAAACCCTCGCCGTCCTCGAACTCGCCGCCCAGGAGAAGCTATGACCGCGCCCCGAAAATCTTGTAGCAGCCGAGGTAACGAGGCTCTGATTCCCAAGCCACCCACGGCTGCATTCCTCAACGCGCCTTTGAACATTCAACGTGCTCCGCATCGCTTCCCCTCTCCTGGGGGAGAGGGCCAGGGTGAGGGCGAGCCCCATTCGCGAAGCCTGACTTCTTCTCGTCTTCGGCACACGGTTCTCCCACTCCCCTCCCGGGAGGAGCCAGGGGTGGGTCAGCCGGCAAACCCATGCGCATCGCATTCACCCCACGCACAGCAAATACTCTTTACCTTGGAATTTGGTGCTTCTTTTGAACTTTGATTCTTTGAACTTGGAGCTTTTCCCGTGAACATCTCCTTCTGCCTCATCACCCTCAACGAGCAGGACAACCTCCCGCGTTGCCTGCGCAGTTGCGCCGATCTCGCCGATGAAATCGTCGTCGTCGATTCCGGCAGCACCGATGCCACCGAAAAAATCGCGCGCGACTTCGGCGCGCGCTGGCAGCACCAGGACTGGCTCGGTTACGTCGGCCAGAAAAACCTCGCCCTTTCCCTCGCCTCACACGACTGGGTCTTCAGCCTCGATGCTGATGAGGAACTCTCGCCCGAACTGCGCGACGAAGTGCGCGCGTGGAAGGCCGGCGAACCCGCCGCAACCGGTTACAGCATGCCGCGCTGCGTCCTCTACGAAGGCCGCTGGATCCGCCACGGCGACTGGTATCCCGACCGCCTCGTGCGCCTGTTCCGCAAGGCCCGCGCGAAGTTTGCCGGCGGCAAGGTTCACGAACGCCTCGAACTCGACGGCCCCGTTCACGAATTCGAGGGCGAGCTTTACCATCATTCCTTCAAGAACGCCGCCGACCACTGGGCGCGCTGCGAAAAATACGCCCACCTCTGGGCCGAGACGCAGCACGAACTGGGTCACACCGCCGGCCCGCTCGCGCCGCACACCCACGCCGCCTTCCGCTGGCTGCGCGGCTACGTTCTCAAGCGTGGCTTCCTCGACGGCCCCCAAGGCTGGCGCATCGCCGCCTTCTGCGCCCGCGAAGTCTTCCTCAAATACCGCCTGTTGCGCGAATTGAATTCCGGCACAAAAGCGCCTTCGCAATAGCCCCTCTCCTTTGGCGTGGCATCCACCTCCGCCCCTGCTATCATCTCCCGCATCTCGCTCGCACCGAATCTATGAAGCACCACGGAATACTTCTGACCTTCGTCGCTTTGCTGCTTTTCGCGCTCCCGGCCCGGCCCGACGATGACCCGTTGCGCCGCTGGCGCCACGATGTCCAGATCCGCCCCGTCTCACCGGGCGAGCGTCACTCCATTCATTCCTACTTCAACACGTGCCCCGAAAGCCCCGATGGCAAATGGGTGCTGTTTTACACCTCCGCCACGCCGGATGCGCAGCGCGGCGAAGTCCGCATCCGCGAACGCGCCACCGGCGAGGAGAAAGTGCTGGCCCGCAATGTCTCCACGGAGGACGCCCATCGTGCCGCCTGCCAGCAATGGGTGTCCAACGGCCACCGCGTCGTGTTCCACGACGAGCGCGACGGCGAATGGCTCGTCGCCGTGGTGGACGTGGCCACTGGAAACGAACGCGTGCTGGCCCGCGACCGCCTGGTCAGTTGGAGCCAGCCCAACGCCGATGTGGTGCCGCTCTATGGCAAGCATTGGAATCCCGGTCCGCACCGCGACCTGGAATTGTTGAACGTCGCCACTGGCGAAATTCGCACCGTGCTTACGGCGGACGCCTTGAAGGCGGCCTACCCCCAATGGATCGCCAAGCGTTTTGGCGACAAGCCGGTGTCCATTTTCTTTCCCGTGCTGAGCCCGGACTTGAAGCGCGTCTTTTTCAAAGTGGCCAGCGCGGGCAACGGCAACCCGCGCAGCGGCGGCGCCAGCGTGCGCGAGGGGTTGGTCTGTTACAGCCTCGAAGAAAAGCGGTTTCTGTTCATGAACGAGAAATGGGGCCATCCCGCCTGGCATCCCGATGGCCGCACCATTGTCGAACTGAGCTTCACGCTCTACGACAGCAACACCGGCAAAATGCAGCGCACACCCGGCCTGCCCTCGTACGGCAGCGGCCATCCCTCGGCCAGCCCGGACGGCAAATTGCTGGTGACGGATGTGACGATGGACAAACTGGGCGGCAGCGCCACGCATTGGGGCGTCGCGGTCGCGGATGCGCGCGGCACCAACCACGTCGTCATCCATGAGGCCGACAATTCGCGCGGCGCCCGTTCGTGGCGGCGCTCGCATCCGCACCCCATCTTCAGCGCCGACGGCCGGCGCATTTACTTCAACGTGAGCAGCAGCCAGTGGACGCAGCTTTACGTGGCGGAATGCGCACAATGAGCGTGATCGCAAACCCTTCGCGCCATTTCGTCATTACGCCACCCTCTCCTTGGGGAGAGGGCTGGGGTGAGGGGGACCGACGCATGGCCAAACCAAACGGTCAGGAATGGAACCACTTTGAACACGCCAATCCGCCCCGGACTGCTGTCTCCAGCCGCAGCGCGTCACCTGTCAACTTAAGCATGGGACTGCCTTCAACTTCGTCTCCATGTGGATTCAATCACCCAACCGCAATGGAATTCAAACGAACCTCCTGACCTTCGATTACAGACCGCGCGCTGCGGCTGGGGACAGCCGCGGTCCGCAAGGTGACCTTGATGCCGCCATCGGAGACTTATTTCGCCTACAAACTACTTGATTCGGTTCCGAAATAAA
>JBFMBT010000274.1:0-9164 GCA_040754875.1 Verrucomicrobiota bacterium | reverse complement strand
AGCGGGGGGATGACTTGACCCTCTCGGGTTTGCGATGCCGTAAGCGGGCAGGATGCCCGCGGTCCGCCCGGCGGTTTCCATCGCGAGGGTTGACGTGCCGCCGCGAAAGGCGTAGCAGTCGGGACGTTGAAACCCCTCTTGTTAATGGCGGCGTGGGTGTGCGCATGGCTGGGCGCAACGGTTGACCGCGCGCTTGGACAGGAGCCGCGCACGAACGCAACGGCGTCGGCGGAGATCAAGCCCTTCAAGATTTTCGTGGATGAAATCGCGTTGCAGGATTTGAAGCAGCGGCTGGAGAAAACGCGCTGGCCGGATGAGATCGAAGGCTCAGGCTGGGAATACGGCGTGGACCTGGGCTACATGAAGCAACTGGTCGAGTATTGGCGCACGAAGTACGACTGGCGCAAACAGGAGGCGCTGTTGAATCAATTCCCGCAGTTCACCACGGAGATTGACGGCCTCACGCTGCACTTCATCCACAAGCGCTCGCCGCACGCCAACGCGCTGCCGCTGGTCATCACGCATGGCTGGCCGGGGACGGTCCAGGAATTTTACAAAATCATCGGCCCGCTGACCGAGCCGGAGAAATACGGCGGGCGCGCGGAAGACGCGTTTCACGTGGTGTGTCCGTCGCTGCCGGGGTTCGGATTTTCCAGCAAGCCGCGCCAGCCGGGCTGGAGCGTGAACCGGATGTCCGATGTGATTGCGAAGTTGATGGCGCGGCTGGGTTACGAGCGTTACGGCGCGCAGGGCGGCGATTGGGGCGCGAACGTCACGCGCTGGCTGGGCACTTACGATTCGGAGCATGTGGTGGGAATTCACCTGACGTTTTTGCCGACGTCGCCGCCGAAGACGAATCCGTATGACGGCGTCTCGCAGGCCGAGCGCGAGCGGATGGAGAAGCGGCAGCAGGAGTTGTTCAATCATCGTGGTTACGCGGCGATCCAGGGTTCGCGTCCGCAGACGATTGGTTACGCGTTGAACGATTCGCCGGCGGGACTGGCCGCGTGGGTGGTGGACAAGTTCTGGGCGTGGAGCGATCACGGCGGCAATCTGGAGATGAGTTTCACGAAGGACGAGTTGCTGACGAACGTGATGATTTATTGGGTGACGCAGACGCCGGCGTCGTCGGCGCGGATTTATTTCGAGCGCGACGGTTACACGGGCGGGCGGAGGTCGGGCCGCGTGCCGGTGGGTTGCGCGCTGTTTCCCAAGGAAATCAACGTGCCGCCGCGCAAGTGGGTGGAGGCGTCGTTGAACATGGTGCATTGGACGGAGATGCCGCGCGGCGGGCATTTCGCGGCGCTGGAGCAGCCGCAGTTGTTGATCGACGACGTGCAGGCGTTTTTCCGCAAGGTGCGGCCCAAGCCGTGACGCGCGCATGATGAAGGGGCATCAACGGCGCGCGATGTGGGTGGTGCTGTGTTTCGCGGCGGCGGTGACGGTGTTGTGGCTGGCGCGGCCGCGCGAGCCGGTGGTCGAGGGGCGCAAGTTGACCGAGTGGCTGCGGGATTTCGACAAGGGGACGGGGCCGGAAAGCTTGAAGGCGGCGGAGGTGATTCGCGCGATGGGAACGAATGTGCTGCCGCGGCTGGTGCAGGATTTGCGGGCGCGGGATTCTGCCGTGCGCGACGCCTTGACGAGCACGGCGGCGAGCCTGCCACTGGTGCGGTTCCAATTTGATTCGCCGCGCGCGCGGCGGTTGCGGGCCTTGCAGGCGATGCGCGCGCTGGGGCCGCTGGCCGCGCCGGCGTTGCCGGAGTTGAAAACGTTTTTGACGGAGGGCGACACGCCGGAGGTGGCGGTGCATACGTTGCGCGCGATTGGCGCGGACGCGGTGCCCGTGCTGATGCAGGCGGCGATCAGCCGCAACGTGAAGACACGCGAAGTCGCCGTCTCGACGCTGGGCTCGTTGGGCGCGGCGGCGCGTCCGGCGCTGCCGGTGCTGGTGCAGGCGTTGCGCGACCCCGAGCGGGGCGTGCGCGGGCCCGCCGTGCTGGCGGTGAGCCAGGTGGCGGAAACGCCGGAGTTGCTGCTGCCGGAGTTGATGGCGTGTTACGAGCGGAGCCAGGGCACAAACTATGTTTGGGTGCGCTACACGGTGGCGCAGGTGGTGAGCGAATTCAAAGCGCCCCGGCGGCAGATTGTGGCCGCGCTGGAGACGATGCTCGAGGACGAGAGCCGCGAAGTGCGGCGCGTGGCGGTGCGCGCCCT
The DNA here is from genome assembly GCA_040754875.1 of Verrucomicrobiota bacterium. Classification (GTDB taxonomy): domain Bacteria; phylum Verrucomicrobiota; class Verrucomicrobiia; order Limisphaerales; family JBFMBT01; genus JBFMBT01. Next base: position 6,950 of record JBFMBT010000274.1, on the reverse strand, counting down.
GCTGCGGCATGAGCCGGACAACGTGGCGAAGGTGCTCCCCGCGCTGGTGCGCAATCTGCAAACACCCGACAAATACGGCTTTCCCCTGCGCGAACTGCTGGCGGAACTGGCCCGCCACGGCAGCGCCGCGCGGCCGGCGCTGCCCGCGGTGGAGGAACGTTTGCAGCATCCGGAATTGATGGTGCGCAGCGCGGCCGCCTGCGCCATCTGCCGCATCGCGCCGGAACGCACCGAAGAAATGCTGGGGGTGCTGACGAATCTGCTCGAATCTGCCGACTCGGGCCGCAAGCCGACGTTGCTGCGCGACATCGCGGACCTTGGCGCGCCGGCGCGGACGCTGGAGGCCCAGTTGCTGGTGTTGGCGCGCATGGATGACTGGATCAGCACGGAAGCGGCGCGTGCGCTGGCGAAGATCGAATCACCGAAAGCGAAGGAAACGCTGCCCGCAGTGATCGCACAGTTGCGGCACGTGAATGTCAATAACCGGCGTCGGGCGGTCAGAACGGTGGCGACCATGGGCGCGGGCGCGAAAGAATTGCTGCCGGTATTGAAGGAATTGTACGACGACCCGGCGCCGGACGTGCGCGAGACGGCGCGCAAAGCGGTGCGGGAAATCGAAGACGCGGTGGCGAAGAAAGCGAAGTGAAGCTTCAAATTCCAAACACCAAGCTTCAGAGAAGCACCAAATTTCAAACAGAGCGATTTACTATGCTAACAACGAATGATGAATGGCGCGGAGTGGCTCTTTCGGACCGCAGCTGTCCCCAGCCGCAGCGCGTGGCTTGCAACCAACGTATGGGTTTACGGAACGCTCCATCTCAGTGAGGTGTTATGCGCTCCCATCGCTTCGCAGATATTCGACGCAAGCCGGTCCCTCGCCGAAATTCCAATTCACACGCTGCGGCTGGGGACAGCCGCGGTCCGGAAGAAGCATCGCATGTTGCAAGCCCGAACGGTTATCGGAGTCTGATGCTTCTCTGAAGCTTGGCGGTCTGGAATTTGAAGTTTCTGCCCTCCGCCTATTCTTCATGCGCGGATTGTTCGGCAGCCCTCGTGGACTGCCAGTACTCGGGATCGCGCGTGGCGGCGAGGTGTCGTTCCAGGGAATCGGCGTAGATGAGAATCTTGCGCGGGCTCGGCCGCTCGCCCTGGAGGATGTCCATTTCGTACAGGCGGTAAATGGTGAAGATGGAACAGCCGGCGCGGCGCGCGGCCTGCTTGACGGTGAGGCGCTCGACGGGGCGGCCGGGCTTTACGACATAGGTGCCATCGCCTTGCGATTGAACGATGGAAATGAAGGTGCAGGCGGGCTGGCGCGGGCGGTCGGCGCGCAGTGCGTGCGGCGCAAGGCCGCGCAGCGCGGGGGCGTTGGTGGTGGTCAATTCGTTGTTCATGGTGTTCTCCTTGTTGCTTCTCGTTCGTAAATGATTTCAGGCGGCGTGCGATTGTTCGCCGGCGCGTTCGGCGTCTTCCGCCACAGTGGATTTGGGGCGGAAGAAAAATTGTTCCTGTTGCGCGATGCGCAGGCCGGCTTCGGCGAGTTGCTCGGGCGAAAGCTGGCGGCGATCGGCGAGCAGGCGCGCTTTGCAAATCTCCGGTTGCTCGCGGGTCAGATATTGGCGGCCCCAGGCAAGGGTTTCGAGGCGCCGGGCGATGGCGGGCCAGGTGTCCTGCGGATCGAGTTTTTCGACGCGCGGCGGGCAGGTTTCGAAGCCGAGGGCGGCGAGGGGAAGCTCAAGGGATTTGCGCGGGCCGAAGGCGTGGCGGTGGCGGCTGCACCAAAGATGCAACGCGGCTTCGCGGGTGCGGACGCGCCGGGCCAGTTCGGCCAAGGCAGGTTCATGGCGGCGATGGACTTCGGCGACTTCGGAATCGCGGTGAGCCTGGCGGGAAGCCAGGTCGAGCTTGAGGCGGACGAGGTCGGCAACGGCGGATTGGAAGGCGTCGGGGGAATCGGGGAGGAGCTGGACGGAGTCGGGGTTTAGGTTTTGATTCATGTGGCTGGTAGTGTTGAGGTTATAAAGCATTCTCATTTCGAGGAGGATGAGGACGAGGGGGAGAACGGACAGGGGTACAAATGAACAGCCGCCATGGACTCGCGCAGGAGGCCGGGGCGGCTGGCGTTTAACAACAAGTGGTGGCGGAAGGCCGGCCGAGTTGCGCAGGAAGAAGGGCCGACGCAACCGCCACCACAGGCACCACGAGGGCGCTGGCAACCAGAGAAGAGCCAAGGGAGGTCGGGTGAGGCACCCAGAGGAACGCCCTTCTCAACAACGCTCTCGTGTTCGCAATCATAATAGTTGCACGTTCCATGCCATGCAAGCGGGCAGTCACCGTCGAGGATGGGGTGTTCACCCCAGCCAGGAAACTCGGGTTTTATCATTGCTGAGCGGCTGCTTTGTGTGTATCTGTGATTGGACGGCAATATGAAGGCGCAATTCCCCCAACAAAAGAAAGCGGAGAAGATGAAAAACTTCTCAGGCCGATTGAAATACTTGCGCGAATTACGCGGATTTTCGCAGGCGGATCTGGCAACTTCGCTGGGTCTTTCAGTTGGGTCCGTTGGAAACTGGGAAGCCATGTTTAATATGCCGACGACACGGCGGTTAAAGCTGGTGGCCGAGAAAATGGGAGTCTCTGTCGATTATCTGCTGGGCCGCGAGCCGATCGAAAAGGCGAACCTGAGCGTGCCGCCGTCGAAAATCGGCAGCCGGCCGGCGTATCGGGTGCCGGTGGCGAGCTGGGCGAACGCAGCGCGAGCGGACGGGCATTCTGAAATCTGCGAATTTCTGGACGAGGTGATCGACACCGATTGCAGCGACCCGAACGGATTCGGGTTGATCGTGGAGGGCGATTCGATGGAGCCGCGGTTCAGCGCCGGGGACCGGATTGTGGTGGCGCCGAACCTGCCGGCGCGCAACGGGCAGGTGGTGGTGGCGCGGCTGGCGGGGGACGCGGGCCTGCTGTTCAAGCTGTACCACGCGACGGGGCGGGACGGCCAGGTGGTGCGGTTGACAAGTTACAACCCGGTTTACCCGCCGCTGGAATTTGAGCGCAAACAGTTCCAGTACCTCTACGCGGTGCACAGCGTGGTGCGCAAACTGGTGTAGCGCGAACGGGCCCGGCCGTCCGTTTTCGCCGCCCTCCTTGATGAAGGTTGCGTTTGACATGCGAGCAACTATCACCTAGTGTCACTAGACATGCAAGCAAAAAGTAATAAAAAGTTACAAAGGCTGTTTGAACGCGTGGAGCGGCTGCGCCTCAAGCAGGGGTTGACGTGGAGACAGGTGGGCGAACAACTGGGGGTGGGCGTCGCGATGTTGATGATGCTCAAGTCCGGCCGCCGCAATCTCAGCAAGAAGGTCCAGTACCGCCTCGAGGAATGGGAGTGCCGGACCGGCCTGTCCGCGCCCGGGGCGGCGGCGCGCGCCGGGATGGAAGTGGAGGCGCTGACGCACGTGCAGAAGCAACTGGACGAACTGGCCGGCGAGGTGAAGAACCTCAAGGGCCTGCGCTTTTCGCCGGTGGTCAGTTGGGCCAGCGCGGGCGCGGGCGGCAACTACGCGGACCTGGAGGGCTTCCTCAACGAGCGCATCCCGACGGACTGCAAGGACCCGAACAGCTTCGCGCTGATTGTCGAAGGCGATTCGATGGAGCCGGAATGCCACAAGGGCGACCGCATCATCGTGGCGCCGAACGTGTCGCCGCGCAACGGGGACCTGGTGGTGGCGCGGCTGGAAGAAGAGGGCGAGGTGCTGTTCAAGCAGTTCCACGAGACGGGCAAAGGGGTGAAGCTCACAAGTTTGAACGCGGCCTACAAGCCGCTGGTGCACGCGAAGAAGGAGTTCCGCTTCATTTACCCGGTGCACAGCGTGGTGCGCAAATACCACAAGGGATAGGGATTTTCGACGGGAGCGCGCGGTTCCGCACGCGGCACCTTCGCGCCTCGCGGCGGATCGGTCCATTGGATTCTCGACTCGCCGGGGCAACGCGCCTATCGTTAACGGCGATGTCGTACAGTCCCTTGGTCATTGCCGGTCGCCAGTTCAAATCCCGCCTCATCCTGGGCACGGGCAAGTTCTCGTCCCCCGAAGCGATGCGGGACGCGCTGGACGCCAGCGGCGCGGAGATGGTGACGGTCGCGTTGCGCCGGGCAGATTTGAGCGGCGGGCACGATCCGTTCGCGAACATTCTGGAATTCATCGACCCGAAGCGTTACCTGCTGCTGCCGAACACCAGCGGCGCGATGAACGCCGAGGAAGCCGTGCGCCTGGCGCGGCTGGCGGTCGCCGCCGGCCTGCCGAAATGGGTGAAGCTGGAGATTCATCCGGACCCGCGTTATTTGTTGCCGGACCCGGTCGAGACGCTGAAGGCGGCTGAAACGCTGGTGAAGGAAGGGTTCACGGTGCTGCCATACATCAACGCCGATCCGGTGCTGGCGAAGCGCTTGCAGGACGCCGGCACGGCGACGGTCATGCCGCTGGGTTCGCCCATCGGGTCCAATCGCGGCATCCAGACGCGCGACCAGCTCCGCATCATCATCGAGCAGGCGACCGTGCCGGTGGTGGTGGACGCGGGCCTGGGCGCGCCCAGCCACGCGGCCGAGGCGATGGAATTGGGCGCCGACGCGGTGCTGGTGAACACGGCGATTGCCGTGGCGAACGATCCGAACCGCATGGCGGTGGCGTTCAAGCTGGCGGTGGAAGCCGGGCGCGCGGCGTATGAAATCGGACTGGCCACGGCGCAGGAAACGGCCAGCGCCACCAGTCCGTTGACGGGATTTTTGAACTCCTGATGAAAACACTTTCTGCCAGCCGCGTTCGCAAACTGCTCGCCGCGGTCCAGCGCACGCGCGTGCTGGTCGTGGGCGACGTGATGCTCGACCAATTCATCTGGGGCCGCGTGGCGCGCATTTCGCCCGAGGCGCCGGTGCCGGTGGTCGAATTCGAGCGCGAGAGTTTCATGCCGGGCGGCGCGGCCAACGTGGCGCGCAATCTCACCGCGCTGGGCGCGCGCGCGGACCTGCTGGGCGTCATCGGACGCGACGTAGCGGCGGGCCAGTTGTGCAAGCTGCTGGACGAAACGCGTGTGAGTTGCGACGGCCTTCTGCCGGTGGCCGCGCGCATGACGACCAAGAAGACGCGCGTGATCGCGCACCAGCAACAGGTCGCGCGCGTGGACCGCGAAACGCGCGAAGACATCGATGCCCGGACAACGCGCCGCCTGCTCGCGGCCATCCAGGCGAACCTGCGCCATGTGGACGCCCTCATTGTGGGCGATTACGGCAAGGGCGTGGTCACGCAGGAATTGCTCGATGAATTGAAGCGCCTCTGCCGCGCGAACGGCAAATGGCTCAGCCTCGACCCCAAGCCGGTGCATCATCTGGATTTGCACGGCCTGTCGCTCATCACGCCCAATCGCAAGGAGGCGTTTGAACTGGCGGGCCTGGCCGACAACACGCGGCGCGACAATCCTCTCGAAGACGATAATCTGATGCGGGTGGCAGAGAAGCTGCTGCTGGAATTGGGTCCGGCGGTGTTGCTCATCACGCTGGGCGATCATGGCATGTTGCTGTGCCAACGGAGCCAGAAACCGTATCACATCCCCACGGTGGCCCAGGAAGTGTTCGATGTTTCCGGCGCGGGTGACACAGTGATTGCGTCGTTTACGCTGGCGGTGGCCGCGGGGGCGTCACCGGTGGAAGCCACGATTTTTTCAAATCACGCGGCAGGCGTGGTGGTGGGCAAGCTGGGCACGGCGACGGTTTCGCCCGAAGAGCTGCTGGCCAGCTTCAAGCGATTTCCATGAGACAGGCTGTATTTCTGGATCGAGACGGGACGTTGATCGAGGAGAAGGAATATCTGAGCCGCCCCGAGCAGGTCGTGATTTATCCGGGCGCCGGCCGGGCGCTGCGGGAATTGCAGGATGCCGGGTATCTGCTCTTCCTGGTCACCAACCAGTCCGGCGTGGGGCGCGGCTATTTCACGCTGGAGGACGTCGAGAAAGTCCACGCGCATCTCGCGCGCGAACTCGCCGGGGACGGCGTGCGCTTTGAAAGAATCTACATCGCGCCGGAAGCGCCGGACCAGCCGAGCCGCGGGCGCAAGCCTTCGCCGCAATTCCTGTTCGATGCCCGCGATGAATTCAATCTGAACCTTGCCCAAAGCTATGTCATCGGCGACAAGCTGATCGACCTGGAATGCGGCTGGAACGCGGGCGTGAAGAAAAGCTTGCTCGTGCGGACCGGCTACGGCGCGGAGTGGGAACAAAAAGCGCCGGACAAGGTGGCGCAAGCGGTCGTGGTCAACGGACTGGTTGCCGCCGTGCAATGGATCGTGTTGCAGCACCACCTCCACCGGCGTTGAGGGCGGCTCATGTCCGCCACGCCAGCAACCATGGGAGCAACACCGCCAGCATCAATGCAGCCAGCGCCAGGCCACGTGTGCGCGCGCGATGGAGAGTGGCTTCCGGCAAATGGCTCAACGCCGCCCCGCCCACCGTGCCGGCAAGGAATCCCACGACATGCCCGACCAGGTCGCTGGTCGGACTCGCGCCAAAGAGCAGGAACAACATGATGCCCGCGATCAAGCTCGCCAGCACGGCGCGCGCGGCGCGCGGATTGGCGCGCCAATCGGCGACGGATTGCGCGGCCAGCAAGCCGAGCGCGCCCATCATCATGCCGGACGCGCCCAACGCGCGGTAGGGACCCGAGTAAATCAACAGGCCGGCGATGTTGCCCAGCACCCCCGCGAGAAACGTGGCCAGCAAGGTCACGCCGCCTCCGAAGCGCGCCATCGCCAGCCCCAGCAGCAGAAAACCGGTCGTGATGTTCGCCATCAAATGGCCGGCGTCGCCGTGCAACATGACGGCCGTGAACAACCGCCACCATTCGCCGGCGCGGAAGGCTTCGCTGTCCATGATGCCCGCCGTATGCCAGCGGGGCGACACAT
>JBFMBT010000273.1:0-9178 GCA_040754875.1 Verrucomicrobiota bacterium | reverse complement strand
CGGGCTGAATGTTGTCCTTTGGTTCGAAAACCTTCCAGGAAGCGCCGATCCCCGGAAGCCAAGTTAATCCGTTTGGGTCTCATCCCAAACAGAGTATTGTAACGTTATTTAATTGTCAATGTACTAGTTCCAACAAGCACATCGTACACGAGAAAGGTATCCCTATGCGAACCACGCAGTTGACCCTCGCCTCGCTCCTGGCCCTGGCCCTGGTGGCGCCCCCGGCGCACGCCGCGAACCTGACGGCCGGCATGACCGAAGGCAAAGTCAGTCTCCAATCCGGCGGGCCGCTTGCATTCGGCCCCGAAGGCATCCTGTTTGCCGCCGACACCAGGGGCGCGCAAATCTTTGCCATCGCCACCGGCGACACCAAGCCCGGCAGCTCGGCGCCGCTGAAGGTCGAAGGCATCAATCAAAAGATCGCCGCCACGCTGGGCGCCAGCGCCGACCAGGTGATCATCAACGATCTCGCCGTCAATCCCATCTCCCGCAATGCCTATCTCTCGGTCTCGCGCGGACGCGGGCCCGACGCGACCGCGGTGCTCCTGCGCGTCGGCGCGGATGGCAAGATTCAAACCGTTTCGCTGGACAAGGTGAAACATTCCGTCGCCAAGCTGCCGAACCCGCCGCCTGACCGCGTGGCCGGCGAAGGCAAGCGCCAGTCCAATCCGCGCGCCGAATCCATCACGGACATCGGCTTCCTGGAGGACCGTTTGTTGGTGGCGGGATTGTCGAACGAGGAATTCGCCTCGACGCTGCGCGCCATTCCGTTTCCGTTCAAGACCGTGAACAACGGCGCGAACGTGGAAATCTATCACGGCGCGCATGGCAAGTTTGAAACGAAGTCGCCGGTGCGCACGTTCACCGCGTTTAACGTCGGCGGCAAACCACACCTGCTCGCCGCTTACACCTGCACGCCGCTGGTGCAGTTCCCCATCTCCGACCTGAAGCCTGATGCGAAGGTCATGGGCCGCACGATCGCCGAGCTGGGCAACCGCAACCGTCCGTTGGACATGATTGTGTACCACAAGGACGGCAAGGATTACCTGCTGCTGGCCAACAGCAGCCGCGGCATCATGAAGATCACCACGGACAACATCGAGAAGGTCGAAGGCATCACCACGCCCGTGGGCGGCGGCGGCACGAAGGGCCTCAGCTACCAGACCATCGAGGCCTGGAAGGGTGTCGAACAACTGGACCGTCTTGATGACAAGTTCGCGCTCGTTATCCGCCAGTCCGAAGGCGGGGCGCTGAATCTTGAATCGTTGCAGTTGCCGTGAACGAACGCGCCGCGCTCGTTCTGGCGGTTGTTTTTGGCGGAAGCGTTTTGGGCATCGCGGTCCAGTCCGCGCGCGCCGACGCTTCCGCCGCTGCGTCTTCCGGCATTCGCATCCAGCTTGATCGCCCGCCAGGCGGGCTCAAAGCGCGTTTCCAGGTCACGGGCCTGGAAGCGCCTTCGCTCCGCGCGTTGTCCGGCGCGCCGCTCACCGCGGACAAATGGAATGACGTCTTCGCCGTGTACGTTGTTCCCGCGGCCATCGTGGCGGAGATCGACACGCCGCCGATGCTCGGCGAACATCGCGTGAGCGGCGACACGGTGGAGTTCGAGCCGTCGTTTCCGTTGCAACCGGGCCTCAAGTACCGCGCGGTCTTTCGTCCCGCGAAGATTCCCGGTTCGGCGAGTGGCGGACCCGTCTCGGCGGAGTTCATCATCCCCGCGCGCCCGGTGCAACGCACCACGGTGGTCGAACATGTCTATCCTTCCGCCGATGTGTTGCCGGAGAATCAATTGAAGTTTTACCTGCACTTCTCCGCGCCGATGAGCCGCGGCGGGTCGTATCGGCACATCCACCTGCTCAACCAGGCGGGCAGGGAAGTCGAACTGCCGTTTCTCGAATTGGACGAGGAGCTGTGGGATCCCGAGGGATTCCGCCTCACGCTGTTCATCGACCCCGGCCGCGTCAAACGCGAGGTCAAACCGCTGGAAGAAATCGGTCCCGCCATCGAGGCGGGCAAGACTTACACGCTGGTCATCGACGCCGACTGGCGCGACGCGGAGAACAACGCGCTGAAGGAAGGGTTCCGCAAAACGTTCCGCGCCTCGCCGCCCGACCGCACGTCGCCCGACCCGAAGCTTTGGAAAATGACGGTGCCCAAGGGTGGCGGCAACGATGCTTTCGTGCTCGATTTTCCCGAACCGCTGGACCACGCGTTGATGCAACGGATGATTCGTGTGAAGGATGCGGATGGCGAAATTGTTCCCGGCCGCATTGCGATTTCCAATCACGAACAACGCTGGGCCTTCACGCCTTCGGCACCGTGGCGTGGCGGCAAATACAGTCTGACCGTCGAAACCTTGCTCGAAGACCTCGCCGGTAACAGCGTCGGCAAGCCGTTTGAAGTGGATATTTTTGGAGCCGTGGAACGCCAGGCCAAACGCGAGATGGTTTCGCTTCCTTTCGTGATTCGCGGGCGGTGATGGGCTGACAGAAAGATGAGGGGACAGAAAGATGGGGAGGCATCATGGGGGCGTTGAAACGCGGGCAACCACGAATGCAAACCTAAGGTTGATCTGCCCGGGCTGGTCCGCGCAAGCGCGTGGTGGAAATGCCGCGTTTTTTGGCCAATGGATCGATGTACCAGCGGTAGCCGCCGGCATCCGAATAGAAGAGATACGGCTTGTTCGTCTGCCACCACTGCTGCCACGCCTCAGCGGAGGCACCCTCGCCCGGGCCATCGGGTGCGTAGCGCGCGAGCAACCGTCCCGCCTCGGCCCGGCGCTCCTGGTTGGTTCGTGACACGTCGATCAGCCTTTCAAAAAACTCCGGCTTGTCCGGTGGCGCGCCAAACGACAAAGCCGTCTTGTCCACGCCCAGCTTTTGCGAGTCGGCGGGGCCAAGATAGCTGCGCATTCGCGCAAACCACTCGCTGTGTTCGTTGCGGTTTTTGCCGCGCAACTCCGCCAATGTTTCGGCCGAAAGATAATAATTCAGGTCCGCCAGGTCGCGGTCTTCACGCGCAATGATTCGCTGCGGATAAGTGCGCATGGGCGGCACGGGGCCGGCAAACACCGACGGCGTGATGACGATGGGACGGTCTTGGGTGAACCGGCTGATGTAGGCGATGGAATTGAGCAGCAACGCCTGGCCGGTCTCGTTCATTTCGGCGGGCGATTGTTCGAACCCAAAGTGCAGCAGATTACCCTGCCGCCAGATGGCCGCCGCCGTGTGCGTCTTGCTATTGATGCCGCCGCACATGTATTCCACCTCGGGTAAGTCGGCGAAATCGTCCGAATAACTGCACCAGCCGGCCCGGTACTGGCGCTTGGTATCATCAACCAGGGGATAAACCGTGATTTGCACATCCTTGAGCGCCGGTTTCCAGTCATCGGGCGTCGGCTGCCGGACGCTGCGGCTGGAATCAATCGGAATCGGTTCCTTGAACAGTTGATGATCGCGTAGCCCGTACGCGAATGGATAGAGGCACGTTCACCCAATCCCGCCCTTGGCTTTCCACGCCACGGCCAGGTTCAAGCCCGCGCTGCCGAGCAGCACGGTCGGTTTGTCCCACTTATCGCGATCGCCCAACGGCGCGCGCAACTGGCGGTCCAGCCGCGCCTCTTCGCCTTGCGGCCAGTCGAGCAACACCACATCGAAGCCCGCCGCCGCCTTTGGATTGAATTCCCGCCGGCTGGCGGTTTCGACCGTTGCCAGATTGGCCTTGAGAAAACCCTGAAACTCCCTGGCGCGTGGACTGTTCGTATCGCCGATGTAAAGCGCCCTGAGTTCGCCCAGATCGCGACCCGAGGCGCCAAGTGCAATGCACAGCAGTGCCAGGGCTGTCGCCAGGAATGAAGACGATCCTTTCATCGGGAGTCAGGGGGAACTTATCACGTCGAGCGAGATTTCCAAGGGAATTGTGGCTGGCGGCCAGCACGCTTGTTCATTGCACACCTGATAATTCAAGTCGCATTTGATGTTCAGCGGCCCGGGGGGCACATCCTTGCCAATGTTTAAGAGGCGCTGGAATGTCACCTCTTTTGCGTACACGCGAGTTTTGTCGGCGTTCATCCTGGGCGGCGGCGCGGTCCAATTGCCCGCCGTCGTCACGCCTTTGGGCAGGATGAGTTTCAAGGTTGTTGGCACGTTGTCTCCGCCGGAGCGATCGAGCCCGTAGATGTGATAACCCGGCGCGATTCTCGCGCGCACATAAATTGCGACGGCGCCGCCCGGGCTGATTTTCGTGTAGGCGGCTCTGAGGCCCGCTGTGACGCTCTGCTTTTCGCTGGGCTCCGCAGCCGGAACCTCCAGGCCCCGTGCCGCTCCGGCCGCCGCGACCGCCCGTGCGAATGCTTCCGTCCGTCGGGCTTCTTTGACCGCCAGTGGCAGTTCGCCCAATTGAACGGGCTCGTTCGGTGGCCCCTCGGGAACCGTCACAACTTGGGAGAACTGGCCCATGGCATTAACCACCGGCATGGACCGTGAAGCTGGCGGCGCGAAGAGGTATCCACTCAGTGTGTACTCGCCGGGTGGCAGGTCGTCGATGCGAAAGGCCCCGTCAGGTCCGATGTTTAGGCTCCAGCCGTGCAAATCCTGGGCGAGATGCCCGGTGGGACCGACTTGCGGCGTGCCGCCGGCCCAGATGCGGTAAGGTTCGCCGTCCGCCGACCAAAACCACTTCTCCAGCCACGCCTGTTGGTGCTCGCGCGTCGTGTCCCGGGGCAGGGGAATCTCGGGCAATTTGCGCAGGATTTTGAAACTCGAGTAACGCCAATCCGCGGGGACCTTGAGTTCCGCGGGCGAAAGAAATTGGCCGGTGACCGCGCGCCCGGTACTGCCCGCCTCGACTTTGACCAGTTCGCCGGGCTTCAGTCGCACCACCGTCAACCGGCAGGCGCCCCAAACCTCCGAACCGCTTGAGGTCATTCCGATCATCCGCTCCGGACGGACTACGCGAGCCACCGCCAGTTCACCCGGGATCACACGGTCAAAGCGAAACCGCCCCGCTGCATCGGTGGACGCCTGATAATTCAGGAAGAACTGGCCAATGGATGGAGCGCCGGTGGCCGTTGCCGGGTACCAAAGTGCCACCAATTGGTTCGGCGCCGGACGGTCGTTGACGGTGAGCACGCCTTCGATTGTTCCCCACGCCTCCATTTGGAGGTCCGGAATTTTGTCACCCGGGCGCTGATTTTCCAGTTTTGCCAGACCAGGGTCATTCACGGCGAGGAAGTGTACTGGCTCGGTCTGTTGCGGGATGGTGAACCGTCCTTCGCTGTCGGTTGTCACGGATTCCATTCGTGTGCCGCGCTCCAGGAAGCCGTTTCTCAAACGAAAATTATAAATCGTGGTCGTGTAGTGAACCGTCATGCCGGCGGCGGGTTTGCCATCCGGCAATTTGAGGCGGCCAGTCCACGGCACGCTTTTCCGCAATTTGAAATCCCACGTCGCCTCGCCGGCATCGTGGCGGATGACTTCGGAAACGCCCGGCGCGTAACCGGGGGCTTCTGCTTTGAGCACGAAGTCGTATGGAACCCTTGTTCCCGCGACGAGCGGCCGGGTGAAATCCATCTGGTAGCGCCCGCCGGTGAAAGACTTCGTGCTTGAGGACGACCACTCCGCACCTTGAGTCCGCAGTCCACCGGCTGGATCAAAGACCTGTTTCGGCCATCCACCAGTGATCTTGAAGCTCGGAATGGGCTCGCTCGAATCGGCGTCCACGACCGAGCCCAAAACTCTCAATGGCGGACTCAGGGCAATGACGTGTTCGGTCGGCCCGGCGGTGAACCGTTGGAAAATCGCCGGCATGAACCCGCCCTTGGAAAAATCCAGTTCCACCTCGTCCGCAGGCGCATTGGTCCACGCGTAACGGCCCTCGGCATCCGTGGAAAACTCCAGGCCCGGATAACGAAAGCCCCGCCATGCGTTGACCCGCACCTGCACGCCCGCCAGCGGCCGTCCCGTTGAATCCGTCACGCGCCCGCGCAATGTGTGCGGTCCGCCCAATTTCAACTCAACCGGTGGCGCGCCCGGCTTGAACTCCACCGTTGCATACGCCGGCGCAAACCCGGCGGCTACCGCTCCCAGGCTGATCGGCCCGGCCTTGAGTTGTGCAAAGGTGAAGGTCCCGTCGGTGCCGGTTTCCGTCGTTTTCGTATCGCGTCCCGGCATGATGCCGTACTGGCCGCCAAGCGTTACTTTGCTGCCGGCAACCGGCTTCCCTTGTGGGTTCAGCACCACGCCGCGCAATCCCAGGACCGAATGCATCGTCAGCACCGCCCGTTCCGTCTGGAGGCTTTCCAATCCGGGCGGCTCGGATTCTCCGGCCAGATAGTCCGGGTGCGTGACGCTTACGCGCACATATTCCACGCCGGCGGGCACGATGTCGCTACGCCAGCGGCCCTCGTTGTCGGTCATGATCGGATGATCGTCCAGCGGCACGCGCGGCCCCGTCAGCCGTTGGGGAAATGAAATATTCACCCGCGCACCGGCCACCGGTTTGCCCGACTCGTCCTTCACCAAGCCGCCTACGGTCTGGTTCGGCGGCAACTCCAGCGTCACTGTCCTTGGTATCGCGCCGGCCCCCGGCCAGGACATGGCTTGGGGCGCGAACCCTTCCTTGTGGACTGCCACTTGGATCGCTCCTTCCTTGGCGGCGTCCAGTCTGACGGTGTAGCGCCCCTGTGCATCGGTCCTGCCGCGCAGAAGCGGGTTTGCGTCATTCCGTCCTATGCGAACGACGACGCTCACATTGTCCACGGGTTCCTTTGTCCGCTGGTGCACGACGCGCACATCGGCCGTTTGGCCGGGCACTGTTGCGGCGCACGCCAGCAGCACTGCTCCAGCCATTGGACAAATGAAGTTCCTCGGACTCATAGCGGGGTTCCTGCCCTACGAATGACACAACCGTCCCGCAAACTCAACAGCAAACGGCATGGTCCATTGTAAGCCGTCGATCTCCCCGCAAATGCTGCAAATTGTGCAAACTCTGCAAACTACTGTTTGCAGGCTTTGCAGCAAACCGCCCGCTTCTGCCCGCTTCTGCCCGATAACGGACGGTTTCAGGCGTTCGGCTCCCGCGACGAGCCGGGGCGCGGCGGATCCGTAGGCGATTGCTTTAAGAGGTAGAGGGGGCGTTGTTTCACTTCCTCGAAGATGCGGGCGAGGTATTCACCGAGGACACCGATGAAGACGAGTTGCACGCCTCCGAGGAACGTGACGAGGAAAACAATCGTCGCCCAGCCGGGCACGAGCGTTTCGCGGAACCACGCGATGAGAATGAACACGAGGTGCACGAGGCTGAGGAACACGGCGAGCAGCCCGAGTTGCGCCGCCAGTCGCAGGGGAACAATGGAGAAGGAGAACGTGGCGTTGAGCGCGAGTTTCATCATGCGCGCCAGCGTGTATTTCGATTGCCCGGCCGCGCGAGGCGGCGCGGTGAACTCGACGAACGTGCGCGGGTAACCAATCCACGACACCATCCCGCGCAGGAAGCGATGCCGCTCCGGCAACTGGCACAACGCCGCATGCGCGCGGCGCGAGAGCAGGCAGAAGTCCGCCGCGCCCGGGACAATGCGCGTGTCTGACAGGCGGTTGACGAGGCCGTAGAACAGGGACGAACTGAGCGACTTGAGCGGCGAGGCGTCGGCGGTGGTGCGGCGCACGGCGGAGACGACGTCGTTGCCTTGGCGCCAGAGGCGGACCATCTCGGGGATGAGCGACGGCGGATGTTGCAGGTCGGAGTCCATCATGACGACGGCGTCGGCATCGGCGGCGTCGAGTCCGGCGGTGAGCGCGATTTGGTGGCCGAAATTGCGCGAGAGCGCATAGACACGCACGGCGGGGTCGCGCGCGGCCAGCGCGTTCAATTGATCGAGCGTGCCATCGGTGCTGCCATCGTCGATGAACAGGATCTGGTGTTCGAGGTCGGCGAGCGATTGGAGGACGGCCTTGAGTTCGGAGTAAAAGGGGCCGATGACTTCGGCTTCATTGAAACACGGCGTGACCACGCAGAGCCGCTGGCGAGGGGCATCCATTGGGTGGGTAATTAACCGGTGGATGGCGGGAGGGGCAAGAAGGAAGAGTTTGGAATTCCGGTTCAAGGTTCAAAGTTTTGGGAGGGAGGCAAAATCATTTTTTTGGCAAAGTCATTATTTGAGGGTGGCGAGGCGTGGAACGGAGTGATGGAGCGGTGGAGCGTTGGCGCGCACTGCTTGTTTGACCGGTGGGGCGCGGTGTGCGAGAGATACAAACGTTCAGATCGCACTCCGTGTCACACCTCAATTGCGGGGGCGTAAATTTCTCGCACGTGGTGGTGTGGATGTGTTAACGGTGTAAGTGAAATGAGCCACGAACGAAACATCATTCGAGGCGTTTTGCGGGGATGGATGGGCGGGTGCGTTCTGGTCTGGCTCGTGAGCGTTGGCACGTTGGGCGCGGAGCAGACCTATGTGGTAAAGCGCAACGACACGCTGTACGGCATCGCGCGCCAGTTCAAACTCACGCCGGCGCAACTCGCGGCGCGCAACGGCATTTCACGCAACACGAAGGTCATCATCGGCCAGAAACTGGTCATTCCGGCGAAGGAAACCGTGCCTTTGCTGAGCGCTCCGGTTCAAAGGGCGATTGACGCCGCACAAGTTTCGCCCCGGTGGAAATATGTCGTGCTTCATCATAGCGGCGTGGACGAAGGCAGTTTGAAGTCGCTCGACCGCTATCATCGCGAGGAGCGCCACATGGAAAACGGGCTGGCCTATCATTTCCTCATCGGCAACGGCAACGGGATGGGCGATGGCGAGATTGCCGTGGGCAACCGCTGGCACGAGCAACTCGACGGCGGGCATCTGCGGGAAGAAAGCCAGAACAAGGTGGCGCTGGGCATCTGTCTGATTGGAAATTTCGACGAGACGAAGCCGACGGAAAAACAAATGCGCAGTCTGGAGAATCTGGTGCGCGTTTTGATGAAGCGCTGTGGACTCTCAGTCAGCGCGGTGAAGACGCATCAGCAGATCAACGTGGTCCACACGCGGTGTCCGGGCACCAAGTTCCCGGAGAGTTCGTTTCTGGCCAAGTTGAAGAAGACGGAACAGTAGGCGAGGGAAATGACGAATGACGAAGGCCAAAGGACGAAATAAATCCGAAACGGAGGGCTGACAGAAAAATCAGGGACAGACAAATGG
>JBFMBT010000272.1:0-9201 GCA_040754875.1 Verrucomicrobiota bacterium | reverse complement strand
CACGCCACCGTTTCGGCCAGCCCCCCACGCTTTACAACGCCTCAATTCCCCCGCTATCTTGGTCCACTGTGTCGGACACTAAAAAAACCAGAGTCTTGGTCGGCATGAGTGGCGGAGTCGATTCCTCCGCCACCGCCGCGTTGTTGCTGGAGCAGGGCTACGACGTCGTCGGCGTCACCCTCAAGCTGTGGCCCCAGGATTGCGTCTCGCGCGCCGAGGACAAGTGCTGCGGCCCCCAGGCCGTCATGGACGCCCGCGCCGTCTCCCACAAGCTCGGCATCCCCTACTATCTCATCGACGAGGCCGAGGAGTTCCAGAAGCAGGTCATCAATTACTTCGCCGAGGAATACAAGGCCGGCCGCACCCCCAACCCGTGCGTCATGTGCAACGAACGCCTCAAGTTCGGCACGCTCATCGAACGCGCCCGCCAGCTCGGCGCCGACTTCATCGCCACCGGCCACTTCGCGCGCGTCGAAAAGGATCCGAACAGCGGCCGCACCCTCCTGAAACGCGGCCGCGACCCACGCAAAGACCAAAGCTATTTCCTCTTTTCCTTGAAACAGCATCAACTCGCCCGCTCGATGTTCCCGCTGGGCGAAAAGACCAAGAGCGACGCCCGCGAAGTCGCCCGCGAATGCCAGCTCAAGACCGCCGACAAGGAGGAGAGCATGGAAATCTGCTTCGTGCCGGACAAGGATTACGGCCGGTTCCTCACCCTGGCGAAGCTGGCCGAGAAACACCAGGGCGAGATCGTGGACACCGCCGGCCGCGTCCTGGGCCACCACGAAGGCATCGAGTTTTACACCATCGGCCAGCGCAAGGGCCTCGGCATTTCCGCGCCCAGGCCGCTTTATGTCATTGACCTGGATGCCGCCAACAACCGCGTCATCGTGGGCGACGAAACCATGCTGGAACGCGCCGAGTTCATCGTCGAGCGCTGCAACTGGATTCCCTTCGATGAACCCGCGGGCCCGCTCGAAGTCACCGCCAAGATTCGTTACAACCATCCCGGCACCGCCGCCACGGTGACGGCCACCGCCCATGGCGAGGCGACCGTCCGCCTGCACGTCCCCCAACGCGCCGTCACGCCGGGCCAGGCTTGCGTCTTCTACCAGGACGATCTCGTGGTCGGCGGCGGCTGGATCCGCCGCCCTTGACACCGTGAATACCCGCACCACCCAAACGTCAGATATCCGTGCCCCGTAAGTATCACAAGCCGACGTTGGCCGCCCACGTAGCGCAGGTTTCCAACCTGCTGTATCGCAGGTTTCCAACCTGCTGCCCCACCGCCCTTCAATCCGCATCGAATCTGCCTTTCGGCCTTCGCCTTTCGGATTTCTTTCGTCCTTCGGCATTCGGTATTCGGATTTCCCCCTTGTTGCTTCTCTGGAGTTTGTTGTTTGGATTTTGGAATTTGCCTCCTGCTTACGCCGCCGGCAAAAAGGACGACACCACCTCCCAGGCGATGGAAGTTCTCCGCGTCAACTGCCTCTCCTGCCACAATGACGAAAAGGAAAAGGGCGGCCTTTCCCTCGCCACCCGCGAGCGCGCCCTCAAAGGCGGCGACAACGGCCCCGCGTTCAAGTCCGGCAAACCGGACGCCAGCGCCCTGGTAAAAGCCCTGGCCGCCGACGCCGATCCCCACATGCCGCCCAAGAAGCAGCTCGCCGACAATCAAATCAACCTGCTCAAATCCTGGGTCAAAGCCGGCGCCAAATGGGACGCCGCTGCTCTCGCCGAAACCGGCCTCACCATCAAGCCCGTCACGCTCACTCCCCTGCCCGCTTCCTACCATCCGGTGCTGGCGCTGGCCCTGTCGCCCGACGCGAAATCGCTTGCCGTCGCCCGCGCCAATCGCATTTCCATTTGCGCCGTCGGCCAGACCAACCAGCCCGTGCTGCACGAACTGCAAAGCCATCCCGATCCGGTCCAATCCCTCGCCTGGAGCGCCGATGGCAAATGGCTCGCCTCCGGCAGTTTTCGGCGCGTCATTTTGTGGAACACCGCCGGCTTCAACCCCGCGCGCGAAATCACCGAGGGCCTGATGGATCGCATCACCGCACTGGAATTCACGCCTGACGGCGCCACGCTCATCGCCGCCGATGGCTTCACCGCGCAAAGCGGCTTCGTCCGCCTCGTTGAATCCGCTTCCGGCAAAGCCATCGCCTCCTGGCAGGCGCATAACGACACCATTTTCGATCTCTCGTTGAGCAAGGACGGCAAGCTCCTCTCCACCGCTTCGGGCGACAAGCTCGTCAAGGTCTGGGAACTCGATTCCCGCAAGGAACTCGCCCGCCTCGAAGGCCATACTTCCGCCATCTATGCCGTCGCCTTCAACGGCGAGGGCACGCAACTTGTCAGCGGCGGCCCCGACAAGGAAATCAAGGTCTGGGACGTCAAGACCAGGGAGAAGGTCGCCACGCTCGGCGACAATCCCAAGGCCGGCATCACCGCGCTCGCCTGGACGCCCGACAGCAAGAATGTTTTCGCCGCCAACGAATCCGGCGTCGTTTTCAACTACACCGAATTGAAAACCCACACCGGCGCCGAACGTTCCTCCGGTGGCCGCGAACGCACCATCGGCAGTGGCACTGACATTCTCTACTCCCTCGCCGCCACGCCTGATGCCAAGACCGTCTATGCCGGCGCCCACGATGGTTCGGTCCTTTTCTGGACCGATGGCAAGTCGGGCCGGTTCGCGGTGGTGGAGCCGGCGGTCCCCGCGCCCATCACCGCGAGGTAGCGACATGGACGCGTTCCAAAACGGATTTGCGCTTGCGGGAGGGGGCGGCGTGGCTTTGCATACGGCCGCGCGCGGACGGTGGTTGAGCCGGCGCATTGAATGACTGAGCTTCAACGAGAAGTGGTCGCCATCGCGATCTTCGGTTTCACCTATCTCCTCATCAGCGGGCGGCGGCTGAAGGTGCTGCCGTTGAACCGGCCGGCGGCGGCGTTGCTGGGCACGGTGTTGATGGTGGCGGCGGGAGTTATGACGCCCGAACAGGCGTACCGCTCGGTGGATTACGACACGCTGGTGTTGTTGCTGGGGATGAGTTTGATCTCAGCGTATCTGTTCCTGGCGGGGTTCTTTGATTGGACGGCGGACTGGGTGTTGCGCCAGGCGGGAACGCCGCAGCGGTTGTTGTTGTATCTGATACTGACCTCAGGCGGGTTGTCGGCGCTGCTGGTGAACGACACCGT
The DNA here is from genome assembly GCA_040754875.1 of Verrucomicrobiota bacterium. Taxonomy (GTDB): domain Bacteria; phylum Verrucomicrobiota; class Verrucomicrobiia; order Limisphaerales; family JBFMBT01; genus JBFMBT01. The sequence continues at coordinate 6,000 of JBFMBT010000272.1, read as the reverse complement.
CTGTTTCATGCTGACGCCGCTGGTGGTGGCCGTGGTTGCGCGCGGCAAGCTTCCCCTGCTCCCCTATTTGCTGGCCCTGGCGATGAGCGCGAATATCGGCAGCGTGGCGACGTTGGTGGGCAACCCGCAGAACATGATCATCGGGCATTTGTCAAAGATTCCGTTCGCGCAATTCGCCGCGTCACTGTTGCCCGCGGCGGCGGCCGGCCTGGCGATTCAATACGCCATTTTGAGTTATGGATTTCGGAAGATGCTGGCGGGCGTGTCGATTCACATCGGTGAGGCGACGGAGCGAAAAATGGACACGCGGTTGTTGCGCATCACGGGCACAGTGCTGGCACTGGTGTTCGTCGGATTCCTCGCCGGGCTGAACCTGGCGTGGACGGCGCTGGGCGGCGCGGCGCTCGTGATGGTGCTGGCGCGGCGCGACACGCACGACGTATTGAAGCTGGTGGACTGGCATCTGCTGCTGTTCTTCGCGGGGCTGTTCGTCGTGGTCGAAGGACTGAACAGCACGGGGTTGCCCGACCAGATTTACACCAAGGTCCGCGGCGTGTTCGGCACCACCACCGGGTCGCAGGCGTGGAATCTGGCGTGGTTTTCCGTATTGGGATCGAATGTGTTTTCCAACGTGCCATTTGTATTGGTCGCGGGCAAATGGATCGGCGGCTTCTCCAATCCCGAGTTGATGTGGAAGGTGATGGCATTGGCCACGACGTTTGCGGGGAACCTGACGATCCTGGGCTCGGTGGCGAACATCATCGTGGTGGAATCAGCGCGCGGGCACGTCGAGGTGGGATTCTGGGATTACGCCAAATACGGAATACCGGTGACGGTGCTGACGATTGTCGTGGGAATGGGAATCTTGCTGGTGATGAATTGAGAAGCATCAACATTCAAACTCCAAGCCTCAGGGAAGCTTCAAGGTTCGAACCGAACCATCTGCTCGTGGTTTTGGCTGGCAGGCCGAAGTCGGTTGGCGTATTTCTAAGGGCACACCGGACATCCAGTATGAAAACCATAAGCCTGTTCCTGGCCCTCTGTGCCTTCGCCATTCTTGGAAGCCAATCGCAAGCCGCCGAGTTGCGGATCATTTGTTTCGGAGCGCATCCTGATGACTGCGAATTGCAGGCCGGCGGCACGGGCGCGCTGTGGGCCGCGCAAGGGCACAAGGTGAAGTTCGTTTCGGTGACCAACGGCGACATCGGTCATTGGCGCGAGGCGGGCGGGCCGCTGGCGCTGCGCCGGAAGAAGGAAGTGGAGGAGGCATCGCGCATCCTGGGCACCACCGTGGAAGTGCTGGACATTCATGACGGCGAACTGGAGCCAAACCTGGAAACGCGCCGGAAGATCACGCGGCTCATTCGCGAGTGGAATGCGGACCTGGTGCTTGCGCCGCGGCCGAATGATTATCACCCGGACCATCGGTACACGGGAATTCTGGTGCAGGACGCCGCCTACATGGTGACGGTGCCGTTCATCTGCCCGGACACGCCGCCACTGACGAAGAATCCCGTGTTCATGTATTACACGGACCGGTTTCAGAAACCGCAGCCATCGAATCCGGACGTTGCGATATCCATCGACTCGGTCATCGACAAGAAGCTCGATGCGCTGGCGGTGATGGAGTCGCAGTTTCTGGAGGGCGGCGCTAATGGGCACGAAGGACTGGTGCCCAAGACGCCGGAGCAACGGAAGAAACGCGTGGCGCAGGTGCGCGCGGGGCATGCGTCCCGCAACCTGGCGCTCGCGGACAAGTATCGCGGCAAACTCGAGGCGTGGTATGGCAAGGACGCGGCGGCGAAGATCAAGCATGCCGAGGCGTTTGAAGTTTGCGAATACGGACGGCAGCCGGGCAAAGAGGAACTGGCGGCGTTGTTCCCGTTTTTCAAGAAGTAGCGATCACTCGCTTTCGACGGGTTTGCCGCCGGTGTCGAAGCCCGGGCGGACAAACTTGCGCGCGTCGGGAAAGGTCTTCTCCACGGCGCGGCGCAGGCGGTCGAGGTGCACCAGGACATCCAGGATGTCATCGGTCTTCTCGGGAAAACGCGTGCGCATGGCGACCCACGCCTCGATCGAGCGGTCCAGGGCAATCAGCGCGATTTTCGCCGAACCTTCCGAGTCGCGCGGGAATTCCCGTTCTTCCGCGTCCGCATCTTCATCGGCCCGCGAAGTGATGGCGCGCTGAAGCTTCACGCTGATGAAGAATTGATACCAGCGGATGACCTCGACGACGTCCTTGAGTTCCGTGGCTTCCTTGAGCACTTCGCGCACGCCCAGCTTTGCCTTGGCGATGAACCCCTGGCTCTCCGCCTCGAGCAGGCCGACCTCCTCGTCGAACCAGTCGTCCACCATTTTGATGTAGGCGTTGGCGGCCTTGATGATGGGGCGTTCCTTGGCGAGGGCGCGCCGCTCGCGGCGTTCGGCGGCGCGGGCCTCGGCGGTGTCCAGATTGGTGAGGTCGATCCCCTGCTCTTTCGCCATTTCCTCCACCATCTCGCGCGTCTGCGCGAACACGTCGTGGAGTTTGTTCCAGAATTTCTCGTTGCGCACGTCGCGCGCCTCGGGATCGCCTTCGTCGCTCGCTTTCTCCATGGCGTAATTCAGGCAACGGGAAGATAGCGGGCAGCGTTCACACCAGCGGTCGCAATAATTATAGATGCCCGAAATGAAGCGCGGGTCTTTGGCAAGGGCGCGAATATCAATTCGTTTCCGAGGCGGCATGACAAAGGAAATCTGCCACGACTCCGCGCGCACTGTCAGCACAAATACAACTCAGGCGAGAATTTCCTGAAGCACGTGGCCGTGGACATCGGTCAGGCGGCGGTTGCTGCCGTTGTGGTAGTACGTGACCTTCTCGTGGTCCAGGCCGAGGAGGTGCAGCACGGTCGCGTAGAAATCGTATGGCGTGGCAATCTTGTCCACGGACCGGCGGCCGAAATCATCGGTTGCGCCATGGCTGATGCCGCCCTTGATGCCGGCGCCCATCATCCAGCACGTGAACGCGTCGGGATTATGGTCGCGGCCCAGCGTGCTTTCCTGGCGCGTGGGCATGCGTCCGAATTCGGTGGTCCACAGCACGAGGACATGGTCTAGCATGCCGCGTTGCTTGAGGTCCGTGAGCAGCGCGGCGGTGGGCTGATCGAAGATCGGGCAATGACGTTCGTAGTCGGCCTTGAGCGTGCGGTGCGCGTCCCAGTTCAGCAAACCGTCCACCGCGGAAGCGCGCGAAGAACAATAAAGGCTCACGTACCGCACGCCTTGCTCGAGGAAACGGCGCGCCAGCAAACAATTGCGCGCGTAGGCGGCCTTGAGCGTGTTCCGGTCACTGGTGCCGTAAACCGCATGAACATGCGCCGGTTCGCGTGACAAATCGGAGACTTGCGGCGCGGCCAGTTGCATGCGCGCCGCCAGTTCATAGGCCGCCATGCGGGCGCGCAATTCGCCTTCGCCGGGATGGCGCGCGGCATGTTGATCGTTGATGAGTTTCAGGAAATCGCGCGTGGCCTGCTCTTCACCCGCCGTGATTGCATCAGGCCGCGCCAGGTTGCGCAGCGGCTGTTGCGCCGCCATCGCCACGGCCTGGTGTTGCGCGGGCAGAAAACCGTTCGCCCAATTCGCCTTGCCGTTGGGCGGCTCGCCGCGCACGTCCTGGATGGCAACAAAGGTGGGCAGGTTTTGATTCATGCTGCCGAGCGCGTAACTGACCCACGATCCGGCGCTGGGAAACCCTTCGCGCGTGAAGCACGAGTTCATGAAGATGCAGCCCGGGCCGTGCGTGTTCGTGCGCGACGTCATCGAGTGAATGAACGCGATGTCATCCACGTGCCGCGCCATGTGCGGCAGCATCGAGGAAATGTGCTTGCCGCTGCGCCCGCCCGGTGCGAACGGCCACGGCGATTTCATCAACGGCCCGTTCTTGCCCTGAAAACTCACGAAGCTCTCTTCGCCGGGCAGCGGCTTGCCATCCAGCTTTTCCAACTGCGGTTTGTAATCCCACAGGTCCACGTGCGACGCCGCGCCGGGGCAGAAGATTTGCAGGACCTGCTTCGCCTTGGGCGTGAATTGCGGCTGGCCTGGAGACCACGCCGATGGCTCCGCCGCCAGCGCGCCGGCGAGAAAGTCATCGGCCAGCAACTGCGTGAGCGCGACGCCCGCAAAGCCGGTGGTCATGCGTGACAGGAACGCGCGCCGCGTCTGGGAAAGGGCGTCAGCTTTCATTCAAGGTAAAGCAGTTCATTGGCGTTGAGCAGCGCCCGGCAGAACGCCGGCAGGCCGTGCGCTTGGACCAGTTTCACAGCCGCGGCGCGTTCCTTCGAGGACGGCGCGCGTTGAAATGCGATGGCATACGCGCGGTTCACCTGCGCCGCCGGGTCCTCGCCCCCTTCCTTCGCGATGCGTTCAGAAAAGTATTGTGCCATGTCCAGTGTGAAGCTGTGGTTCAACAAAGTGAGCGCCTGCAACGGCGTCGTGGTGTTGGCGCGTTTCGGCGCGGTGAAGGCATTGTCCGGCAAATCGAAGTCGCTGAGCACATCGATGACCGACGCGCGCGCGTTGTGATGATACACGGCCCGGCGGTAGGTTTCCGGGCCGACCTTGTCGAGCGGCGTGTAAGTGGAAACGTTGTCTGAGTTGTGGTCGTAGAGCTGAAAACCCGGGCCGCCCATGCGCAAATCGAGCTTGCCCGCCATGCGCAACATCGTGTCGCGCACCTCCTCCGCTCCCAACCGGCGCGGCGGAAAACGCCAAAGCAGTCGCGCATCCTTGTCCGCCCGTGCCGCCTCATCGCGGAATGTGGCCGCCTGCTGGTACGCTTGTGAAAGGAGGATGTCCCGATGCAATGCTTTGAGCTTCCAGCCGTGTTGCTGCAACCGGCGCGCCAGCCAGTCCAGCAGTTCCGGGTGCGTCGGTTTGCTGCCGAGAAAGCCAAAGTCACTGGGTGTATCGACGATTCCCGTGCCGAAATGATGCTGCCAGACGCGATTCACCAGCACGCGCGCGGTGATGGGATTGTCGTCACTCGCAATCCATTTCGCAAGCGCGAGGCGGCGCTCGGTTTCGGGCGCATCAGCCGCCAGTTCATAGCGTTTGGCCGCGGGCGCCAGCACTTCCAGACTCGCTGGCTTCACTTCATCGCCGGGCTTCATCGGGTCGCCGCCGCGAAAGACGACGGTGCGCGTTTCCGGTTGCGCCATGCGCCCCGCCCACACCGAAGGCAACCCGGGCACCTTGCGAATTTCAGCATCAATGGCCGCAATTTCCCGATTCAATCCTGCCAGTTGCGTTTCATCCTCGGCTGTGGTCACTGCGCGGCGGCGCCGTTCCTCCGCCAGGGCGGTGTTGAACGCCGCGCGCTCCAGCGAATCCGCCACCTTGCGCCAGTTCTGGCCGTCCGATGACACGTGAATCTCATACTCGATCACGCACGGGCCGCGGCCAGGAATCGGCTTGTCGGACATCGAGATGCGGTCGTAGGAAAAACTGACGCGCTCAATGATTTCCGCGCGCGCCAATGTCACCGTGAGCACGGCGGGGTTGCCCACGATCCACGCCGCGCCGAACTTTCCGTCATTCGCCAGTTCCGCGCCATACGCGCCGTCGAAGTCCTTGGCCACGCGGCCCGCGGCGCCTTCGGCCTTCCCGCCGTTGGCGGCAAGCGCCACGTTGCGCGGACTGCTCCCCGCCGTCCACACCTCGAATTCATCCAGTCTCGTGTTGCTCGCGGTCCGCGCGTTGTCCGAATTGGCGAGCATCGTGAAACGCACGAAGCGCGCCTCCACGGGCGCAAACGTTTCCTCCGTCAAACGCGCGCTCGGCGGTGGACGCGGCGTTGGCGTGGGCGCCAACGAATCGGCCCGGGCAAGAATCGACTTTTCCAGAGTTGTTTTTTCCGCCATGACCTTCGCCCGGCGTTCGTTCAACGGTTTCATCGCGGCGTTGTGGCGCTCGCGCTCCTCGCGCGTCGCAAGCGTCCGTGCCCCGTGAGTGACGCCGTCAAAC
>JBFMBT010000271.1:0-9254 GCA_040754875.1 Verrucomicrobiota bacterium | reverse complement strand
CAGCATGCACGCGAATTCGGCGGAAATCAACCGGAAATACCGTGTTTTCGTTGCGGAGTTCACCCCAGGGCGACACAATGCGTGCGCGGGTTTTTGAGTCCCGTTAAAATCAACAAGTATGGCCGTCTTTTACGATACACACGCGCATCTGGATTATCCGGATTTTGCGGCCGAACTGGCAGCAATCGTGGAGCGCGCACAGCGGGCGGGCATCGCGAAAATTGTCAGCATCGGCACGGATCTGGAAAGCAGCCGGCGCGCGATTGAACTGGCAGAACAATTCGCCAATGTTTACGCCACGATTGGCTGGCATCCGAACGATGCCGTGCGCGCGCCGGCGGATATTCGCGGTGAACTGCGCGCGCTGGCGGCGCATCCCAAGGTGGTCGCCATTGGCGAAACCGGGCTGGATTACTACCGGTTGCCCAGCGCCAGCGGCGGCACGGCGGAAGAAGACGACCATTGCAAGCGCCGGCAGGCGGAGGTGTTTCAGCAGCAACTTGAAGTGGCGGCGGAAACGGGATTGAACGTGGTGATTCACACGCGCGGCGATTGCTTCGAGCAGACCATGGCGCAATTACAGCCGTTCGCGAACAGGGTGCGCGGCGTGTTCCATTGCTTTGTGGGCGACGCGGCGATGATGCAACGCGTGCTGGCCATCGGGTCGCTGGTGAGTTTCACGGGCATTGCGACGTTTAAGAACGCGGCGGAAGTGCGCGCGACGATTGGCGCCACGCCGTTGGGCAAATTCATGCTGGAGACGGATTCGCCGTTTCTCGCGCCGGTGCCGTATCGCGGCAAGCGTTGCGAGCCGGCGTACGTGAAGGAATTGTCGGAGGCGGTGGCGCAGGTGAAAGGGTGTTCGTTGGAGGAATTGAGCGTGGCGACGTGTGCGACCGCGCAGGAGTTTTTTCCCCGATTGCGGTCGGCGTAAATGCAGGGGCGCGGGCTTTAGGGCGGTTAAAGTTTAACTATGGCTGCTAGCGGGGCGCGGGCTTCAGCCCGCTTCAGCGTGGTTTGTGCTGGCGGCGTTGAAGCGGCGTGAACGCCGCGCTCCTGGCGACCAAACAAAATGCGGCTACAGGATTATTGGATCCGCCATAGCCCGCTTCAACGTGGTTGATCGACTGCATTTGAAGGCAAAACAACGCAACATTTTTCGGCGCTGAAGCGGCGTAAACGCCGCGCCCCTCACTGCGCTGGCACGCTCATTTCAATTCGTTGAAACGTTCCGGTGGAGGCGGAACCCAAGCGTTCCGTACGTGCCTGTAAATGTCGAAGCCGGCTTGCATCCCAACTGGCAGCGCGTGTATTGTCAACCGGCAACTGGAAAGGGCAGCATGGCACGCATCCTGGTGGTGGACGACGAAGATCCGATTCGCGAGACGCTTGAGGCGTTATTGCGTCACGCCGGGCATAAGGTTGTGGTCGCGGTCAACGGCGAGGAGGCGGTGAAGCTTCATCGGCAGGCGCCGGTGGACTTGATGATCACGGACATTCACATGCCGGAGAAGGAGGGGTTGACCACCATCATGGACCTGCACCGGGGCACGCCCAGGGTGAAAATCATCGCGATGACCGGCAGCACCATCAAAGATTACCTCAATTGGGCGCGCAAGCTCGGTGCGCGCCGCACCATCGCAAAACCGTTTTCCGGACCGGAGATTTTGCAGCTCGTGGAGGAGGTGTTGAACAGCCCGGACGAGGAAGAGGAATCCGACGGGAAGAAGGGCTGAATCACAGCGGCAGCCGCTGATAGAGATGCGTCAGCCCGAGATCCACGCCCCGCGCCAGAACGAACACGGCCACGGCGCCCAGGATGGGAGCGAAATCCACCTTGCCCGCGCGCAAGGGGAGCGATTTGAGCGGGTGAAGCAGGTTCTTGCCCGTTTGTTCGATGAATTCCCAAAACGGGTGTTGCCCTAGATAAACGTAGCTGTTGACCATGTAGAGCAGCAGCAGGCCGATGATGAGCGGCTCCCAGACCAGGCACGCGCGAAGTCCCATGACGAGGGATTGTTCCACGACATGAAGCGTCGATGCGGGCGCGGGCATGATTTCCACGCGGGCGAGCAGAAAGCTGGCGAGCATCCAGAGCACGGCGCCGCCGAGCAACGGGGTTGCCAGTTGCGCGGCGACGGGAAGTCGCGTGAGCCAGCCAAGGTGCAGGCGCACGAGCCGTTGCATGGAGTCGGTATCGGGCAGGCTGCGATTAACCGAAGACAGCAACACCAGCCACACGTGGAAAGCGAACAGGACGACCACAAACATGAAAACCGAATAAAGCAGCATGCGTCCCGGAAGGTCGCTGCGGAAGGAGAGCGTGACGACGCCAAGGTTGATTTGCGCGGTCCAGCCGGCGGCCGAGCCGATGTACCAATAGAAGATGCTTCGCCCGAGGAGCAACCCAATCAGGCCGGCCAGCCAGAGGCCGCTGCGTTCCCGGGCGCTTCCGGCGCTGCGCAGGGTGGAAAGGAGCGTCAGGGGCGTGGGCGCAATCGGACTGATGAACCGCGAACCGCGCCAGTTCAGCCAGATCAACAAGGCAACCAGATTCAGGATGATGTCAATCAGGCCCATGCGCAACGAGTCTTCCGGCGATTGCAGAGGGAGCGCCCTTGCTCCGCGGCGGATGGCTGCCGTTACATCATTTTCAGCAGCGTGTCCGCCATTTCCGACGGCGTGGCGGCGATGCCGATGCCCGCGTCCTTGAAGGCCGCAATCTTCGCCGCCGCCGTGCCTTTGCCACCGCTCACAATCGCGCCGGCGTGGCCCATGCGGCGTCCCGGAGGCGCGGTCGCCCCGGCGATGAAGCCCGCCACCGGCTTTTTGCCGTGCGCCTTGATCCACTCGGCGGCTTCTTCCTCCGCGCTGCCGCCAATCTCGCCAATCATGATGATGCCGTGCGTGTCCGGGTCATCCATGAACATCTGGACGACGTCCAGGTGCGAGGTGCCGTTGACGGGGTCGCCGCCGATGCCCACGCAGGTGGACTGGCCGACACCGCGGCAGGTCAATTGCCAGACGGCTTCATAGGTCAACGTGCCGCTGCGCGAGACGACGCCGATGTGGCCCTTCTTGTGAATGTAACCCGGCGCAATGCCGATGCGGCAGCCGCCCTGGGAATCCTTGCCTTCGCCGGGCGTCACCACGCCGGGACAATTCGGCCCGATGAGGCGGGTCTTGCTACCCTGCATCGCGCGCTTGACGCTGATCATGTCGCGCACGGGGATGCCTTCGGTGATGGCCACGACGAGTTCGAGCCCGGCATCGACGGCTTCGAGGATGGCGTCGCCGGCAAACGGCGGGGGAACAAACACGGCGGAAGCGGTGGCGCCGGTGGCTTTGACGGCCTCGGCGACGGTGTCGAAGATGGGCACCCTGTTTTCAAACAACTGGCCGCCTTTGCCGGGCGTGACGCCGGCCACGACCTGCGTACCGTAACCGAGGCTCAATTGTGTGTGCCGCGCGCCAAAGCTGCCAGTGATGCCTTGGACGAGTAATTTGGTGTCGGGTTTGACGAGGATGGACATATAAAATGCTTATCTCTTGGGGCCGAACGTGTGGCCAGGAGTGCTCTTCAGTGATTTCCGTCGGAGACAGATTCCAAAGCGACGCATCATTTCTTCATGATGCACAACACGACGTTGGGATGAGGCTTTTTCGGAACGATGAAGCGCGGCGAGGATTTCAATTTGCTCGCTAACGTGTTCGATTGTGGCGGTGTCAGGCAAACGGCCAATCGCAAGCAATGCTTTGTCTTTAAATGTCAGTTTCCGATTCATTTACGCTGGCGTATCTCGCGCTTCGCTTGCTCCCAAGAGGTTCCTTCGTGGGGATTCCTGTTAAAATCCTCGATGCGACGGCCCAGTTCCTTTCTTTGAGCAACTGGCAAAGGCAAATCTTCCGGAGTGAGTGCGATATCGTCCCAAAGGTCTTCCACAAGCTGGATTTTCTCGTCCAAACTTAGTCCCGCAAATTCTCTGCGAATTTCGGTTGGGGTCATGGCAGCCTTTCACTTCCCCACCGCCTTGACCACCTTCTGCGCGGCGTCGGCCATGGAGTCGCCGCTGATGATGGTCAGGCCGGAGTCGGCGAGGGTCTTCTTGCCAGCGGCGACGTTGTTGCCTTCGAGGCGCACGACCAGCGGCAGGCTCAGGCCGGTTTCCTTCACGGCGGCGACGATGCCCGTGGCGATGACGTTGCAATCCATGATGCCGCCGAAGATGTTCACCAGAATGCCCTTCACGTGCGGGTCCTGAAGGATGATCTTGAAGGCCGCCGTGACCTGTTCCTTGCTCGCGCCGCCGCCGACATCGAGGAAGTTGGCGGGCATGCCGCCGAAATGCTGGATGATGTCCATCGTGGCCATGGCGAGGCCGGCGCCATTGACGAGGCAGGCGATGCTGCCGTCGAGCTTGATGTAATTGAGCGAAAACTTGCTGGCCTCGATTTCCAGTGGCGCTTCCTCGGCGAGGTCGCGCATGGCCTGGATGTTTTGGTGGCGGTAAAGCGCGTTGTCATCGAGGCCAATCTTGGCATCGACGGCAACAATCGCCTCCTTGCCCTCGGCGGTTTCCACGACGCAGAGCGGATTGATTTCCACCATCGATGCGTCGCATTCCCACCACGTTTTGTAAACGCCCATGACCAGTTTCACCGCGCCGTTGAAGGCGTCGCCCTTGAGGCCGAGCGCGGCGGCGATTTTGCGCGCCTGGTAGGGCATGATGCCGACCGCGGGGTCGATCCATTCCTTGACGATCTTCCCGGGGGAGGTGGCCGCAACTTCCTCGATGTCCACGCCGCCCTCGGTGCTGGCCATGATGAGCGGGCGTGAATTCGCGCGGTCCAGCAATACCGCGAGATAAAACTCCTTCTTAATCTTCTCCGCGCTGGCGACCAGGATGGTGCTGACCAGGCGGCCCTCGGGACCGGTCTGCTTGGTCACGAGCACGTTCCCGAGCATGTTCTGCGCGTGGGAAACGACTTCGTCCACGGACTTGGCGAGTTTGACGCCGCCCTGGAAGCCGCTCTTGAACGTGCCCTTGCCGCGTCCGCCGGCATGAATCTGCGATTTGACTACCGCCAGTTTGTGACCGGCGGCGAAGATGTCCTTGGCAGCGGTGCGCGCTTCATCGACGGTCTTGCAAGGCTGCCCCTGCGGCACCGCGACGCTGTATTGCGCCAAAAGCTGCTTGGCTTGAAATTCGTGGATATTCATTTCTGGCTTTAAGAAGGCTTAGGGAGGGTTTATTTCCAATTGATTCCGTTCAATTGGTGTCTCCTCGACAAATCAATTGCTTCAGTGTTTCAGGTCCGCGGTGGCCGACAGCCCGCAAAGCACGGCAACGGTGAACAAGGGAACGCGAACGAGTCGAACACTCGCCCGCCACGGGGGAAAGTATTGCCACTGGCTTTCCACGACGCGTGATAACAAAAGTCTGGCCGCGCTGGACTTTGTTCAGCATCTGGAACAGGCGCGACTTGGCGACGACGGAGCCGATGGTTTGTTTAGGCATACAACTGGTCACCGCCACCTATCATGATCTTTGCTCAATCGGCGCGACTTTCAACCCCACCGGCCCCACATATTGGCTTTGCGGGCGGATGAGGCGGTTGTCGCCGAGTTGTTCGAGGACATGGGCGGTCCAACCGGCGGTGCGGGAGATGGCGAAGATGGGGGTGAACAAATCGGTGGGCACTCCGAGCGAGTAATAGACGGTGGCCGAGTAGAAATCGACGTTCGCGTGCAGGTTCTTTTTCTCGAGCATCAACGCGGCGATGCGTTCGCTCATCTGAATCCACTTGGGGTCGCCCAGTTTTTCGCTGAGCACCTGCGCCATGCGCTTGAGATGCGGCGCGCGCGGATCGAGCACCTTGTAGATGCGATGCCCGATGCCCATGATTTTTTTCTTCTGCGCCAGCGCGTCGGCGATGTAGGCATCGACTTTGTCCAGCGAGCCGATTTCCTGGAGCATCTTGATGACGCCTTCGTTGGCGCCGCCGTGCAACGGGCCTTTCAACGTGCCAATGGCCGTGGTGATGGCCGAATACATGTCGCTCAGCGTGGCGATGGTGACACGCGCGCTGAAGGTCGAAGCGTTCATGCCATGGTCGGCGTGCAGCACGTAGCACATGTCCATCGTGTTTTCCTTCTCCTTGGAAGGCTTTTCGCCGTCGATCATGTAAAGAAAGTTCGCCGCTTCGCCGAGCTTCGGGTCGGGCGCGACCAGTTCCTTGCCCTGGCGATGGCGGTGGAAATAGGCGGTGATGATGGGAATCTGCGCGATGAGCCGCATGGCCTTTTCGCGGTTGGCATCCATCGAATCTTCATCGCAATGCGGGTCAAAGCACCCAAGCGCCGAGATGCCGGTGCGGATGGCGTGCATGGGCGGCGTGTCCTTGGGCAGGGTCTTGATGATTTTGACGACGCCTTCGGGAATTTCGCGGTAGGTGGCCAGCGCGGCCTTGAGTTCGGTGAGTTCCTTCTTGTTTGGCAGATGCTCGTAGTGGAGCAGGTGCACGACTTCCTCGAACGACACCTTGCCGGCCAGCTCGTTGATGTTGTAGCCGCAGTAAATCAGTTCGCCGATGTCGCCCTTGACGTCGCTCAGACGGGTTTTGGCGGCGACGACACCCTCGAGGCCTTTGGAAGCGATGGTTGCGTCAGAATTGCTCATGCGCGGTTCAGTTAAATTGATTCCGATTTCCAATCAAAACATCCCGTTATAGACAGGGCAATCTAGGTGAAGGCGTGAAAGCGCGTCAACGGTTTTCCCCCCTTTTGATTGGCCGAAAGCGTGAAATATTTGCATCGGATTGAACATGTCCGTGTATGGTGGAGATGCATCGCATCGTTTTTCCACGGGTGGATTGGAAGTGGGTGGTTTGGAGTCCCGGCTTCAGCCGGCCGCGGCGTTGCAGTTTGAAGAATAGTGCGGGCTCCTTTGCCTGTTTATGTGGCGACGCCCAACCGCCCGCCGAGCGGGGCGGGACTCCGAACCCCAGCGCATCGTCACCCGCGTCCAATCGCATCATTTTCCGTTTTCCGCCATCCCGGGCCATTAACCTTGAAATGGAATTGCATGGCAGGCAGATTGCGCTGCCATGAAGCTTGCCCGGGTTTTCTGGCTGCTGGTCGTTGCCGTATTGAGCGAGCCGGCGCAAGCGGCGACGAATCTGGAACGTGTTCACTTGCATGGCCGCGATTACGTGCGGCTGGCGGATTGGGCCAAGGCGTACAACTTCAAGCTCACGTGGCTCAAGCGGGAGGAGAGCGTTCAGGTCAACAGCCGGTGGTCGAAGCTGATTTTCACTGTGGATTCGCGCCGGGCGGAACTCAACGGCATCGGTGTGTGGCTGTCGTTCCCCATCGCCTACCAGGGCGGTCACGCCTGCATCTCGCCGCTGGATTTGGACAAAGTGTTCCATGCCGTCTTGTTTCCACCAAAAAATCGCGACAAGGAGCGCGTGATGACGATTTGCCTCGACCCGGGCCATGGCGGCAGGGACCCGGGCAACCAGGACGGGCGCAACCAGGAGAAGGATTACACGCTCATGCTGGCACAGGAACTCCAGCGGCAGCTCAAGGAGGCCGGGTTCAAGGTGATCATGACGCGGTCGTCGGACAAGTTTGTGGATTTGGGAACGCGCTCGCTCGTCGCCAAAAACTTGAATGCCGATTTGTTTGTGAGCCTGCATTTCAACTCGGCCCGGAGCAGCGCCAGCGGGACGGAGGTGTATTGCCTCACGCCGCCGGGAGCGAGTTCCACCAACGCGGGCGGGGAAGGCGCCACGTCGGTGATGTATCCGGGGAACCGGAAAGACGAGAACAACATGCTGCTCGCGTTTCACGTGCAGAAGCAATTGACGGCGCTGCTCCCGGCGGAAGACCGGGGCGTGCGGCGCGCGCGCTTCGCCGTGCTGAAGTATGTCGATATGCCGGCGATTCTGGTCGAGGGCGGGTTCATGTCCGACCGCACGGAGGCGCGGAAGATTTACAGCGCGGCTTACCGGCGGCAGATGGCCAAGGCGATCTTTGAAGGCATCCAGGCGTACAAGCGGACGGTGGAGCGGGAGTGAGTGAAGGTGAAAACCACGAATGGACAGGAATCGACACGAATGCGGGGCACCGTCGCGAAGAAAGACTTCATAGCGAGTCCGCTTTAGATTGGTGTTCATTGGTGTCCATTCGTGGTTACTCGAACGGAATCAACTACGGTGCCCGGTTGAGGTCGAAATTCCAGGGGCCGATGAGTTCGAGGTCGTCGATGAGCAGTTCGGCCGGGCCGGGGGCGATGAATTCGATGGTGAAGTAATCGAGTTCGTTGAGAGGAAGGCGGGGGAACAGAGTGAACGGCAGTTCGACGCGTTTCCAGGCATCGTTCAGATCCGTGTCCAGCGGGCACACGGCGATTTTCTGCTCGGGCGTGAAGGCGTTGGCCTGCAGCGTGAACCGGGCCTTGCCGGTGCCGGCGCGGGTGCGGGCCCAGAAGCGCACACCGGTGGCCGTGCCTTGCTGGAAGTGCCAGCTACGCAAACGCGTGGTGCCCACGCTGACGGAGCGCTTGTTTTGCGGGATGTGAAGGGACAGCGCGGCCTTGCCGTTCTTGGACGGGCGGCCGGTTTCCAAGGGCTTCGCTTCCGATGGATCGACCAGCGGCGTCCAACTGTCCGTGCCTTCCTCGAAACCTTCAAGGAACGCCCAGAAGATGCGCGTGGGCTCTTCCATGCCGGCGCGGCGCGGATGAAAGACGCGCATGGGGGAAAGCTCGGCGGACTTTCCGATTCTGGCGCGAGCGAAATAAACAATGGGCACATCAGGGTGGTCCACCGGCACCGGGGATTCCCAGGAGTTGCCGCGACGTTCCATCGCGTTGAGGTTCCAATCGCGCGCGGCCCAGTGGCCGGGTTCATCGGTGCTCCACCATAATTCGACGGCGGCATTGGAGGAAATGGTGCCGGCCACGAGCACCTTGGCGCGGCCGGCAAGGACTTCCGTGCGCAAATCGGCGAAGCGCGCTTCATTGGTCTGCACCGACTTTACCGTAGCCGGGAAAGAGTAACGATTGGTGAGCCAGGTGTCGGCGGGTGGTTGTTGGGCGGGAACGGATGCAGTGAGGAGGAGCAGACAGAGAATAATGCGTGATGCGTGATGCGTTTGAGGGGCGGGGTGAAGACAATGAGACGAGGAGACAATGAGAGGGGGAGAGTGCGCGTCAAGCGTGCCAAACGGAGCGCGGCTGTCCCCAGCC
>JBFMBT010000270.1:0-9306 GCA_040754875.1 Verrucomicrobiota bacterium | reverse complement strand
TGTGAAAGGCCGCAACCAACCGAAGGCGAAGTCCGGACAAAGTTCGGGCCAGGCGCCGGCGTTGAGCGGCGAGGACCGCTACCAGCGCATCGCCGGCGCCATCACGGACTACATTTACACCGTTCGCCTTGGTGGCGGGCAGGCAACCCAAACCGTCCACAGCCCCGCCTGCGAACCGGTCACCGGTTACACGCCGGAAGAATTCGCCGCCGATCCCTATCTCTGGATCAAGATGGTGGATATCGCAGACCACGCGCTCGTTCAGGAACAAGCGCGGAAGGTGCTCGCGGGTGAACCGGTTTCCTCAATCGAACACTGCATCACGCGCAAGGATGGCGTCAAACGCTGGGTTCGCAACACGCCGATTCCCAAACGCGATGCCCGGGGCCAGCTCATCGGCTATGACGGCTTGGTCCAGGACATCACCGAGCGCAAGCTGGCCGAGGAAGCGTTGCGCCAGAGTGAAGCGCGTTATCGCGCCCTGGCGGAGAACAGTGCCGTCGGCATCTGGCACACGTCACTCGACGGCCACACGATCTACGTCAACGCCGCCATGTGCGCGATGCTCGAGGTCAGCGGGCCCGGGGAATTGGAAGACCGGACGTTTCACGAATTCTTCACGCCCGAAAGCCTGGAAACCGGCCGGCGCGAACATGCCAAGCGCGACCAGAAACTGGCGTCCACCTACGAGGAGGAACTGGTCGGCGCGCGCGGCACGCACCGCCACGTGCTGGTCACCGGCGCGCCGGTGCTCACGCCCGAAGGCCGGCTGCACAGCCGCATCGGTTCGTTCATCGACATCACCGCCCGCCGCGCCGCCGAGGAGGAATTGCGCGCCTCGCAAGCGCGTTTCACCGCCCTGGTCAACGCGGTCGAAGGCATTGTCTGGGAGGCCGACCCCGTCACGTGGCAGTTTCTTTTCGTCAGCCAGCAGGCCGAGCGCCTGCTGGGCTATCCGGTTGCACAATGGCTCAACGAGCCAAAGTTCTGGGAAAATCATCTCCATCCGGAAGACCGCGCCTGGGCAATTGAATATTGCCTGACGACCACGCGCCAGCACCGGAACCATGAGATGGAATACCGCATGGTCGCCGCCGATGGCCGCGCTGTCTGGTTGCGCGATCTGGTCACCGTGGTGGTGCGGGACGGGCGCGTGGTCAAACTCATCGGCGTGATGGTCGATATCACGCGCACCAAGGAAGCCGACTTGCGCCGACACGAAATCGAAGACAAGCTGCTGCAAAGCCAGAAGCTGGAAAGCCTCGGCGTCATGGCGGGTGGCATCGCGCATGATTTCAACAATCTGCTTACGGGCATCCTAGGCAACGCGAGCCTGGCGCGCCTGGAATCCCCGCCCAGTTCGCCGGTCCTCGCGTACTTGCAGCAGATTGAAACGGCGTCCGTCCGCGCGGCCGAATTGTGCAAGCAGATGCTCGCCTACGCGGGCCACGGCCAGTTCGAATTGCAGCGCATCGATTTGAGCGCCCTCGTGCAGGAGACCACCCAACTCATCGAACTTTCCATTTCCAAAAAGGCGGTCCTCAAATTCGAATTGGGCCAGACTCTTCCGCGCATCCTGGGCGACCCCACGCAGATCCGCCAGGTCGTCATGAACCTGGTGATGAACGCCTCCGAGGCGCTGGGCGAGCGCAGCGGCCTGGTCAGCATCACCACGGGCGTCATCAAGGCCGACCGCACGTACCTGTCCGAAACGTTTCTCGCGCCGGACCTCGCCGAGGGCGAATACGTCCTGCTTGAAGTCGGCGACAACGGCTGCGGCATGTCGGCCGAAACGCGCGCGCGCATTTTCGATCCGTTCTTTTCCACCAAGTTCGCCGGGCGCGGCCTGGGACTGGCCGCGGTGCTGGGCATCGTGCGCGCCCATCGCGGGGCGTTGAAAGTCTATAGTGAGCCGGGCCGCGGCAGCACGTTCAAGGTGCTGCTGCCGTGCGCCGGGCCGAAGGATGAGCACTGGCAGGCATTCATCCCGCCGCAGGTCGTCTGGCGCGGCACCGGCAAGGTGCTGGTGGTGGATGACGAGGAAACCGTGCTGGTCGTTGCGGCGCGCATGTTGCAATCGTTCGGCTTTGAGGTCATCACCGCGCGGGACGGTTTTGAAGCCGTCGCCAAGTTTCGCGAGCAACCGGATGAATTCCGCTTCGTGTTGCTGGATTTCACCATGCCCCACATGGACGGCGCGGAAGCGTTCCGCCAGCTCCGCCAGATTCATCCGCCGGTGCGGGTGCTGCTGATGAGTGGCTTCGGCGAACAGGATGTCGTCACGCGCTTTGCCGGCAAGGGCCTGGCCGGCTTCATCCAAAAGCCGTTCCAGCCGGAGACGCTGCGGGACAAGGTCCGCACCATCGTGGAAGCGGCGCGGCGCTGATCTCCAGACGCGCCGCTTGTCAACGAATGCGCGAAGCGGCCGGACGCATCAGGCTTCATTCATTACGTGGGATTACGTGGGATTATGTGGGACAAAACTGCCGGTTCCGCCCGCTTCCGCCCGATATCGGCGGATAACCGCTTGTCAACCGGTCGTCACCCCGGTTTAACTTCGGCAGTCACTAGCGCATCATGAAACTGCCATCCTTGTCCCTCGGTTGCCTGCTCGCCCTGTCCGCCTCGCTCTCCGCCGCCGAGTGGCGCACCTCCACCTTTGCCGGCACCGGCCAGAAGGGTTACTCGGGCGACGGCGGCCCCGCCGCCAAGGCGCAGGTGAACAATCCCTTCGGCGTCATCCGCGGCCCGGATGGCAACATCTACTTTTGCGAATACGACGGCCAGGTCGTCCGCAAGGTCGATGCCAAGGGCATCATCACCACCGTGGCGGGTTCCGGTCGCAAAGGGCCGGGCGGCGATGGCGGGCCGGCGTTGCAGGCGGAGTTCAACCTGCCGCACGAAATCCGCTTCAATCAAAACGGCGACCTCTTCATCGTCGATATGCAGAACCATCGCGTGCGCAAGGTCGATATGAAGACCGGCATCATCTCGACGGTGGCGGGCAACGGCCTGCCCGGTTTCTCCGGCGATCGCGGCCTCGCGACACAGGCGCAACTCAAGCAACCGCACAGCATCCAGTTTGATTCCAAGGGTGATCTCTACATTTGCGACATCGGCAATCATCGCATCCGCAAGGTCGATATGAAGACCGGCGTCATCACATCCATCGCGGGTAACGGCCAGCGCGGGCCCACGCCGGATGGCGCGAAGTTCGCCACGGTGTCGCTCAACGGCCCGCGCACTTTGGACTTCGACAAGGCGGGCAACCTGTGGCTCGCGTTGCGTGAAGGCAACCAGGTCTTCAAGCTCGACTTCAAAACCGGCCTCATCCATCACATCGCCGGCACGGCGCAGAAAGGGTTTACCGGCAACGGCGGCCCGGCGAAGCTGGCCACGCTCAGCGGCCCCAAAGGCATCGCGCTTTCACCGGACAACACGAAGGTCTATCTCGCTGACACCGAAAGCCACAGCATCCGCATGGTGGATTTGAAGACCGGCAACCTCGAACTGGTCTGCGGCACCGGCGAGAAAGGCGACGGCCCGGATGGCGATCCGCTCAAGTGCAAAATGGGCCGCCCGCACGGCGTGTTTGTGGACGCGGACGGATCGATCTTCGTCGGCGACAGCGAAGCGCATCGCGTGCGGGTGATCCGGCAGGTGAAGTAGCGCAACCAAGGTGGGCGAATCTTGCTCGAGTATGGAGTTCAAGCTTCAGCTTGCGGGGAGACGCCTCGCTCACACGCTGAAGCGTGAACTCCATACAAGGCGCGTACACGCGGTCTGATTACAGCCTTCGTGCCGATGGTGTTGCTGGGGACGAGGCCGTCCCCACCCCTTATGAAATGATTTCCTTCACCACGTGGCCATGTACGTCCGTAAGGCGGAAGTAGCGGCCATCGTAACGATAGGTCAGCTTCTCGTGGTCGAGGCCGAGTTGATGGAGGATGGTCGCGTGCAGGTCGTGCATGTGAACCTTGTCCTTCACGGCGAGATGGCCGAACTCGTCGGTTTCGCCGAAGGCCAGGCCGGGCTTGAAGCCGCCGCCCGCGAGCCACGCGGTGAACCCGCCGGGGTTGTGGTCGCGCCCCGTGCCGTTCTTCTCGGCATACGGCGTGCGGCCAAATTCGCCGCCCCACCACACGATCGTGTCGTCGAGCAAGCCGCGCTGCTTGAGGTCCGCTAGCAATCCCGCCACCGGCTTGTCCGTGGCGCGCGCGTGGTCGGCGTGTTTGGGCAGATTCGAATGCTGGTCCCACGCAGGGTTGGCCGTGTTGTCGCCGTAGGTAACCTGGATGTAGCGCACGCCCGCTTCGCACATGCGCCGCGCCATCAGCAACTGGCGGCCGAAATTATCCGTCTCCTTCACGCCAATGCCGTAGAGCGCCTTGGTCGCCTCGGATTCGTTCGCAATATCCAGCACGTCCGGCGCGTTGTTCTGCATGCGCCAGGCGAGCTCGAAGGAGTTGGCGACGGCTTCAAGTTCGTAATCGCCGGGCGTCTTCTTCAATTGCTCGGCATTCAACTCACGCATCAATTCGAACTGCCGCCGCTGCGCCATGGCATCAAGCTGGCCGTTCTGCAAATTGCGGATGGTCGCATCGGCCGCGGGCGAACCCGCCTTGCCCAGCGCCACGCCTTGATACACTGCGGGAAGGAAGGCGTTGCCGTAATTGCGCGGCCCGCCGTTGCCTGCCGAGGGGCTGATGCTCACGAAGCCCGGCAGATTTTCGTTCTCGGTGCCGAGGCCGTAGGTGATCCACGAGCCCATCGAGGGGCGGATGAAATTGGTGGCGCCGCAATGCAGGAACAACGTCGCCGGGCCATGCGCCACGCCTTCGGTGTGCAGCGAATGGACGAAGCACAGGTCGTCCACGTGCTTCGCGGTCTCGGGCCAGAGGTCGGACACCCAGCGCCCGGTCTGGCCGTATTGGTTGAATTTCCACAGCGGCTTCATGATGCGCTGCGGCGTGCCTTTCTCGCCGGTCTTGGCGATGGCGCGCGCGTCGTCGAAGCTCAGCATCTTGCCGTCCTGCTGGTCGAGGATGGGCTTGTAGTCGTAGGAATCAACGTGGCTGGGCCCGCCCTGCATGAAGATGAAAATGACGCGTTTGGCGCGCGGCGTGAAGTGCGGCAGCCGCGGCGCCAGCGGATTCACCGAACCGGCCACGGCGCGCTCGGCCGCCAGCCCCGCCAGCGCCAGATAACCAAACCCGCACGCGAGATTTTTCAACGCGCGCCGACGAGTCATGTGATAGGGATTGATCATACGGAAATCATGGTTGGGCTGCTTTGACAAATTCCGCGTGGGCCGCCGACTTCATGCTGTTCTGCAACACCTCCAGCACCTTCGCGCCGTCCATTTCCAGCAAGGCTTTGACGAGGAGCGTCAGCCCCGGAAAGGTTGGGCTGTGCAGCGTGCCTTCCGCGTCCGGCGGCATCGAGCGGTATTCTTCGTTCTCCAGCACGAACCAATCGAAGCGCTGTTCCGTGGTGCGCCAGACCAGGTACTCGCGCACACCGCAACGACGGTAGGTGTCCATCTTGTCGTACAGATCAATCGACGCGCTGCTGGCGGCGATTTCGACGACCAGTTCCGCCGGGCCGCAGAGATAACCCTTCTCGTTGAGGGTTGTTTTCCCGCCACGTTCCGCCGAAAGACAAAGAACCGCGTCGGGCTGAAAAATATTGTCCGGATCAAGAACCAACGTGGAATTCGTGAACACCTCGACGCCCGGAGTGGCCGCCGCATAAACGCCCAGCCAGGTTTGCAGCAAATTGTCCGGCTTCCCGTGCACATCCGCCCTTACTGGTGACCCCATATAGACCCTTCCTTGAATCAACTCCGCCTTCTTTACGTCCGGCATCCCCTCGTAGCGTCGCAAGAACTCCGCCGAATGCAGATGATCGCCGTTCTCCAGCGGCAATACGCGCGGCCGGGCTTTGTCCCGCAGCATCATATTGTTCTGGGTGGCCAACATAACTTAACTATACGTCGCGAATCATTGTTTGTTCAAACCAAAAGCAGGCGCTTGACACTTGCCATAAGCTGTCTTTGTGAAAAGGTTGAAAATTAAACGGAGAAAGCTGCCTGCACCCCGTCGAAAGCGCCGCCTCGCGCCCCATCCTGTTCTTCGTCGCATAGCCATCAAATATGACCCCGTCGAACCGCTTGCGGCGGACGAATGGCGGCAGCCCAATGATTGAATTTCGCGATTCACAAGCATCTTCAATTCACATGCCGGAAATCCATCGACGCGAACAGCGCGTGATAGAATTCCGTCCACGCCTCCAGGTGTTTTGCGTCGCCTTTCGCGCCGCTTAAATATTTGAGCGCCACGTTCAATTCGCCGTCCGTCGGCAGACGGCCCAAGGCGAGCCGATACGCGCGCTCCACTCGGTCCTTGTCGTCCATGTTGCTCCAGCCTAGCGCCAGCTTTGCGGCGTGCTGCGATTGTTCGCGCATGAACGGATGGTTCATCAGGAACAACGCCTGTGGCGCCACCGTGCTGACATTTCGCCGGCCCACCACCATGCTCGGGTCGGCAAAATCGAACGCCTCGAAAATCTCCGGCAACGAATTGCGGAACACCGGCAGATAAATGCTGCGGCGCAGGCTCGTCTGCTTGTAACCGTAATCCGCGCTCGGATTGCCCTGGATGTTCGACCCTTTCATATCGAGGTCCAACTGGCCGCTGATGGACAGAATGGTGTCGCGAATGCTCTCGGCTTCCAGACGCCGGCGGTTGGCGTGTGACCACAAACGGTTGTCGGGATCGGCCTTCAGCGCCGCGTCGCCGCCCGCGCCAGCCAGTTGATACGTGCGCGACATCATCACTTCGCGCACGAGTTGTTTCACCGACCAGCCGTGCTGCATGAAATTCACCGCCAGATAATCCAGCAATTCCGGATGCGACGGCGTTTCGCCCGTCGTGCCGAAATTATCCACCGTCCGCACCAATCCCACGCCGAACAACCAGTGCCATACGCGATTGGCCATCACGCGCGCGGTGAGCGGATTGTCGTTGCTCGCCAGCCACTCGCCGAATTCGCGCCGCCCGCTTTGCGATTCGGGAATCACCGGCGCCGGCGCGTAACTGGCCACCTGCAAAAATCCGCGCGACACCTTCGGACCGACGTTATGCACGCTGCCGCGAATATGCACATAGGTGTCGCCGATTTCGCCTTCCTCGACCGACATCGTCATCGGGCGCCTGGGGCCGGCATCGGCCAGTTTTTTCAACTCCGCTTCGAGCCGTTTCACTTCTTCGTTGGCCTGGCGCGCTTCGGCGGTTTTGCGGTCATCTGCCGGCTTGCGCGTCGCGTCGCTCGTGGCGGCATTGGCCAGACCGTCGAGCATTTCGGTGGGGATGAATTGCACCGCATCGGCAATCACGTGCCCCTTCGTGCCCTCGGTGGAAAGGATCACAAACCCCGCGCCGTTCTGCTCGAAGCGATATTGCCCCAGCGACACAAACCGGCCCGCAATCGGCGGCGTCTCCTGCTGATTGACGACGACCGTTTTCTCGCCGTCGCCGCTGAAAATGGTCACGGGCACATTCGTGGCGCGGTTGTTGGCCGGCACGTAGGCCAGGCGCACTTCATAACGGCCCGCCTTCAACGTTCCCGGCATGAACGTCAGCGTTTTCTCGCCCTTGCCGGTGTTCAAATCGTGCAAGTAGCCGTCGCCCACGAAATGCTTGCTGTAAGTGGAATGCTGCCATTCGCCGACGGCCTTGGCCTGCGAATCATCCACCACCACGCCGGGCAGGTCGCCGATGTTCAACACCGCGGGCCGGTTGGGACTGGCCTTGTCGATGGTGGCCAGCGCCGTTCTGTTCACGGCGGCCTTGGCTTTTTTAAGGCTCTCCTGCAACGCCGCCACCTGCGCCTCGTGACGCTGGTATGCCGCCTCCTCCTGCGTCGCCATGGGCAGCGGGCGCTCCACCCACTTCGACACATTCGCGTGCTCCATCGCCTTCGCGCTGCGCAGGATGCCCGCCATCGCGTAATAATCGCGCGTCGGAATCGGATCAAACTTGTGGTCATGGCAGCGCGCGCAACCGATCGTTTGCCCGAGAAACGCCTTGCCAATCGTGTCGAGTTGCTCGTCCACCACGTCCATGTCGAGCTGCTTCTTGTCCTGCTCTTCGAGGTTCGTGTTGCCCAGCGCCAGGAACGTCGTGGCCGTCATCTGCCGCTGATGTTCCTCCACCGATGAATACGGCAGCAAATCGCCGCCCACCTGCTCGACGATGAACCGGTTGAACGGCCGATCCTGGTTGAACGTGTCGATCACGTAATCGCGATAGCGCCACGCTTCCTTGAAGACGAAGCCCCGCAACGTCACCGACTCCGCGTAACGCACCACATCCAGCCAGTGACGCCCCCAACGCTCGCCAAAATGCGGCGACGCCAGCAGACGATCCACGAGCTTTTCATACGCATCGCGCGAACGATCCTGCACAAATTCATCGATTTGTTCCGGCGTTGGCGGCAGGCCGATCAAATCGAAATACACGCGCCGCGCCAGCGTCGCTTTGTCCGCATCCGGCGCAGGCTGGAGATTCTTTTCCTCAAGCTTGGCGAGAATATATCGATCAATGTCATTGCGCGGCCAGGCGCTGTCTCTCACCGTCGGCGGAGTAGATTTCTTCGGCAATTGATACGCCCAATGTTTGCGGCCTTCCTCGATGTTGATGCCGCCCGCCTTGGCGACCATCGCCGTGGCCGTGCGCGGGTCGGGCGCGCCCAACTCGACCCATTTTTCCAGCACCGCGATTTGTTCGTCGGAAAGCTTCTCCTTGGGCGGCATGCGGAAATCCTTGTCGCGATACCGCACCGCCTTGATGAGCAGACTCTTTTCCAGGTCGCCCGGCATTAACGCCGGGCCGGAATCGCCGCCGGTGGCCCAGCCATCCTTCGAGTCAAGGCGGAGGCCGCCCTTTTGCTTTTTATCCCCGTGACATTCGTAACATTTTTCGGCCAGGAGCGGGCGGACCTTTTTCTCGAAGAATTCGAGGTGTTCCGAATCGGCGGCGCGGGTGGAAATGACGCTGCAGGCCGCCGTCAAAGAGACTGCGAGCCAGCGGGTTATGGCCGGGAACGGGGTCATTCTGGACACACAATACTGCACGGGCTTCACCTTATGAAGTCCAAATCTGCATTTTTTGGACAGGCGACTTGACTCAAATTAAAAGACACCGGGGAGCCTGGCCTGGGTGGGCTGGAAAGGAGTCGTTGACTCATGGGAAAAAGACACCGGAGAAATCCGGCGCTGATGAACATGAGTCGAGAAATCAAAGC
>JBFMBT010000269.1:0-9313 GCA_040754875.1 Verrucomicrobiota bacterium | reverse complement strand
GTCCAAATGCATTTTTAATTCTGCGGTGAACTCGTCCTTTAATGCCAGCCCAAACGCCGGATGCCCTGACGATATTCGAGGAACTATTCTTCAGATTGGCAAAACGTCAAACCCGCGGCGCCCACGCCTACCGTTTTTGCAGACGTTGCAACGCAGCCTGGACCTGCAACAGCTTCGCCGCGTCGCCACTCTTCTCCAACAAGACGCGCGCCGCTTCGTAATGCGCAATGGCATCGCTTGTGTGTTTGCGCGCCTCCGCCAACCCACCCATCCGCAGGCGCGCTTCCACCAGAAATTCCGGCTGGTTGGTTTTCTCGAAATAGCGGAGCGCCTTGCGGTAGCTGCGCGCCGCCTTCCACCATTGGCGCGATTCCTGGGCCAGCCGCCCAAGTTCAAGTGTGGTCAGCATCTCCTCGCAGTCCATGGCGGGTGCGAGGCAAAGCCCAAGGCTTTGGGTAAACCACGATCCGGCGTTGGCCAAATCACCTTGCTCGAAGGCAACCTTTCCCAATCCGCGCAAGGCGGCGGCGAGCCCGCGTTTGTTCGAGGTCAAATTCGCCAGGTATCGCGCCTGTTGAAACCAGACCGCGGCGTCTGGCGTGTCACCGCGGGCAAAGCCATCCTCGGCCCGGCGCAAAAGCACATCCACCGGCAGCCAGTCGCAGACCTTGCGCCAGCCGACCATCTTCATGGCTTCGTCGTATTGCGCCGCCGCCTCGGAAATGCGTCCCTGCCGCTCAAGCGTCCGGCCCAGCAGACACAAGCCGAACGCCATGTCTTCGTCCGGGCCAATCGCCTTCTGCAACACCAGGCAACGGCGCCGCCATTTCTCCGCTTCGCTCCACAACTCGTGCTCGGTGGCCAGCGTCGCCAGCAGTTGGAGGATTTCGAGTTGCGATTGCGCGTCGCCGCTGACCTCGGCCGTGGCCAGCGCAACTTGATACCATTCCATCAACTGCCGGATCTCCATGGCCGGAAGCGACATCAGGCGGTCGAGCGTTTTGAGCTGGCCGGCGAGGTCCTTGAGTTCGAAAAACCCCTCCAACGCTTTGCGATACCACGTCATCGCGTCGCGGTATTGCAGGCGTTCCAGCGCGACGCGCGCGCGCCGGTAACAGACCTCCGCCAGCCCGGAACGATCCTCCGTGCGCTCGCAGCTGTCCAGTGCCTCGGCCGCATGCTTTTCCGCCTCGTCCAACTGGCGCAACCGCCAGCAAGTGGTGACCAGTTGAATCAAGCTCCGCTTCTGCGTCGGCACATCGCCAAGAACACGACCCATTTCCAGGCTCTGGTCGAAGTATTCTTTCGCCACCATCATGTCGTCCTGTCGTTCGGCGGCCAGTCCCATGTTGTAAATCAAGCCGGCCATGTCCACGGACACCCCGCCGTCGCTCAAGAGGCTCAAGCTGTCCTGAAAGTGTTCGATGGCTTCCCGGTAGTTGCCGACGATATACGCGACGCGCCCCATGGCCGCCATCGCCGCCGCGATGTGTTCCTTCTTCTTGGTCCGCGACGCCAGCTCATGGCTGTCGCGATAAAACCCCGTCGCTTCGCGGTAATGTCCCGAAGCACACGCCACTTCGCCCAGGTGAAACAGCGCGGACGCCTGAATGCTGTCATCCTTCCGTTCCAACCCGATGGCCAGACAATGACGAAAACACTCGCGCGCATTCTCGAAAGCGCGCCGGGCGGTCAGCAATTCGCCCAACTCGACGGCGGCCTTTGCCTCGCGGTCGGTGCGCCCCAGCCGCGCCCATTGCCGCGAGCTGCGATGAAACCAGCCTTCCGCAGCTTCCAGGTCGCCACGCTCGCGCGCCAGTTCGCCGAGCAAATCCAGAATCTCCGCCTCGCCGGTTTCATCGCCGAGGCGCGCGCGAATCGCGTGACACGACCGGAAACAACGTTCCGCTTCCTCCAGCGAATTCTGTATGACGGCGATTTCACCCAGTTCCTGCCAGGCCGAGGCTTCAGTAGCTTCGTCATTCGCGATCTTCATCGCCCGGACCGCCAGTTCGCCGGCGCGCGGCAGTTCAAGGCGTTTGCGGGCAATCCGCGCCAGGCCCAGCAAACACGCACTTTCCGCCACCGGGTTGGCGCCGCCGCGACACAATTCAAGGCTGGAGCACAACCACTGTTCCGCCTGCTCGATTTGCCCGCGCTCCATCGCCAGTTGCGCGAGCCGACGAAGCACCGCGGCCCGCTCCTCCGGTTCGTTCTCCCCTTCCCACAACGCCATCAGCCTCAGCAAATGATCTTGTTCCGCGTCCGCATCATGACGTTGCCGCGCGAAATCCGCCTCCCACGCCGCCAACGAACGCTTCAGCACGGCGCTGTCCGCCGTTCCCGAAACGGACGCCAGCGCCTGTCCGCATTCCGCGACCAACCCCTTCCATTCTTCGCGCCGTCCGGCCATCCGGTACAGCGGTTCGACCGCCCGCAACAATTCCGTCAATTCCGGCCAGCGACCATGTTTGCGCGCCAGGTGCAGCGCATAGATGAGGTTGCCTTCCTCCGGGCGCAGGCGGAACAACGCGCGCTGCACATCCACGCCGCGTTGCCAGTTCAGTTTCCGCGCCAGCGCCGCATACGCGGTGATAAAAGCATTGATCAGCGTGTCATATTCAGTGCGGAATTGCGCGTGCAGTTCGGCGTGCAACGGTTGCGCCAGGTTTTCCGGAATGTAAAAGGCGTCTTCGCCGATGCGTTCGAGCAAGCCCGATTGGCAGGCTTCCTGCAATGTCTTCAACCACGCGTCATCCCGGGCGCTCCGGATGCGGCCGGGTGCGGCTTCGTCCAGGGAAATCGACTCCAGCACCGGCAGCGTCACGTAGCCATCGAACAGCCCCAGCAACGCCACGTGCGGGCGCACCCCCGGGTGGTGCACGAGAAAGTCTTGCAAACCGTTGTTCATGACAGACGCGGCGTGACCTCCAAATCGAGGGATTAAGAGCGCCAGCGGACTGGCTGTTTTAGGGTTGAACCGGCTGATTATTGTATAGCGAAAAAGGCGCGCGTTGTCGAGCGCCCTAACGAGCCGTCGCCGCGATCCGACGATAGACTTCCAGGGCGAATTCGTATTCCTTCAGCGCCTCGGATGGCACCACCGTCCGGCTGCGGTCGATTTCGTCCTGAACGCGTTTGATGAGGAATTCGACCTCCGCCCGCTTGGGCCGCAAAGGCTTGCCAAAAACATTGAAGTGAAACGGCCCCGTGTGCGCGAAACGCTCACGGCGCCCGCGCGGTTCAAAGCAACGCACCGCCAGCCACGAGGAATTGTCCACGCGCAGGCTGGCGCGAAATTCGGTTTCGTACGAACCATTGGCGAGTTTGCGCGTGGCCGGCAGCGGCACAGGAACAACGTCGCCGTTCAACACAAGTTCGACCTTGCTGACCGGGAATTCACTGGCCACTTTGCCCGTTACCGCCGCCTGAATCGGCTCCAAGCCCTCCGCGGAGAAGATATGTCCCGGCGACTTGCGATTCACTTCGACAAACAGCATCGGCCCCGTCGTCACAAAGCTGCGCCCCGCATCCAGCCCGCGCAGCCACGCTTCATAACTGAATTCTCCCCTGACCTGCACATACACGCGGCCGAACCCCGCCGGCACCGGATGCACGCCATTTGCCGTTCCACCCGTGGGTCGCATGCGAAAACCGCAGTTCAACAGCGCGTAGTAATTCCTGAACCCGTAATCGATCCACTGCCGCTCAGTCAGCGCCTGCCCCTTCGGCGGCATTCCCATGTAATCGCCGCCGCGCACACCCCAGCCACCAAACGCAAATTCCGTGCGCCAGATGTGATTATTGGATAGCTCGAACAAATCCACGCCCATGACCGGCACGATGGCCATCGACCATTCCCAATTGTGTTTGTCCAGTTCCAGCAACGCGCCCTCGCGCCGCGCCAGTTCCGCAATCGGTGTAACCGGCGGCACGCCCTGGCTGAGCACCGATTTGTGATTCAACACAAACACCGCTCCCAGCGTGTGCGGCTTGCCCCCCACGGAGAATATTTCGTATTCAGTGTTGCGCGGATAAAAGACGTGCGTGCGGTCCACATAAACCGCGTTGGGCCCATACTTCTCACCTACACTCTTGTCACCGCCGACCGGCGGCTCGAAGGCCTTCGTCACCCAATAATGCAACGGGAACCCCACGTTGATGTCCTCGGCAAGCAGCACGTTTGCCATTTCCTCGCCGGAACGATGCAAGTGCGTGTCGCCGGAATACCAACCCTGCTTCGACATATCGATCCAGCGTTGGACGAGCAGCCTGATCTTCTGGCGGTCACCTTTGATCGTCACGCGGTTTGTGGACGTGAAGTATTCCTTGCCCCGTTCGACGGTGAAAACGTAATTGCCCGGCGGCAATTGCACGCGGAACGGGTGCGCTGAAACCGTTGTGTGCATCTCCACCGAGGGACTGTTCGGGCGCTGCTTCTTGTACGGAATCGCGCTGCCCTTCGCGTCCGTTGATTCGGGGAAAAACCAGTTGCCCGCGTTGTCCTGAATATAAAGCCGCGCAGCGGTCAGGCGGCCCGTGGACGTATCCACGATTTCGCCGGTGACTTCAGTGGCCACGCCGACTGACGTGGAAAACGCAAAGAAAACATGGAGGACCCAACCCGCAATGATCGAACTCGACTTTTTGTTGAATCGGAACTGCATGACCAAAAAGTTGCCTTCCACCGCGTCCACGTTTACTCTTCCCTCATGGGCACGGCAAGCAAACTTGCATCAAACGAGGTCGTCTCGGACGCGCCATCCGCAGCAATTCCACCCGACTGGCGCGAAGAATTCGATGCGGCCGCCCGTCGCCCCCTGCGCACGCGCTTTCGCTACTCATTCATTCATACCTACAAACCGGTGCTGGATGACGCGCCGTTCCGCGCCTTCGATACGACCGCCGAGTATCGCCGCTGGTGTGAAGAGAACCTTCCGGACTGGCTCGGATATGGGCGCGTTTGAATACCGCCAGGCCGAGGAAATCCGCGATACTTTCAGCCAGCACGGCATTCGCTATCTATTTATCGGAAAATCTGGCGCCATCCTTCTGGGCTTTCCCGACACCACTCAGGACGCTGACTTGTTTGTCGAAAGAAATCCGCAAAACTGCCGCGCGCTCGTCGGGGCCCTGCGCTCCCTCGGATTTGAGTTGACCGAGAACCAGGCGGCGGAAATCGAGCGCGGTAAAGATTTCGTGCAATTGAAGAATGGTCCGTTCGATCTGGACCTGATATTCGCACCGGATGGCATTGAGCGGTTTGACGATGCCTGGCAACGGCATATCGATGTAGAGGGTTTCCCCGTTTGTCACATTGATGACATCATCGCCAGCAAACTCGCGACCAACCGCCAGAAGGACAGGGAATCTCTCCCCCGGCTCCAGTCGTTCCGCGCTTACTGGCTTCAGAAAGGCCGCCGAGGTTGAGCATTCTTACTCCCCCTTCAAGAACGCCAGCAAATCCGCCAACTCCTGTTTGGTCATCGTTTTCTCCAACTCCTGCGGCATCAGCGAGAGACTCGTCGAAGACATGGACGCGATATTGCCCCGCAGGATGGTTTCTTCGATGCCCTGGGCCGCACGCAAGGTGACGCTGGTCGGTGTTTCGGACGCCAACAGGCCGGTCAGCGTTCGCCCGTCCTTGGTTTCAATTTCGTAACTGGTGAAGCCCGTGACGACTTCGAGGTCCGGCACGATGATGTGCAACAGCAATGCTTCCACGGGTTGATTCCGCGCGCCAGTCAGTTCCGGTCCCACGCGCGCGCCCTCCGCGCCATACACGTGGCACTGCGCGCAGGTGCGCGTGAATACCGCGTGGCCGCTCTTCCCGTTCATTTTCAATTGCAGGACCGTTTTGTATTCCTCGTACACTTTCATGCGGTCCCCTGCCCCGCTGTTCTTGAACAATGCCTCGGCGCGCGCCGCAATCGTCTTGTCCCGATTCTTCTGCAACGCCGTGCGCCGCTGCGGCGTCAGCGCCCACGTCTGCACCGTTCCCGACTCGATCGCATCCAGCAGCGCCGTAATGTAGCGTGGGTGCGACAGCATCGCCGCCACCACCGCTTCGCGCAGGCCCGGCGAATACGCCCGCCAGCGTTCGCGCGCCAGCAGCGCCTTGCCCACCTCGGCGTCATTCATCTGGCTGAGCGACCGCACTGCCGCCGTTTGCAAATCCGCCGGTTCCACCGGCCCGATGAGTCCCAGCAACGCCTTGCCCGCGCTGCCAAAATCCGCATGCGCCAGCAGCCCAATCGCCGCCAGCCGGTTGTTCGCCGGTTGCTGGCGGTCGCCCACAATCGTCACCGCCTGTTTGAAAATGTCCTGGATTCGCTCGCGCGTCTGCTTGGCTTCGATGGAATCGCCCGCCAGCAGATTCATCAGCGCCGACGTTTCCTTGCCCCTGATGCCGCGCGCCCGCGCCGCATCCGCAATCCCACCCACCGCTGCCACTTGCCATCCGTAGTCCTCGCTCCGGCTGGAAGCTGTGACCCGGCTCAACAACCCAACGAGCTTGTCCGGCGATTGGCCGGCCCCAACCACCTGACCGAGCTGCTCCATGAACAATGGCAAGTCATCATTCGCCTTGTCACTCAGCGTGAGGGTGGCCTGCATCAGTTCGTCCGAACGCGTTCCCGCCGAACTCAGCACCGCCGCCCGTGCCCAACGGTCCGCCGCATCGCGCACGCCAACCTTCGCCAGCGCCGGGATGATGCGCGCATCGTTGACCTCGCCCAACGCCAGCGCCGCCACAAAGCGCACGCGCGCCGCGTCGTCGTCCGCCAGCTTCAACACGCCGGCGAACAGCTCCGGCGACTTCGCCAGACGCGGTTCCGCCAGTTGCGCCGCATTCTCGCGCACGCCCGCCGACTTGTCGGCCAGGCCCAGCTTGATTTGCGCGTCCTCCAATGCGTTGAACCGATCCAGCAATCGCAGCGCAATCACGCGCGCCTGCTCGGTCTTGCCGCTGTTCACCATGCCCCGCAGAATCGGCACCGCCGCCGGGTCATTCTGCTCAATCAACAACCGCCGCGCGCTGTCGCGCCACCAGGCATCGGGATGCGCCAGTTCCGCGCAAAGCTGTTTGGTCTTCATCGCCGCCAGTTCCTTCACCCGCGCGCGCTGCGCCGGATTGATGCGCGACTTGTCCCCCACGATGCGCCAGATGCGGCCCTTGTCCTTGCCGCTCGTGAAATCCACCGTGCCCCGCACCGCCTCGGGCAGATACTGCGGATGCTCGATGGTCTTGCGATACATGTCGCACACGTAAAACGCGCCATCCGGCCCGTTCGCCAGATACACCGGCCGGAACCAATTGTCCGGCGAGGCCAGGAACTCCACCCCCTCGCGCGTGCGCGTGGCCGTGAAGGTCGCGCCGTTGGGCACCAGCTTGTCCTCGTGCACCAGATTGCCCGCCGGGTCGCACGTGTAGGTGCGCCCGTAGTATTCCGGTGACAACGCGCTCCCGCGAAAAATCGTCACCGCGCACGCCGCCGTGAACCGCCCCGCATGCGAAATAGCCGTCGTCACGTTCGCGCTCAGCGGAAACAGCTTGGCCCCGCCGCCGGACGTCGGGTTGTCCGCCGGCGTGTCCTGCACCGTCTCGGAAAACGCCAGGTGCGGGTTGCGTTTCAGGTAGCGCGGCTCCAGCATGATATGCTGGCTGTGAATCCGGTTCATGCAGACGAATTTTCGCCCGAAATCATCAAACGTCAGCCCGAACTGTCCCTGTCCCGCGACCGTTTCGATTTCCAAATTGTCCGGATTAAAGCGTGAATCGCTCTTGGTGAATTGCACCGGCGTGCGATACGGATGCTCCGGCGAAATCACCTTGCCGCCCGTCAACCCCGCCGTGACATACACCCAGCCATCCAGCCCGAGCGTCGGGTGGCTCACGCGCAATTGCGTCGTGCTGTTCGTCATGTAACCGGTCAACACAACCTTCCGCACATCCGCCTTGCCGTCGCCATCGGTGTCCTTGAGGTAATACACGTCCGGCGCGCATGTGACGAACAAACCGCCCCGCCACGGCATGAGGCCGTTCGGATAACTCAGGTTCACCGCAAAATCCGTCCGCTTCTCGTAGCGCCCGTCGTTGTCCACGTCTTCAAGCATCGCCACCATTCCCGCCGGCAGCTTGCCTTCGCCCGGCCCCAGCGGATAACCGCGATTCTCCGCGACAAACATCCGCCCCCGCTCATCCCAGCACACCGCCACCGGATCAACGACCAACGGCTCCGCGGCGACCAGTTCCACGCGCAAACCAGGATCAACCTTGAACGAAGCGATGGCCTGTTCCGGTGTGAGGGGGCCATCAACTTGCGCGCTGGCGCCGGCGGCAAGCATCAGAACGGCCGAAAAACGGGCAACGACGATTTTCGGATTGAGCATAATGGTGGTTGGCAAACGATTTCTTAAATCGACGTGCCTGACAAGATTCTATTCGACGAAACACGGACGACGTTCGCCTCCTCCTCGTCGTCGTTCTGCCCCTACGCCAGCAGCGCCTTCTGCACCACTCCCTCATCAGTCGGCCCAATGAGCCGGTTGTTCAATCCTTGGTACTGGTAACTGAACAGATACGGATCAAATCCCATCTGATGCAAAATGGTCGCCTGCAAATCGCGGATCGTCACCTTCCCATCAACGACCGCGTAGCCCAACTCATCCGTTTCGCCATGAACATGTCCCGCCTTCACGCCAGCGCCCGCCATCCAGATCGCAAAGCAATGCGGATGATGGTCGCGCCCGAGGAACTTCGACCCGTTGCGCTCTTCATTCATCGGCGTGCGCCCAAATTCGCCACCCCAGACGACCAGCGTCTCGTCCAACAACCCGCGCTGTTTCAAATCCATCACCAGCGCCGCCGCCGATTGATCCACGTCCTTGCACTTCTTCGGCAGGCCTT
Source organism: Verrucomicrobiota bacterium (assembly GCA_040754875.1). Taxonomy (GTDB): domain Bacteria; phylum Verrucomicrobiota; class Verrucomicrobiia; order Limisphaerales; family JBFMBT01; genus JBFMBT01. The sequence goes on along the minus strand of JBFMBT010000269.1, from coordinate 405 downwards.
CGACGAGGTCGTTGCTCCGCTCCGTGCCGTGCATGTCCCAACCCCAATCATAAAGCTGCACGTAGCGCACACCGCGCTCCACGAGCCGCCGCGCGAGCAGACAGTTGTTCGCAAACGAACCTTCCCCCGGCTTCGCGCCATACATGTCGAGGACATGCTGCGGTTCCTTCGCGATGTTGAACACGTCGGGCACCGCAATCTGCATGCGATACGCCAGCTCGTATTGCTGGATGCGCGTCAGCGTCTCGGGATCGCCGAATTGTTTCGCCTCGATTTCATTCAGCTTGTTCAACGCATCGAGACTGCGCCGACGCGTCTCGCGGTCCATCCCGGCCGGGTTCGCCGAAAACAAAATCGGCTCTCCGGACGTCCGGCATTGCACGCCTTGATAGACCGACGGCAAAA
>JBFMBT010000268.1:0-9331 GCA_040754875.1 Verrucomicrobiota bacterium | reverse complement strand
CTGCCAGTTTCAATTTCAGGTCCAAACCTCACAACTGCCAACTGATACGTTGGACGCAAAACACCTCGTCGTATTCGAAATCAGTCAAGGCCCGCGCCGGCCGCGAACCCGTCCTATTTAATAATACGTATGGGGAGCGAAAAGTTTCGGAAAAGATTGGGAAAGGGTTGGCTGGGCGGGTTCGTTTGATGTTGCTGCGGCCGGAGTGTGCCCGTCCCCGGGCACAGCAACGTGGTGAGCCGAGACGCTTGGGATGACGCAGTGTTCATCGGCCACACTCCGATCTGCAAGCCTGCGCCGGCTTACTTGCCTTCGTCGGCTTTGGCCTTCGCGCGTTTTTTGCGGCCCGCGTGGACCTGCGGCGCGTCGCCCCAGAGGCCTTCGAGGTCGTAGCGTTCGCGGACTTCCGCGCGCATCACGTGGACGATGACATCGAAATAATCCAGCACCAGCCACGCGGTCTGCAACGTGCCGTCCACCGCGCGCGGACGCAAATCATGGTCCTTGGCGAGCGTGTCGCGGATCTCATCCGAGATGGCGCGCAAGTGCGGCTCGCTTGTGCCGGAAACAATCACAAAATAGCCCGTGACCGAGGAAACCTCGTGCACATCCAGGATGACGATGTTTTCCCCCTTCTTGTTATCCGCGAGTTCGCGGCACAGCAGCGCCAGTTTTTTCGAGTCCATTACAATACTGGCGGGAAATTGCCCCATCCCCGCCTAAAGATAAAGGCGATTGTTGCGGATGTTTTCGGCCACCGCCGGCGGCACCAGAAAATCAACCGGCTGGCCGGCCTTGATGCGCGCGCGAATCTGCGACGACGAAATGCCGCAGGGAAAGCCCTGCAACACGCGCCCGCGAAACGGCGGCGGCAGCGTGGCCACCGTCTGGCCGGGGCGGGGAATGACGAGGAATTCCACGCACGCCGCCAGTTCCTCCGCCGCGCGCCATTTGGGCAGCAGCGACAAGTGGTCCGCGCCGATGAGATAACACAGCGACGCCTCCGGAAAGCGGGCGCGATAATTGTTCACCGTGTCGATGGTGTAGGAGACGCCGCCGCGCGCGATTTCCTGTTCGTCGATTTCGAAATGCGGCTGGCCGGCCAGGGCGAGGCGCAGCAGGCGCGCGCGCACCTCGGCCGGAGCGGAATGGTCGTTCACCTTCAGCGGGGCGCGGGCGGCGACGATGAAGAACAGGCGGTCCAGCGCGAACTCCTCGCACGCCGCGTGCGCCACCAGCAGATGGCCCAGGTGCACGGGGTCGAACGAGCCGCCGAAAAGACCGATGCGTTGCAATGGGGTGCGCACAAAAGATTATGAAAGACTCAAATCCCAAACTTCAAACTTCAGAGAAACTTCAACGCTCAAACTCCATGGAATGCCCGCCGCGTCTGGCATTTGCGTAATCATCTTGCGTTTCCCGGTCATTGAAAGTCTGAGGCTTCTCTGGAGTTTGGATTTTGAAGCGTTGAAGTTTTCAGCAGCACCGGTTGACCTTGCTGTAGCGATCCTCCGTCACGCGCACATACAGATGCTCGCGCGTCGCCGGTGTTTGGGCGGAGAGTCCGCCGCCCAGCAGTTTCACCTGCACGCGCGTATGATCCGCGCATTCGCAGTAGGCGGCGGGATTTTGCTGCGCGCGATCGAGCGCGGCTTCGCCGGTGAGTTCCTTCGCCAGGGCGAACATCAGCGCAATCAAGCCGAGGATATGAAACGGCTTTTCTTCGACCACAGCATATTCGGGCAGCCAGACCGGTTCAGTTTCCTTCAAGTCGGCCAGCCGTTTGCGCGCCAGAAGCAACACCCATTCGCGCGCGCTGAGCAACACAATGAGCGCCACCAACACGAGAAACGCGCCCGCCACGAAGGCGTCGAGCATGTTGTTGAAGTGCAGCGTGCGGTTGTCCTTGAGCGCCTTCTCGGCGGCTTTGATGGCCGTCGCATCGCCCGCAGCCTGGGCTGATTCCAGCGCTTTCACCAACGCGGGCTGGGCGTCTTCCAACACTTTCGCCGCTGACAGGAAGCCGATGCGTTTGTCTGCATCGAAAATCTTTTGATAACCCGCGGTGAGCGTGACGCACAGCAACCATACGAGCGGAATCAACGTTGCCAATGCGAACACCGGCCGTCCCGGCGGCCCGTCCTTGCGCTCGGCGAATTGCATTTTCAGAATGACTGTGGTGGCGAGGCACAGGGCGATGCTGGCCAGCAGTTGATTCGCGATGCCGAACAACGGCCACAACGAATTGATGCCGCCCAGCGGGTCTTTCACGCCTTGAATCAAAAAATAGCCCCAGCCGCACACAATGAGCACGCTGGCGAGGACGTTGGACTTGAGGCTCTTCACGTCGCCCAGCGGTTTCCAGATGTTGCCCAGCACGTCCTGCAACAGATAGCGGCCCACGCGCGTGCCGGCATCGAGCGTGGTCAGGATGAAGAGCGCCTCGAACATGATCGCGAAGTGATACCACAAGTCCACCCACCGCCCGCCGGTGACCTGGGAAAAGATTTGCGCCATGCCGACCGCCAGCGTCGCCGCCCCGCCCGTGCGCCCGAACAACGTGCTTTCGCCCATCTGCGTTGCCAGCCCGTTCATTTGCTCGACGGTCACGGCGAAGCCCTTCGATGTGACGAGCGCCACGGTGTCCGCCGGCGCGCCTTTGACGTTCATGCTCAGGTACACCCCGGGATCCAGCGTGCACGCCGCCACCATAGCCATGATGGCCACAAGCGATTCCAGCAGCATCGCGCCGTAACCGATGGGCCGCGCGTAGGTCTCGCGCGTGATGATCTTCGGCGTCACGCCGCTGGAAATGAGCGTGTGAAAACCCGAGATGGCGCCGCACGCAATGGTGATGAAGCAAAACGGGAACAATTTCCCCGCCACCACCAACCCCGAGCCATCGGTGAACTGCGTGATGGCGGGCATCTTCAGGTCCGGCAGCACCAGAAACACACCCACCACGAGCGCGAAGATGGTGCCCAGTTTCATGAACGTGCTCAGGTAATCGCGTGGCGCGAGCAGCAACCACACCGGCAGCACGCTCGCCGCCAGGCCGTAAAGAATGATCGACCATGCCATGGATTCCGCGCCGAACGTGAAGCGCTTGTGCCAGGTCGGGTCGGCGTGGACGAACTGTCCGCCCCACACCGCCAGCAAGAGCAGCACCACGCCGATGATGGACACCTCCGTCACCTTGCCCACGCGCCAATAACGCAGATACCCGCCCATGAACATCGCGATGGGAATCGTCGCCGCCACGGTGAACACGCCCCAAGGACTTTCCGCCAGCGCCTTCACCACCACCAACGCCAGCACCGCCAGCAGGATGATCATGATGGCGAGAATCGCGACCAATCCGATGGCGCCGGCCGTCGTGTTCAATTCCTCCTTCACCATTTGCGCCAGCGACTTGCCGTCCCGCCGCATCGAGCAAAACAAAATGACGAAGTCCTGCACGGCGCCGCCCAGCACCACGCCGATGATGATCCATAACGTCCCCGGCAGGTAACCAAACTGCGCCGCCAACACCGGCCCCACCAACGGCCCCGGTCCTGAGATGGCGGCGAAATGGTGGCCGAACACGATCCACTTGTTCGTTTTGACGAAGTCCTTGCCGTCGTCATGCACCTCGCAAGGCGTCGCGCGCCGGTCGTTGAGCGTCATGATGCGCGCGGCGATCCATTTGGAATAGAAGCGGTAACCGATGGCATAACTGCACAGCGCGGCGATGAGAATGTAAGCCGAATTGATGTGCTCGCCGCGCCGCACCGCCAGCGTCACATACGCAAACGCGCCCAGCAGCGCGACTGCGACCCAGATGAATATGCCCAACGTCTTCTTCATGAATTACACCCTGTCCGCGAAGGAGTTCAGGTTCGGCGCATCATGCCTGTTCCCGGCATTGCATTTCAAGGGAAGTTCCGCGTTAACGCGTTACGGACATATCCTCCACACTCTGTTAGCCTCGGTCCGTGTCGTCAACCACCGGATACCGTCTCGTGAAGCTTGCCAGCGGCGCGCACAGTGTGCGCTCGCTCGCGCATGGCGAAACATTCCATCCCGTCACCGGGCCGGTGGCGGAAGCCGAGGCGCTCTACGTGAAACAACTGCGCCTCGTCGAGCGCATCCAAGCGTACCAGGGCCAGTTTGTCATCTGGGACATCGGCCTGGGCGCGGCCGCCAATGTGCTGACCGTCCTGCGCGCCACGCGCCATCTGCCCTGCCGCCTCCGCATTGTCAGCTTCGACCGCACACTCGAACCCCTGCAATTCGCGCTGGGCCACGCGGACGACCTCGGCTACTTCAACGGCTTCGAAGCGCGCGTGGAAAACCTGTTGTCGCGGCACCGCATCGCGTTCACCGATCTGGCCCGGCACGTCGATTGGGATTTGCACCTGGGTGATTTCCCCCAACTCCTGCGCCAGCGCGCCGCCGCCGCGTGGCCCAAACCGCACGCCATCCTGTTCGACGCCTTTTCCCCGGCCAAAAATCCCGACATGTGGACGGAACCGTTGTTCGCGCGGCTGTTCAAGCTGCTCGACCCGCACCGCCCCTGCGCGATGCCAACCTACTCGCGCAGCACGATCTTGCGCGTGACCCTGTTGCTGGCGGGCTTCTTCGTCGGCGCGGGCCACGCGACCGGCAAAAAGGAGGAAACCACCATTGCCGCAAACACGCTGGCGTTGATCGACGAACCGTTGGGCAAACGCTGGCTCGCCCGCGCGCACAGTTCGCACAGCGCCGAGCCGATGTGGGAGCCGGTCTATCAGCAGGCCCCGTTGTCCGCCGAGTCGTGGGAACGGTTGCAGCAACACCCGCAGTTCCGGTAAAGTGTCCCCGTGAGTCATCACGCGCAATTCGCTGACCTGCTCCGTGGCCCCGCGTCCATCCTGGCGCTGGCGCCGATGCAGGACGTGACCGACCTGCCGTTCTGGCGCCTCATGGCGACCTATGGCGGGGCCGATGTCTATTACACCGAGTATTTCCGCGTCCACGCCTCGTCGAATCTCGAGGGCTGGATTCTCGATTCCATTACGCAGAATCCAACCAGCCGGCCCGTCATCGCGCAGATGATTGGCAACGACATCCCGTCACTCGTGCGCACCGCGAAGGAACTTCAGCAATATTCAATCGTCGCCGTGGACCTGAACCTCGGCTGTCCCGCGCCGGTGGTGTACCGCAAATGCGCGGGCGGCGGTTTGCTGCGCGAACCGGAGCGCGTCGATGCCATCCTCGGCGCCTTGCGCGACGCCGTCTCAATCAAGTTCACCGTCAAGACGCGGCTGGGATTCGATTCGCCGGCCGTCTTCGACCAATTGCTGCCCATCTTCGCGAAGCATTCCCTCGACCTGCTCACCGTCCACGGCCGCACCGTGGCGGAAGGGTATCGCAGCGAAGTGCATTATGATTACATCGCGCGCGCCGCGGCGGAACTGCCCTGCCCGGTCGTCGCCAATGGCAATGTCTATTCCGCGGCCAAAGCGGAGGAGGTGCTGCGCCTCACGGGCGCGCGCGGATTGATGATTGGCCGCGGCGCGATTCGCAACCCGTGGCTGTTCCATCAGATCCGCCAGCGTCTGCGCGGCGAGACGGTGTTCCTGCCGCGCGGCTGCGACGTGCTGCAATACGTGCGGCAACTGTTCGATTTCACGCGCCTGCCGGATTTCAAGGAAGCGCGCCACGTCGAGAAGATGAAGAAATACATGAACTTCATCGGCCTCGGCATCGAGCCCACCGGCCGGTTCCTGCACCGCATCCGCCGCGTGACCACCGAGCGCGACTTCTTCCACGTGTGCGAGGATTTCATGAACCACGACCAGCCCATGCCGCTGGAGCCCTTCGCCCTCGGCCTCCCGGTAACGGACGTCATGGCCGGTGAACATTGCTGACCTCGTAACAGCGGGCGTCCGCCCCGTCTCGCATTTGCCTTCCCCTGCCCCGCGTGAATTGCTAAAAGCTCCGCATGTCTGCCAAGCTGACCATCGGGTTTCTGGGCGCGGGCAAAATGGCCACCGCACTGGCGCGCGGTTTTGTGAACGCGAAACTCGTCGCCCCCGCGCAGCTCATTGCCAGCGACGTCTCCGAGGAAGCCCGCGCCGCTTTCGGCAAGGAAACCGGCGCGAAAATCACCGCGTTCAATCCCGATGTCCTCAAGGCTGCCGATGTCCTCTTGCTCGCGGTGAAACCCAATCAAGTTTCTGACGTCCTGGGCGAAATCAGCCGCCAGTTCAAGGAACGCCACCTGCTCATTTCCATCGCCGCCGGTGTTACGCTTGCGAAGCTCGAGGAAAAACTGCCCGCCGGCGCGCGTGTCATCCGCGTCATGCCGAACACGCCCGCGCTGGTCGGCGCTTCGGCCACCGCCTTCGCCACCGGCAACGCCGCCACCGGCGAAGACGCTGCGATCGCGCAAAAGCTTTTTTCCTCCGTGGGCCTCGCGTTGCAGGTGAAGGAGTCTTTGCTCGACGCGGTCACCGGCTTGAGCGGCAGCGGCCCGGCCTATGCCTATCTGATGATTGAATCGCTCAGTGACGGTGGCGTGGCCGCCGGCCTGCCGCGCGACGTCGCCACGCGGCTGGCGGCCCAAACCCTGCTGGGCGCCGCCAAAATGGTGCTGGAAACCGGCCAGCATCCTGGCGCGCTCAAGGACATGGTCACCAGCCCCGGCGGCACCACCATCGAAGGCTTGCATGAATTGGAAAAGGGCAAATTGCGCGGCACCCTGATGAATGCCGTGCGCGCCGCCACCGAAAAATCCCGGCGGCTGGGACAAGGCTGATGAATTTTCCTCCCCCCACGGAGAAGCAGGCGCGCCTCATCTGGATTTCGACCACGATGCTGGCGTCCGGCCTGGCGTTGGCCGCTGCCGGCCTGTTCCTCTGGGCGCTGGGCTGGCTCGTCAAGGCGCTCTCCTCCGTGCTCCTCCCCCTGGCCATTGCAGGCGTCGCCGCCTACCTGTTGGACCCCGTCGTCGATTTCTTCGAGCGCAAGCGCGTTCCCCGCACGCGCGCCATCATTCTCGTCTTTTTCCTCGCGGTCATGCTTGTGCTCATCCTGCTCGCCACCGTCGTGCCGCAAATTGTCGTCGAGGCCAACCTGCTCATCGACCGCATCCCCGAACACTTGCAGCAATTGCGCGACTGGCTCAGCCGGTGGATGGAAAAATCGCCCTGGGGCCAGCGCACCAAGGAAGCGTGGGACGCTGAACTGGGCGCCCAGGTCCAGGAATGGCTGGCCACGGCCCTCCCCGTCGTCGGCGCCTGGTTTCTGGAGCAACTAGGCCGCGTCGCCTCGTGGGCCGGCCTGCTGGCAGGCCTGGCGCTGGTGCCCGTTTATACCTTCTACTTTCTGGTGGAAAAAAAAGGCATCGAGGGCAAGTGGACCGATTACCTGCCGCTCCAGGAATCGCGCACCAAGGAGGAAGCCGTGTTCATCCTCAACGAAATCAACAACTGCCTCATCGTCTTCTTCCGCGGCCAGGTGCTCGTGGCCATGTGCGTTGGCGCGCTGCTCACCGTTGGATTTCTCGCCATGGGGTTGAACTATGCCGTGTTGCTCGGCGTCGTTGCCGGCCTGCTCAGCATTGTCCCCTACCTCGGCGTCATGATGAGCATCATCCCCGCCGTCGCGCTGGCCGCCGTGCAGTTTGGCGACTGGCTCCATCCGGTTTACGTGGTGTTGATTTTCATCTTCGCGCAAATGGCGGAGGGCCTGCTCATCTCACCCAAAATCATCGGCGACCGCGTGGGTTTGCATCCGCTGACCATCATCATCGCCGTGATGGCGGGCACCACGCTCCTGGGTGGCATCCTCGGCGGCGTCCTGGCCATCCCCCTCACCGCCGCCCTGCGCACCCTCATGTTCCGCTACGTCTGGAAACGCCAGCCCGGCAAAAAGAAGGCCGCAAAACCCTCGTAGCAGCCGAAGTCACCAGGCTCTGACTTCAGAACTGCCCATGTTTTACTGGGTTGCGTGTGGCGTTCACCCTTCGAGGAGAAAATCCTTTCAACCCCAAATCCCAGTCCGGGAACTTGGAACTTGGAACTTTCCCCCGCCGTTGCTAGTTTCCGCGCTCCTTGAGTAAGGCAGCAATGGACTATAAGAACACGCTCAACCTGCCCAGGACGGACTTCTCCATGAAGGCGGACCTGGTGACGCGCGAACCCCAGCGGCTGGAACGCTGGGAAAAAGAGGGTTTGTACGCGAAAATCCAGGCGCGCCGCGCCGGCGCCCCCCAGAAATTCGTCCTGCACGACGGCCCGCCCTTCGCCAACGGCGATGTCCACATCGGCACGGCGCTCAACAAGATTCTCAAGGACATCATCGTCAAGTACAAGACCTTGCGCGGCTTCAACGCGCCCTATGTGCCGGGCTGGGATTGCCACGGGCTGCCGATTGAATCGAAGGTGACCCAGGAGATGCGCGCCGCCGGCAACACCAGCGCCGATGCCGCGACCATCCGCACCGCGTGCGACGCCTACGCGCGCAAATACATCGACATCCAGCGCACGCAGTTCAAGCGCCTGGGCGTGTTCGGCGACTGGGCCAATCCGTATCTGACGCTCAACAAGGAATACGAGGCCGAGGAATTGCGGATGTTCGCGGACATTGTCGAGAAGGGCTTTGTGTATCGCGGCAAGAAACCGGTGTATTGGAGCATCCCGTTCCGCACCGCCCTGGCCGAGGCCGAAGTGGAATACAAGGACCACGTCAGCCAGAGCGTCTATGTGCGGTTCAAGCTCAAGGGCGAGCCCAACACGTTCGTGCTGATCTGGACGACCACGCCGTGGACGCTGCCGGCGAACCTCGCCGTGGCGTTCAATCCGAAGTTTTATTACTCGATGGTCCACGCCAACGGCGACACCTACCTGGTTTGCGACGCGTTGCTGACCGAGGTGTCGCAAAAGTGCGGCTGGGGCGGTTACCAGATCATGCGCACCATGGATGCCGCGGAACTGGCCGCCCTCGAATACGAGCATCCTTTCTGCGCGCGCACGGGAAAACTTCACGCCGCCGATTTCGTCGATAACTCCACCGGCACCGGTTTCGTGCACATCGCGCCCGGCCACGGCGCGGACGACTACAATCTCGGCCGTTCGGTGGGCCTGCCGATTTATTCGCCAGTGGATGACAACGGCTGCCTGGCGCACACGAACGATCTGCCCCTCGAACAGCAGATGCCGGCGGCCATGGTCGGCAAATCGCTGCTCGAAAAGCACGGCGAGAGCGAGGCGAACAGTGTGGTGTTGCACGAACTGCGCGCCCGCAACGCGCTGCTGCACCACGAGCATTACCATCACCAATACCCGCATTGCTGGCGCAGCAAGAC
>JBFMBT010000267.1:0-9366 GCA_040754875.1 Verrucomicrobiota bacterium | reverse complement strand
GCGAACAGGCGGCGGCGCAGAAAGTCGGCGACGTTGATGGGCGCGGCGTTCAGCGAGAGGTTGCGCTGCGACTTGCCGCTGCGTTCCACCCAATAGACATGATGTTCCGCCGTCTGGCCGAGGAAGGTGATCAATTCGTCGCGCAACTCGGCCAGGCGGCGGTTGCATTCGAGCAACTCCTGCGCGGTGTCCTTGTCGTTGCACAGGTTGATGAGTTCGCTCACCGCCTCGCGCAGGCGCTGGATGGGCAGCGTGATGGTGTCCTCGACGAAATCAGGCTGGCGGACGCGCAATTCGCTCCACGCGCGGTCGCGCTTCTGCTTGCGCGAACGCGAGCGCGGCGCTTCCTCGAAGTCCGGCTCATCCAAGGCGCGCGCCAGTTCCTCGCAGGCCGCTTCCACGTGCTCGAAGAACTCGTCGCTCTGCTCGATGAGTTTGGCGACGAGTTTCACCGCCGCGCCCTTGCGCACCAACGAAAGCAGCCCTTTTTCCGTGCGCGGATTCCAGAGGCGTTGCAACGAGTAACGCATCTGGCCGCTGGAAACATTCACGCCGATGTGCCGCGCGGCCACGCTCTCCATCTCATGCGCCTCGTCGAAGATGACAAAATCGTTCTTGAACAACACGCCGCCTTCGACCTCCTCCTCGATGCCGCCCAGGTGCATGAAGAACAGCGTGTGGTTCAGCACCAGCACATCGGAGGCCGCAATCTGGTTGCGCGCGCGCTGGAAGAAACACAGCCCGTGTTCCTTGGCGAAATCCGATTTGTTGCCGCACAACTTCGGCGAACACAGGCCGCGCTCCGAACAGACCTGCGCCCAGACCTTCGGGTCCGGTTCGTGCTCGAAATCCGACAGGCTGCCGTCCTTGGTCTGCTTGGACCAATCGTAAATGCGTTGCAACTCCTGCCCTTCGGACGACGTGAACAACCCTTCCGCCTGTTGCATCGCCTTCTTCAAGCGCCGCGTGCACAGATAATTCTGCCGCCCCTTGAGCATCGTGAACGAAAACTTCACCGGCAGGATGGCTTCGAGCATCGGCAGGTCTTTTTGCGTGAGCTGCTCCTGCAAATTGATGGTGAAGGTGGACACCACGCATTTCTTCTTGTTCGCCACCGCGTAAAGAATTCCCGGAATCAGATACGCGAGGCTTTTGCCGACGCCCGTGCCGGCTTCGACGATGAGATGGTCCTTGTTTTGCAGCGCCTGCGCCACGGCCACCGCCATGTCCTGCTGCTGGCGGCGGTATTCGAAATTGCTCGCGCGCGACAGCAAACCCTGGGGCGAAAAGATGTCGCGCACCTGGGCAACGAGGTCGGTTTGCGGGCCGGCGGGATCGTGTTCTACAAGGGAAATCATTTCTGTTCTGTCGGTCACGAATTGCCACTGCCGCCGGCGTCTCCGGTATCCTTTGCCAAATGGGATTCCAACCGTTCAATCAAGGACGGGACGTCTCGTTGAACAGTATCCCACACGACATCCAGATCCACGTCATCGTAGTCATGGATCAATATGTTTCGCATCGCAGTGATCAGTTTCCAGGGCACTTCGGGAAGAGCCTGGCGGACTTCAGGCGATAGATGACGGGCCGCTTCCCCGATGATCTCAAACTTGCGATTTACAGCTTCGTATTTTTTCCTCATTCGCCTTGAAGTCTTCCCGCGAAACGCCTTGCGTGAAACGGTGGATTGCTTTGGCGGCCAGCAGAATGTCCTCCAGGTAAGCGTTATCCTTCGGCATAAATCTGCCTGGCCGTTGAAAGAATGGCGTTCCTACGGTAACGATTGCGGCTCCGCTCGATGGCCCGGCGGCTCACCAGATCCACGGGACATCCAAATAATTCCGCCAACCGCTCCTGGATGTCCGCCCAATCGAGCAACGTGGGATGGGCATCGGCGCGAAACGTGGCGAGCAAATCCACATCGCTGTCCGCGCGACAATTGTCCGCCAGCCGGGAGCCGAATAATTCCAGCCTGGCAATGCCACGCTCCCGGCAAAACCGGGCAAGTTCCTCACCGCTGAACGACACGTTCATAAGAGTTTCTTAGCATCCGGAGGCAGCTCTGTCAAAATGACCGGCGCCCCCGCTCCATGCGCCTCAACTTCCGCGCACGCGCCGCGGGGACACCTCCTGCGCGGCCTTGTTCTTCGCGATCATGTCTGGCGGCAGGTAACCGCGCCAGTTGGTGTTTGGATAAATCACCGAGCGCCGGCCAATCACCGAGCCGGGATTCAACACCGTGTTGCAGCCGATGTCGGTGTGGTCCCCCAGCAACGCGCCAAACTTGCGCAGGCCGGTGTCGAACGGCACGCCATCCTTCTCCACCATGACGTTGCCCGGCATGAGTTTGACGTTGGAAATCTTCACCCCCGCGCCCAGGTGCGCCTTGAAGCCGAGGATCGAGTCGCCCACGTAACTGAAGTGCGGCACCTGGCAATGATTGAACAGCAGCGAATGCTTCAGTTCGCACGAATTGCCGACCACGCAATTGTCGCCCACGATCACGTGCTCGCGGATGTAGGCGTTATGGCGGATTTCGCAATTCTTCCCGATGATGGCCGGCCCTTTGATCATCACGCTGTCCTCGACAATCGTTCCCTCGCCAATGAACACCTTGTCGCCGATGAACGCGCGGCCTTCGCAGCGGTTGTGCAATTCCGCGTGTGCCTGCGCGTCGAGGTAGGCCTTGAGCTTCTTGAGCGCCTCCCAGGCAAATTCGCAGCCCTCGAACAACGCGGCGTGCGCCGTCTGCTGCAAATCGAACAAGTCCGCCGGTTTGTACATGGCGCAAAAGTAGGCAATTGCCGCCGCATCGCAAGACGGAACACGATCCCCTTCATCCTTCGACATTTGGCTATCGGCTATCCGGCTATTGGCTGTCTCCCTCCGATCTGGCTGCCTGAACTTTGTCACTTGCGATGCACCGAACTTCCAGCGCCTCGAAACCACCAGGCGCATGGCAAGCGCGCCAGCGTCTTGGAGTGCGGCAGTCCTCTGCCGCTTTGTTGCGCGCTGCTTGCTTCAATGATGCAGATTCAAGGACAACGTCACCAACACCAGGCGTGAACTGCTTCCGCAAATATTTATACTCGCCCCATGAAATCGCTCACCGAACACCTCTGGTTCGAAGTCCCCAACCGCCGCGGCTATCTGAACATCACGAGCACCGTCGAGGACCTCGTGCGCAAGAGCGGCGTCAAGGAGGGTTTGTGCCTCGTCAATGCCATGCACATCACCGCCTCCGTCTATATCAACGACGCGGAGGATGGCTTGCTGCATGACTACGATGTGTGGCTGGAGAAACTTGCGCCGCACGAGCCAACCTCGCAGTACCGGCACAATCGCACCGGCGAGGACAACGCGGACGCCCACCTGAAACGCCAGATCATGGGCCGCGAAGTGGTCGTGGCCATCACCAAGGGCGAACTCGACCTCGGCCCGTGGGAACAAATCTTCTACGGCGAATTTGACGGGCGGCGGCGCAAGCGCGCGTTGGTGAAGATCATTGGCGAATAGGGGAACTCAAAACTGGCCAGGCACGATCACTTGGGCCGAACGTCACGCTGCTCAACCACGTCCATGAATGGCAGCCCAGAATGAATTCGCCGGACCGCCCGAGCTGCCGCTCAAGGGCATGATCCCGCTGGAAAATGCGCGCCAGTCATGCGGCTGGCGAACGAGCTGGTGTTTGTGAATTGATTCCAAACAACAACCGCAGGCTGTTCAGCACCACAATGACCGTGCTGCCCTCGTGCCCCACCACGCCGACGGTCAACGGAATCGTGCCCAGCAGCGCGCACACCACCAGCACGGCGACGGTGCCCAGCGAAAGGGCGAGGTTCTGGCGGATGATGCGTTGCGCGCGGCGGCTTAATTGAAACGCCGCCAGAAAGTTTTCCAGCCGGTCGTGCATCAGCACCACCTCGGCCTGTTCCAGCGCCGCGTCGGAACCGCGCGCGCCCATCGCCACGCCGACATCCGCGGCCGCGAGGCTCGGCGCATCGTTCACGCCGTCGCCAATCATCGCCACCTTGCGGCCTTCCTTCGTAAACGCCGCCACCGCCTCGACCTTTTGCTCGGGCTTCAATTCCGCGCGCACCTCGTCGGGGCCAAGCGTCTCTTGCAACAGATCGGCGGCGGCCTGGTGGTCACCCGTGAGCACCAGCGTGCGCAGCCCGAGCCGGCGCAATTCATCCACCACCGCGCGCGCCTGCGGGCGGATATCGTCGCGCAGCAGCACGCGGCCCACCAGTTGGCCGTTGCCCAGCCAGACTTCGGCGTGCCCGGCCTCGGCCGGCGGCACCTGCGCGACCAGCGCGGCGTGTTCGCCCGTGGCCAGCCAGTCGCGCCGGCCCAGGCGGAGTTGCTCGCGGCCGTGGCGCGCCTTGAGCCCCGTGCCCGCGACGGATTCGAAGTCCTCCAGTTCCACCGGCGCAATCTGGTTTTGCTTCCCGTAACGCGTGACGGCGCGCGCCAGCGGATGCGTCGAAAGCCGTTCGAGCGAATACGCCAGTTGCGCGATCTCCGCTTCGCGCCCCGGCGGAAAGCTCTCCACGCGTTCCACCTGCAATTCGCCCGTGGTCAACGTGCCCGTCTTGTCCATGGCCACGACGTTGACGGCGCTGAGTTTCTCCACCGCCGCCCCGCCGCGGAAGAGGATTCCGTGCCGCGCCGCCCACGCGATGGCCGCGAGAATCGCCGACGGAATCGACAACACCAGCGCGCACGGCGACGCCACCACCAGCAGCGTCATCGTGCGATAGAAAGCGCTTTTGGTTTCGCCCGTGGAAAGAAACGGTTCCAGTCCGAAGGCGAGCCACCAGACGAAGAACATCACCAGTGACAGGCTGAGAATCGCGTACGTGTAGCGCGTGCCGAACTGGTCGGTGAACCGTTGCGCGGGCGCCTTGAGATGCTGCGCCTCCTTGATGAGCTGGATGATTTTTTGCAGCGCGCTCTGGTTCGCCGGCCGCAGCACGCCCACGTCCACGACGCCCCAGAGATTGATCGTGCCCGCCAGCACCGTGTCGCCCACCGTCTTGTCCACCGGCGTGGCTTCGCCGGTGAGATTCGATTCATCCGCGGCGGTTTTGCCCTTGATGATTTCCGCGTCCACCGGGAACTGATCACCCGGTTTGACGCGCAGCTTCATCCCGGCGGCCAGGCCATCCACGCCAATGGGCCGCTCATTGCCCTGCGCGTCCAGCAACGTCGCGGTCTTGGGCGCCGTCTTGAACAACGAACGAATCTCGCGTTGCGTGCGGCCCATGGCGTAATGCTCCAGCGCGCCCGACAATGAAAAAAGGAACAGCAACGTCGCGCCTTCGGCCCACCCGCCGATGCTGGCGCTGCCCAGCGCCACCGCGAGCATCAGGAAGTGCACATCCAGCACCCGTTCGCGCAGGCGCTCGAGGACCTCGTGCAACGCGAATAATCCGCCCGCCACGTACGCGAGCGCATACAGCGCCAGGCTCGCGGGATGGCTGTTCAACGCGAATCCCGCCAGGCCGCACGCGCC
The DNA here is from genome assembly GCA_040754875.1 of Verrucomicrobiota bacterium. Classification (GTDB taxonomy): domain Bacteria; phylum Verrucomicrobiota; class Verrucomicrobiia; order Limisphaerales; family JBFMBT01; genus JBFMBT01. The sequence continues at coordinate 3,848 of JBFMBT010000267.1, read as the reverse complement.
GCACACCGCCGCCGCCGCGAGCTGTTGTTTCCATTCGGTTTCCAGGCCTTCGCGATCCGGCTCCACCACCTTGCGCGGCACCAGCTTCAACAGGTCGTGCCACCGCCAGAACGTTGGCGCCGTCGGACACGTGACCCGCGCGATCGTCGTCGTGTCCCCCTCGTGCCGGATGGAAAACTGGCCCGGATCGATCGTCTGCTGCGGGATCGGGCAGGACGCGCAATCCGGGGCGCCCTTGAGCAGGCCGCAGGATTGCGCGGCATCGCTCCGCTCGATTTCCTGGATCTCGCTGGTCAGCCGCTGGTCCAGGTCGTTGCTTTTCGGTTTGCCGAGCGTGGCGACCGAGATCGCGTGCTTGGCGCGATCAATGCGCACCGCCTCCAGCGCCGGCTCATCCTTCATCGCGGCGGTGACCGTTTCGACGAGGCAACGCGGCGGCGCGGGAGTCTCGGCTGGCTTGTGACTGCTCGGATTCATTCTGAACCCATCGGCGGGAGCATAACATGGGATGCCCCGCAGGTCACTCCCTTCGCTCCCATCAAAATTTGTTCCCTACGGAACAAGTTTTGATATTGAGCATTCTCCGGTGTTTGCCGCTTGAAGTTTGAGTTCCTGTGTTGCTCCTTCCCATTTCATGCCAAGAATCGGGTGGGCGTGGGCGGGCGTTGGAGTAGATTATCGCCATGAACGATTACGAACGCATCGCGCGGGTGATCCGGTTCCTGGAGGCGCAGCGCGCGCGGCAGCCGGGGCTGGCCGAACTGGCGGCACAGGCGGGCTTGAGCGAGTCGCACCTGCACCGGCTGTTCCAGCGCTGGGCCGGCGTGACGCCGAAGGATTTTTTGCAATGTCTCACCGCGGAACACGCCAAGCAGCGCCTGCGCGAATCGGCCAGCGTGCTGGAGGCGGCGCTGGATGCCGGACTGTCCGGCCCGGGACGGTTGCACGACCTGCTGGTGACGCTGGAGGCGGCGTCGCCCGGCGAATTCAAGGACGGCGGCGAAGGCCAGGAGATTCGTTGGGGCCGCGCGGAAAGTCCGTTCGGCATGTGCAGCCTCGGCTGGAACGCGCGCGGCATCTGTCACCTGGCGTTTTACGAGCACGGCGATTCCGATGGCCCGCCGGGGCAACTGGGCGAGGATTGGCCGCGGGCGCGGTTGGTGCGCGACCAGCACGGCGCGAAGGAATGGGCGGCGCGCATTTTTCAACCACCGCGCAACGGGCGGACGGAGCTGCGCGCGGTGGTGCGCGGCACGCCGTTTCAAGTGAAGGTGTGGCGCGCGCTGTTGCGGATACCGGAGGGCTGCCTGGCCAGTTACGGCTGGCTGGCGGAAGCGATCGGGCAACCCGGGGCATCGCGCGCCGTGGGCGCCGCCTGCGGGCGCAACGCGGTGGCGTATCTCATCCCGTGCCATCGGGTCATTCGCGAAACCGGCGCGGTGCAAGGCTACCGTTGGGGCACCGTGCGCAAGCAGGCGATGCTGGCGAGGGAATCAGGGCGGTTGAGCGTAGGGGTGAGTTGAGGAAGGAGAGCAAATGACGAAAGGAAGCTCCAGGTTCAAGAGGTTCAAAGCCCCCGGAATTGAAGCTGGCAACTCGAACCAGGCTGTGGCAGGTTTTTGCGTGTGCCGCGCAAGATTCGCCAGTTGGTTGCCGACCTTGAGCAGGCGGGGTTCGTGCTTGTGCCAGGTGGCAAGGGTTCACACCGAAAATTTCGGCATTCGAAACTGGCTGGCTCCGTGATACTCAGCGGCCATAACAACGACGACGCGAAACATTACCAGGAAAGGCAGATCCGGAACGCTATCCGTGAGGTGAGCCAATGAAAGTGCAGGATCAATATCTCAGGTTCGTGCGATGGGAAGAGGCTGACGGTCTGTACGTGGGTTATTGTCCCGACCTTTTTCCCTGGGGTGGAGTTTGTCATGGCGCAACCGAGGAAGAGGCGTACCATCAACTCTGCGTGCTCGTGGCCGAGGAGGTGGAGGAACTGCGACGCGACGGCAAGGAACTCCCGCCGCCCAGCACGCGCCCCATGCGAGAAGCCGTACCCGCGTAACCGGTTTTATCTAACTTAACGGTTCCCGCGTCTCGCTGCATTCCCCCCGATACGTGGGATTACGTGGGACAAACTGCCGCTTCCGCCCGATATCGGCACGTTTGCCGGGGGTCACGGCTGCACCCCGACGCGTTTGGACCAGGCTTCCCATTGGGTCCGCAGATCGGTGACCTTGTCGGGGTGCTTCGCGGCGAGGTCGTTCAACTCGGTGCGGTCGGCGTCGATGTCGAAGAGTTCCCATTTCGTTTCGCCTTCCTTGGCGACGAGTTTCCATCGGCCGTCGCGGACGGCGCGGTTGCCGTGGTGTTCCCAGAACAGCGTGCGCGGCTGCGGCGCGTCACCGCGCAACGCCGGCAGGAAGCTGCGCCCTTCCATCGGCAGAATGTCGTGCCCGGCGAGTTCCTTCGGATAGTTCGCGCCGCTGACTTCAACGAGCGTGGCCATGATATCGACGATGTGGCCGGGGCGCTGGTCGATTTCTCCTTTGCGTTTCGTGCCCTTCGGCCAATGCACGATGAACGGTGTGCTGATGCCGCCTTCGTGTCCGTAATGTTTGTAGAGGCGCCACGGCGTGTTGCACGCGTTGGCCCAGCCGGAACCGTAACTGTGATACGTACCGGGCAGGCCCATGCCCGCAAGCATTTCAGCGGTGTGCAGAATGTTCGTGGTCTTCGGCCCCGTGGCGACATCGAAGCCCACAGGGTCCCACTCGGCGCACGCGCCGTTGTCGGAGAGAAACACGAGCAGCGTGTTATCGAGCTGGCCGCTGGCGCGCAGGTCGTTGACGACGCGGCCCACGGTCTGGTCCAGGCGATCGACCATGCCGGCATACACGGCCATGCGGCGCGCGAGGTCTTTGCGGCGCTCGGCGGGGAGCGAGTCCCACGCGGGATTGACGCCGCGCTGGTTCCAGAACGGATGATGATAATCGGAGCGCGGCGTGAGTTTGGTGTCTTTCGCGACGAGGCCGAGTTTCTTCATGCGCGCAAGGCGTTCGGCGCGGATGGCGTCCCAGCCCTTTTCATAAAGCGCGGCGTATTTGTCAGTCTCTTCTTTCGGCGCGTGCAACGGAAAATGCGGCGCGTTGAAGGCGAGATAGAGAAACCACGGCTGGTCGGAGTGCGCGCGCGCGTCGGCCAGAAAATCCAGTGCGTAATCGCCGAAGACATCCGTGGAATAGAATTTGTCCGGCGCATAGTCGCGTTTGGCGCGGCCCTGCGGCAAGCGCGTGTAAAACGGATTTTCCTGCCAGAAGGAATTGAAGCCGCCGATCATGCCGTAAAATTCATCGAAGCCGCGCCGGATGGGGCCGCTCTTGTCGGTGAGGTGCCACTTGCCGACCATGTAGGTGCGGTAGCCGGCGGACTTGAGGACCTGCGCGAGCGTGACGGCGCGCGGCTGAAGGAAACCACGGTAACCGGGGAATTGCGCGCCGCGATCGCCGGTCATGTCGCCCACGCCGGCCTGGTGCGGATAAAGCCCGGTGAGGAGCGACGCGCGCGTGGGACAACAACGCGTGGCGTTGTAGAATTGGGTGAAGCGCAGGCCGCCGCGCGCGAGGGCATCGAGATTCGGCGTCTTGATTTCGCCGCCGAAACAACCGATGTCCGAGTAGCCGAGGTCATCGGCGAGGATGAGGAGGATGTTGGGACGCTCCGCGCCAATGGCGCGGAAATTCCAAACTCCAAGCATCAAACTCCAGAGAAGCAGCAATGTGTAAATCCGAAGACCGAACGGACCGCGGCTGTCCCGAGCCGCAGCGTGTGAAATGCAACCACCGCGATGGATT
>JBFMBT010000266.1:0-9385 GCA_040754875.1 Verrucomicrobiota bacterium | reverse complement strand
CTGTCTGTCCGGCGCCGACGAACAATTGAACCTGTCGAGCCTGCCATCCGCCGTTCGTGAAGCCATTCAGACGCGGCGTTTGCACGTCTTTCGACATGTCTCATAGCAAAGGGTCACATGCGCGAAGTCTGTTTCATCCTCATCGATGACGCGATTCTGCGTGTGTATTTTGGATCAGCCACGCGCATTCCCGATCAACGCGAACGCTGGGAAGCCATCTGGGAGCATCGCGAGCGAATCACTGAGATTGTTCACTCGCACCCCGGCGATTTCCTTGATTTCTCGCGCGAAGACCTGACCACCATGGAAGCCGTCGAGGCTGGCACGGGAAAGACCTTCGCGTGGTCCATCATCACGCGGCATGGTTTCCTGACGCGGAAAGACGGCGGCGATACGCAACGCGCCGATCATCCTTGGTGGCTGGATTTGCTCCGCCACCTGTCGTACGAACAGGAACCGGTTCGCGTCCCGAGAAGAAAAACAACCAAGGAGTAAATGACATGAATGTATTGATCAATATCACCTACCGCGGCCAGAGCGGCAATTACTTCGTCAACATCGATTCCGGTGTGGACGACCAGACCATCAAGAACATCTGCGAGGAAGCGGTTCGCAACGGCGAAGTGCCGGGCATTTCACCTAACATCCCGAAGAACGCCTTTGCGAACTTCGTGATCGACCGTTTCCACGGCAACCAGACCCGCTTCGTCGTGCGTCCCAAGGTCCCGTTCGGCGCATGAAACCAGCCCGCTCTTCGAATGGGAGCGGGCTGGTCGAAGCATCATTGCACCAGGCTATTTATGCACATTGTCTTCTGCGGCGGCGGCGCGCTCGGCTCCCACGCCTTGTTGCTCGCGCGCGACCTCGAACACGACCTGTCCGTCATCGATTTCGACCGTGTTGAAACCAAGAATCTCGCGTCCCAATGGTTCGTGAAGCAGATGGTCGGCAAGAACAAAGCCACCGCGCTCAAAACGCAGTTGCTGAACTTCTACGGCGCAAGACTTCAGGATCACGCGATTCGTCTCACCGCGTTGAACATCGAGACCTTGCTCGGCCCGGCGGACCTGATTGTCGAATGCTTCGACAACGCCGAGAGCCGCCGCTTGGTCCAAGATTTCGCGCGCACGAAGCAAAAGGCCTGCGTTCACGCCGGCCTCGCGGCCAACGGTGAATTTGGCGTTGTCCGCTGGGACAAGGATTTCGTCATCGACGCCGAGGACGCCCCCGGCCAGGCTACGTGCGAAGGACGCGGGTTTCTGCCCATCATCCTTCGCGCGAGCAGTTCACTCGTGGCGTCCATTCAGTTTTACCTCGCCGACAAGAGCCAGGTGAACTGGAACATCTCACCGCGCAACGCGGAGAGTTTCTGATCGCTTGTCGGCACATCGCTCCTCCGGGAGTGATCCGCGCAAGCATTTCAAACCGTTCCAACAGTTTGCCGCGTCTCACGGAAGGCAGGCAGATACAAGCTGGCTGCACCTGTCCCGAAAACAGGATTGGCATTGTCCAAGGTCGGAGCGTTACCGACGCCTTCCGCCAATTTCACGTCCTGTAGCTCAATAGCAGAGCGCCCGCCCGATAAGCGGAAGACCACGGAGCGTTACCGTGCGGGACGACCATTTAACCACAACGAAAGGAGTCATGCATGAAACCGGTGATCCGCTATCGCAGCCAGTTGCTGTTCCGCAAAAGCTACAAGCCCGTGCGGCTGACCCTGCCGCGTCCGCGCGTGAAGGTCTTCAAACCGCAGGGCGCGGAGCCGAGGCTGGATTTCGCGCCGCGCGAAACTTGAACCGCTTGTCCCGTAGCTCAAAAGCAGAGCCCTCGCCTTATAAGCGAAAGACCGCGGAGCGTTACCGCGCGGGACGACACCGCTTGGATGGTGTAGTCAGTCTGCACGTCCGGCTGAAGCCCGGAAGGTGTCGGTGCAATTCCGACTCCAGCGGCCATTTTAAAGCACACATCTCCCCTGCTCCATTTCACAGACGTGAATGCAAAGCATCTCGCGCAGCCTGTGCTTCACACAGGGCCTAACCGGTGAGAGACCGGTCACGTCTGCCAACTTGTTCCTGAGCGCGAAGCAGTCGAGCGGTCTGGCTCTCTACCAGAATCTCCAGCCGGTGCGAGTCCGGCCAGGAACACCAATCAAGTTACGATGACGAGTGCCCTGCGATGTCGCGCTCGACTCGTCAATCGCAAATCAAAAATCGCAAATCGCAAATACCTCTCCGCTCTCAAAGTGTAAGAGACCTGCACGCCTCCCTGCGAAGGAGGAAGTTCGTGGTGCAAATCCACGTGGGAGCGCCACTTTCCGTTTGCCGCAAGGCAAACCGACGCCAGGGACCGTGGGGAAAAGTGGCCTGCCGCTGCTTGTTCGGGGCGCAGGCTGCACCCTTCCGGCGCGAACGCTTCCGTGGCCGAGAATCCAGGCACTGCCCTCGTAGCGCAGTCCACGCTGGTGCGAATCCAGCCGGAAGCTCCATTTATCAGGGTTGTGGTGTAACAGCAGCATCTCGCCCCGTGAAGGCGACGGTGCGGGTGCAAATCCCGCCGCCCTGACCACTTTTCAGCACACACATCCAACCCCAACCCGGAGGACGTATGGCAAACCACGCAAAGGATGAATCCAACTTCGAAATCACGAGCAAACGCCGCAAAGGCTTCCCGTCCGAGACGCAGGTAAAGAAAGGCGTGCGCATCGTTCACGGAGACAAGGAACTGAGCGAAAAGCTGGGACGCAACGATCTCTGTCCCTGCGGATCAGGACACAGGTTTTAAGAACTGTTGCCTGCGCTCCGGGCGTTACGACGGCGCCCGCAGAAACCACTTTTTTTCCGCGAATAGCGTGGCAATGGCCGCACCGCAGAATTCAAACCCAACTCCAAACGTTATGACCCTCACCGACATTGTCCGAAACAAGAAAGCAAGGTTCATCCATTATCGCGACGGCAACTTCATCTACGAAACTGACGACGGATTTCAGTTCCCGATCCCGTTGGAAGACGTGGAGAAGGCGACATTGCTGGCGGAGGACAAGGCGCTGATTTTCATGCGCTGGATTCGCCGTCAGGTGAAAGCACTGGAGGAGGCGGACGCGTGCTAACCGAGTAAACTGCACCCAGTGCCGGCGATGCCAACGCTTCACACACGACAGGTGGCAGTCATTAACCATCAACACCAAAACCACCATGAGACCAGACATGCACAAAGTGATTGTCGAAAGGCCGCGCTGGAGTCCCGGCCCGCCCAAGCAACATCGTCGCGCAAATTTGCCTGTCGAATTGATGCCAAAATTCGAAAGCACGAAACGTCCCTACAAGCTTCGTAAGGGACAGAAGGATCTGCTTGGCCCACTGCGCCGGTGGCTGCGTTCAAAAGTTGGCCGTCCTTGGAATGAAGTTTACTCGGAGGCATGCGCAGTCATCAAATCCGGAAACTACGTCCGCGAGCACGTAAAGACGCATCTCCTGCAATATGTGGAGTTACATACATTCATCCACAACGGCAAAGTCTGCTCAATTGAGACATATTCGTCGTTTGGCATAACACCCATCGGCGAGCAGCGATTTGGTCCCGACTTCTACGTCGATCCGATAACCGGACTGCTTATGGAAACCGAGCGACCCTCGAGATCTGCGAGAAGGATTGCTCGCCGACTTGCCCGGCTCGACTGCATGCGTTGGTTAAGTGACCGCGTCGCATTAAAGCAAATCAACGGGATTTGGTACAGTTGTCTCTTCCGACCCGTCATTCCACAGGGCGCGTTCCGGGTCTTCGATCACCTGGCCCGGCAAGTCGTCGGCCTCGGCGGATTGATCCGCCGGAACGGTGTTTTCCTTCACTGCTTTGAAAAACGGCAGCTCTCGCGACGTGAATTGAAACGCTTCGACCTTAAGAATTACGTGCCAAACGCGGTTGCAGAAAGGCGAGCTGTGCGGTGCTTACAACCCTCGCACTGTACATCTCGCCTTTCTCGCACAGTGCTTTCTTGCTTTGAGCCTGGCCAGCAGCCTTCCCGCAATCGTCGGGGATGGTTCTGCGCATGGGCAGGTTCAAAAGACCGGTTAAAGGCCCGTGGCCTTTAATCAAACACCTGGTAATACCAGCGGGTTCGACTCCCGCATCGGCCGGTGCAGGCGGACCCGCGCGCAAGCGCAACCCGACGGCTGCTCTGCGAAATCGCTTCACCGCGCTTTCCCGCAGCCCGACGGCGGTCCCCTGCCCCGGCTCCAATTTCGACTCAACGTTTCAGCGAATCACGATTTTAACGCTCCAACGATGTAACTCATTCACTCATGTAACTCATTTAACCATCCACCCAACACCACCCATGCACACGCTCATGCTCGTTCTCAGCGCCCTCGCTCTCTTCGGCCTCATCGCGGCCGTGATTGTGGGCGCGTTCCGCCACGAATTCATCGTGCCGGAAGGCTACGTCGGCCTGCTCTACCACAAGGGCCGCTTCGTCGCCACGCTCGGTCCCGGCGGACACGTCGTGTGGGGCCGCAAGTTCACCATCTCGGCACAGGACACGCGCAAGACGTCGCTGCTCGTTCCTGGCCAGGAAGTGCTCACGGCGGACAACGTCGGCCTCAAGCTCAGCCTGCTCGTCACGTACCACGTGCACGACCCGGTGAAGGCCGAGCACGACTGCCAGCATTGGCACACCACGCTCTACAACGCCGCACAGGTCGCCCTGCGCGCTGTCGTTAACAGCGTCACGGTGGACACCCTGCTCACGCAGCGGCTGGACATCGGCGCGCAACTGCTCGCCCGCGTGCAGCCGGAAGCCGACAAGATCGGCATCACGGTGCATGCGATCGAGGTGAAGGACGTGATGTTCCCGGCGGAACTCAAGCGCGCCTTCGCCGATGTCCTCAAGGCAAAGCAGGAAGGCCAGGCCGCGCTGGAACGCGCCCGCGGTGAAAGCGCCGCATTGCGCAACCTCGCCAACGCCGCGCGCCTGCTGGAAGGCAACCCGGCCTTGATGAACCTGCGCCTCATGCAATCGCTTGCGACGGCACAAAGCGCCGGCAACACGCTTGTCCTCGGCATGCCCAACGGCTTCGTGCCGTTGAAGAATGGCAACGGGGGTTCGTCCGATCCGAATGCGGAAAAAGCCGGCTAACCAGCGCGGGCGGTAAGAAAATTACCGCCCGCGCTTCAAATTAAAGATTCAAACCAACAGATCATGAAAACAATTACGAAGAACAGTTATGAAGAAACAATCAAGGCAAGGCCTTCGCCGATTCCGGGTGGAGGTTCAGTCCTGGGGCAACTACGTCGAGCGCATCGCGGAATTTGAGCGGGCGCTGGCGAAGAAACCCAGGGTGCTTCAAATCGAAATCGTCGGCACTGGCGAAATTCCGGCGGATGTCGCGTTGCGCTTTCGCGCGGCATTGATGGAACGTTCGCCAAGGACACGGATAGTCACCCACGCGTATTCCAGCCTGCAAGGCGGCTCGGTGCTGCTCTGGCTGCTGGGCGATCGCCGGACGATTCGCGATGATGCACGGCTCCATTTTCGTCGCACCACATTGTCCGAGGACGATGAGGTGCCTGAGAATGGCGTGTGGAGCGCGGACGAACCCAAGTATCGGGACTCTTACTCCGAGATTGACCCGGACGAAGGCGACTACGCGCGCGTGCTGGAGATCATCAATGAGTTCCTGCCCGTCAAGGAGATGGCCGGGCGACTCATCGGCGTGCCGGTGCTCAGGCAATTCGGGCTGATCGAGAGCGAGGAGGTGGACGAATTCCTGGCCGCCGCATTCTCGAAAAATCCGGAAGGCGAACGCTCCCGGAACGCAATGGAACCGCAGCGCGCCCGACGGCGCGAGAGGGCTCGCGTACGTCCGTTGCGGAAGTGAAACCGGAACGCAGAGTCGCAAACACGGCTCTGCGTTCCTCAACTTATTCGTAGCAGTCCCGCCGGACGGGATAAGAAGGCTCTGATCAAACGCGAATCGAATAAGCCTCGTCACCTTGGCTGCTGCGGTTAATCGATCCGAGCATAAGTGTTGAGAGATACACGCCGGTCTTCCAAGCCGGAATACAGGGCGCGCTACCCTGATGCTCGTCCATTTCGTTGTTCGCCAAATCGTCAATCGAAAATCGCAAATCGAAAATTCCACGTCTCGTTGGCCGAGCAGCCCCAGGCAGCGGTCCGCAAAACCGCACAGGCGGGTGCAACTCCCGCACGGGACTCCAATTTCGCACGCTCGATCTGTGGTTGTCTTGAATCTGTGGGGGGATCCTGTCCGGAAAAAGAAGTGGCGAAGCAATTGTCACAATGAGAATTGGCGCTCCCGCAAGCGGGATTGGGGTTCGCCGAAGCGAATAAGTCCTGACGCCCCGGACAAAGATCTCTAAACCGGTACTTGGACCCGTGCTCAATGCTTCGCCAAAGGAAAAACTACGCCGATGCCGCCCGAACGCAACCGCAAGTTATTCACAAGTCGACACGATGAGGCCTTGATTAATCCAGGCCTTTTTACCAGTTTGGCCTTCGGGCTTCTTTCGTCATTTGGCCTTTGTCATTCGTCATTTCCCTCGTGGGTTGTTAGACCGTTAAAGAGACGGGATGGCCTGTAAAGCCATAGTGCTGTCGCACCCGGCAGGAGCATTACCTGCGCAACCCACCAGTCATTTATGATGGATGATTTACGATTGATGATTGGCGCGCCTCTCCGTCTGACGCCCGGCATGCCGCCGCGTGCGTCAATCGTAAATCGCAAATCGAATATCGCAAAATCACAATCCCCTTGCCATGGCCGCAAGACACGCTACGAATGTCCCCGCACCGGAGGCGGGATGGAGAAACTTGGCAACATATTCGCGGAAATCGCCGGCCACGTCGGCCGGTTCGTGCGGACCTTTGTCGTCGCCTACGCGCTGGCCATCGGGCTGGGACTTCTCACCGCGGTCGCCATGTATTACGCGGGCGCGGCCCACGGCTCGTCCGCGCGCGGCACGACCAGCGCCATCGTCGCGCTCGCCGCGTTTCTTGTCATCGGCTTTCTCGTCGGGATGAAACTGACCATATTCCTCACGCTGGCCCGCATGGTGGCGGCGAACAGATGGGGCGCGCGCATCCTCAACGCGCTGTTTGAAGAGTTGATGGGCGTCACACCCGAAAAACCGGAGGGCGATCTGGATTTGACGAAGCAGCTTCACGGCACGCCCGTCCGCGAGGTGCGCACGCGCTTGAAGGTTGCCGCGCGCGGCGTTCTTCAGCACAAACTCATTTCCGCCACGTTGCCGCGCTTCGCCCGCTGGCTCGCGCGCCAAGCCGCCCGGGCTCTGGTGTGGGTGACTGTGCGCATCATCGTCGCCAATTGCGCCGCCGGCCACGGGCCCGATGACACCATCGACCTGATTGTTGTGCGCGACCGCCTCGGTGAACGCATCGATGGCATGGTGATCGAACGCCTTCGCCAGGAATCGGTCCGCTTCGCCTTGCTCCTGGCCGCCGGGCTCGTGTTGCTGAATTACCTCCTCGCCGTCGGCCTGCGAAACCTGCCGCTCGGTTGAGTGTGGCACTCGATCGACGCGCCCCTCCGTCTGACGCCCGGCATGCCGCCGCGTGCGTCAATCGTAAATCATCAATCATAAATCGTAAATTCCCCTCGCAGCCGCCCAAGCGGGCAGTCGTGTCTCATAAGCACGACGGGGATGGAGCATTACCATCGGCTGCGACCATTTTGCATCGCGAGCTCGAGCAGCAGAGCGGCGGCCTCTTAAGCCGCGCGGTCAGGGTGCGAGTCCCTGGCGGTGCACCATCTCATTTATGATTGATGATTTACGATGTTTGATTTGCGCCGCAAGGAAGCGCGGTGCACGCGCTTCAAATCATCAATCGTAAATCATAAATCACAAATCCCCGCGCCGGCGTGGCTCAGCAGCGACAGCACAAGTCTTGTAAACTGGCGGGCAATGCCCCACGGGAGTGCAAGTCTCTCCGCCGGCCCCATACTTTCGAAGGAGGAACGCGGATTGAAAAATTACCTGAGCGATTCTGGTGCTGGCGCCAGCGTAAGGAATCGCTGCCTTCCGCAATCCTCCTTCGTTCTTTCACGCTTCCGTAGCTCAATTACCAGAGCGCGACGCTTCGAACGTCGGAGATGCAGGTGAGAGTCCTGCCGGAAGCGCCAACTTGATTTGCGATTTTCGATTGCCGATTTGCGATTGATGCTTACTGCGTCGCGCCAATTCGCAATCGCAAATCGCAAATCAAAAATCGCAAATTTCATTGCCGCGTTAGCCCAACTAGAAAGAGGCGCTCCGCTCAGAACGGAGAGGTTGTAGGTGCAACTCCTTCACGCGGCACCAATTTGCTCCCGTAGCCCAACGTAGAGGCGGCGCCCTTAAGACGCGCCCAGTGTCAGTGCGAATCTGACCGGGAGCACCTCCGCGTGTAGCCCAATGGAGAGGCACGAAGCTCAAACCTTCGCCAGTGCAGGTGCGAGTCCTGCCACGCGGACCATGTTGGAACGTCAACCGGACGAGCGAGCCGGACCTCGGTGCTAACGAGCGTGCCCCGCTTCGGCGGGGTGTGGCGCAAGTCCACGGCGTTCCGCCAATTTAAATCACCCCTGAGCGCGAAGCAGCTCAAGCGAACCCGACCTTGTCGGGCCATGAGCCGGTGGAAGAGACCGGCCAGGGGTGATTTCTTCCCGAAATCCGAAGGGGTGCGTACCCAAGATGCGCAAAAGCCGGAGCCGCGAAGCTGCGCGGAGAAAGCGAGCATATCCGCAGCGATCTGTGAGCTTTCGACAAACAGCTTCCCGGCCCGGATCTTGCGCAGATTGGGTGCGAGCCACTTCGGTTTTCGGGAAATTCCTCCGTAGCTCAATGCAGAGCAACGGCCTTTTAAGCCGTGAGGTGTGGGTGCGAATCCCTCCGGAGGAACCAGTTTCATTTGCGATTGCCGATTTGCGATTTTCGATTGCAGGCGCCTTTGCTTTGCGCAGCCAGTCGCAAATCAAAAATCACAAAACCCATTTGCCGGGTCGTCTAAGAGCAGGACCGCGCCCTTTGAAGGCGCGTATGGTGGTGCGAATCCATCCCCGGCAGCCAGTTTTCCATTTATGATTTACGATTCACGATTGATGATTTTTCCACGGCGTTTGGCGCATCAGCTTTGTTGCTTGATGCTTCGCTGAAGTTTGGCGTTTTGAATTTGAAGTTTTCCCCCGCCCGTTGGTGAAACAGGATCATGTCTGGCCTACACCCAGAAGTCGGAGGCGCAACTCCTTCACGGGCGACCATATTCAATGACGAATGCCAAATGTCGAATGACGAATCAGACATTCCCAAAGGCATCGCAGTCCCTCTTTTTCGTCATTTGGCCTTCGTCATTCGTCATGCTCGTAGCCTCGTT
>JBFMBT010000265.1:0-9414 GCA_040754875.1 Verrucomicrobiota bacterium | reverse complement strand
CTCCCCGGCTGAACAAGCGCCCGCCCGTTCGGACTGGAACGGGCGGGGCAATGCTCGCTGCTGATGCCAATTACTTCGCTGAGGCGGTCTGCACGCGCTTGAGCGTGGTGGGGTGTTCGGGCATCTCTTTGCCGTCGATGAACGCCTTGCACGTGGTCGTGATGGTTTCCGCATCGTCGAAGCGGATGGTCAACGAGTGCATGTGCGATTCCTTGGCGGCGTTGATGCCGCACGCCTTGTCGAAGTCGAACTTCAACGTCTGGGAGTCCGCCGACTTGAGGAGCATGCCGGGCCGGTTGCCAAGCACGCAATAATGCGTCAGCGCCAGCTTGCCGTCGCGGTCGAAGTACATCGTGATCATCTCGTTGGGCGTGCCCGCGAAGACGCGTTCCTCCAGCACGCTCCCGCCGGCCAGCAGCCGGTATTGCACGTTCAAATCGACCGGCCCCTGGCCCATGTCGGTCTTGCCGGTCCACGTGCCGACCAGCGATTTCATGCGCTCGAATTCCTTCGACGCGGGTTTTTGTTTCGGTTGTTCCTCCGCGTTCACCCAGACGGTGGCGGCCAGCAGCAAGGTTGCGCAAACGGTGGTTAATTTGGTCTTCATAGGTTTTCTTTTCGTTATCGGTTTAATGTCCGAATTTCAACTCTACAACGAACGGGCGGACGCATTCAGGACAACCATTTTCACTTTTTTCAAGGCGCCACCCCCCTCGATCACCTCCTCCAGCCGGCGTGCGCCTGCGCCCAGACCCTTACTTCTCCGGTTCCGCCAGGGGAACATGCATCAGCCCGAATCCGCCCAACGGTATCCACACGCCGCGCCCCGGCGCGCCATCGGCGGCCTCCAGGTCGGGCCAGACGCAACCGGGTGGAGCGGCGGAAGCCAGGCGGAGCAAGGCTGCGGGATTGCTGCGATCAAACACCCCCACCAAGCCCGCCGCTTCGTGCGTTGCCAGCAGGCCCGGCAACGTCACCAACGCGTAGGCGGAGGATTCAACGGCAGCGCCGCCCAGTTTGACGAAACGGCCCGTGTCATCCAGCGTCCACGTCTCGACCATCGGCGGCGGGGTGTTGGTGGAGCCGGTCTCCCCAGGCTGGCCCACGAACACATTGGTGTCCGCCGTCACGACTGGATGCGGCCACAGGCGCGACAACGCCAACGAATCGACCAGATGGACTGCGGCGCCATCGTAGGCGCTGGCATCGAGATGTTCGCCCCAGCTCCACCAATCGGACGGCTGCCAGTGCACGCCCACGGTGTAGAGCAGCGAACCGCCGCGCGCGATGCCCCGCAACTCGCCGGGAACACTCACCGGCGGGCGCACCGTGGGCACCGTTGCGTCCGCGTAATCCACCACATCCAGAAAGTGGCGCTGCGCCCAATATTCAGGCTCCGGCGAAGGCGCGACACCAACCGTTTCCGTGGAACCATCGGCCGGCGCAACGAAATATGTGTAGCGCATGTAGTCCGCCGCCAGGTGGCTGAAATGGACGAGCCCGTTGGTGGCGAATGCGCGGCTGAAATTCCATGTGTTGGTGCCGCTCACAATCAATCTCGATTGAAACACCGGCGCAGCCGGATTCGCCACGTCCACGGCCAGCAACTGTTTGCGCTGGGGCCAGTATCCCGGCCAGATCAGCGACGTTGCATCCACGGCGCCGATGCCCGTGGTGAAGGGCACGAACCCCGGCACGGCGATGTGCCACGGATTGCCATAATCCGCCCAGACCAGCAAATCCGGCTTCGGCCAGACCGCCTGAACCCGCATGCCCCATCCTCGGGGCGCAGCATCCATGTTCGTCTGCGCCAGCACCGGCAGTTGCGGCAGGTTGTCCAGCCCGATGACCGTCAGCACAAATGGCGACGTATTGGTGGCCGGCGCGCCGGAGCCATCCGTTGCAACGAGGTATGGGTATAAATTCATCGGCGCTTGCGCCACGAACAGGTGGGCTCCGCGCCTCGCCGCGCCCACCACTGGAAGATTCGTCAGGGCGAGGCGGTTCAAGACCTGGTGCGGCGCGTTTTCCAACGTGACCCGCAGCGCGGGTGCGGCGGGAAAACCCCAACTGGTCCCGTCGGTGACCTGCACCAGATGGTTCCCTGCCAGAAACACCCGGTCCACCGGCCAGGCCAGTTCCAGCCGGGCCATCACCCGCGGCTGGTCGCGATCGGTCGCATCCACCGACAACAACTCCCAGCCGGAAAGGGACAGGATGCGGTCGCGGTAAGCGGCCGTCCGGCGCGGCACCACGTGTTGCACAATCTGGCCGCGCAAGGTGAGTGAGTTGGTGCCGAGATCAATCAACTGCACCTGCGACGACAAGCCGTTGCTGGCGTATCCCTGGTACGGCACCAGCAGCAGGCCGATGTCCGGCAGCACGCCAAACGCCTGTTCGTCCCAATTCGCTTCGCTCCACGAATAATTCCCGCCGAGCAACACGCGGTCCCGCAATTCCGGCGCGGTGCTGACGTCAAACAACGACACCGCCACGCGGTTGCTGAGCAGGCCGAGCGTCACCAGGCGGTCGCCCAAAGGGTGAATGAACGTCGAGAAGCCCGGCACGTCCAGTTCTCCCAGAATCCGCGGCTGCGCCGGGTCCGCCAGGTCCACGACCGTCAACGGGTCCACATACAAGCCGGTGGCCACGTAGGCGCGGTCGCCGTCAAACCGCGTCGCCTGCAGGCGCACGCCTTCACCGAGGGAAAGGCTGGCGACTTTCACAGGCGCCGCGGGATTGGTGAGTGAATAGTTCTCCAGGATCGCGGCGGTGACGGTGTTGCTCCATGATTCCGACACCGCCGTGAAGGTGTCTCCGTTGAGGTGCAGGTTGAACTTGTGGCGCACGACGCCCGCCGTCTGGATCGCCGCCAGTTCCGCGAGCGTCCCGTCCGCCGAGCGGATGTCAATGACATGGACCCGAGTGCGCGACCAGTTGGCCGCGTCCTGCGTGACCAAAAAAAGGAATCGATCCGTCGCCGTCACGACGTTGCCATAGCCAGACACCCAGAGCGTCGCCCGGGCCACGGGGACCTGCGCATTGGAGAGGTCGAAGGACGAAACCATTGAGCCCCATTCCCAAATGTTCGAACTGCCCGGCTGCGGACGGAACGTCTGGGAAACCACATACAAGGCCGTGCCCACCAGCCGGCTGCTTTGAATCCAGCCTGGCACCGGCAGGTTGGTCAGTACGTTCGGCGTGCCTGCGGCCGTGTCCACCAGCAGCACCTGGCTGTCGTTGCCGGCGGTTTCGATCCGGCAGCCCGCGCGCGTCAACAACACCACGCGGTCGTCCGCCGGCACATACATCCGCTCGCCCGACGCCGGCCATTCGAGGACGCCGCGCAGCACCGGCGCGTCGGCATTGGCGAGGTCGATGACCTGCAAGCCGCGCGA
Source organism: Verrucomicrobiota bacterium (assembly GCA_040754875.1). Lineage (GTDB taxonomy): Bacteria > Verrucomicrobiota > Verrucomicrobiia > Limisphaerales > JBFMBT01 > JBFMBT01. The sequence continues at coordinate 6,016 of JBFMBT010000265.1, read as the reverse complement.
TTGGTTGAAGAAGTACAGCGTGTCGCCGCGAATGTTCCAGATGTCCGATTCGACCACGGCGCGCGCCGCGTCAACGCCCGCGCCGGTGACCATTTCAGCGCCGGCCGGGCCGCCGCCGGCCAGTGCGCCGGCGTCCACGACGGTGGTGGGCACGCCCATGAATTCGGTGAGGCCGGTGTAAAAGCTGGCGGGCAACGGTTCCCGCGCATCCGCGCGCAGGCGCATCAGTTCCATCGGCGCCGTGGCCGGAATCTGGAAGACAACCTCGCCGCCCTGGCCGCCCGGACGCGTCACCGCACGGGGGATCCAGGCGCCGGGACCGAATTGCCGGCGTGTTTCCAGCGTGACGCAGGGGAACCCCGCCGGCACGCGGGCATGAATCAAGACATTGGTACCTGCCAGTTCCACGGCGGTAATCACCGGCAGCTCCCCGGCGGCCCGCCGCGCGGAAAACAGGAAAATCAGCAGGGATAGAACAAATTGAACGAACCGTTTGTTTGCATTCATACAACATGCCTGACCTCGCGCTTTGCGAAAGAATCCACCGTTCACCGTGGTGCGCCGGAATGAAAGTGGGGTGAAGACCTCCCTGACCAAGGCAGTTGAATGCCACGGAATCACGGGGTTTTTAGCCCGCCCCAACGCGGCTTGCCTGGCTCGATGCTGAAGCGGCGTAAACGCCGCGCTCCACATTGCGCGGCGCGTTCATTCCAATTTCCGCGGCCCTATTCCTCTTCGCTCACCGCGAAGACCTGGCCGCGAATTTCCCCGCTGGGAATGTCACCCGGCCCGGTGCCCGGGGGAGCCACACCGTCGTTGGTGTGCACATTCACATACATGTTGCCGCCCGCCAGGTCCGCCAGCAGCTCCGGCGTCGCCGTGAACGTTCCTTCGGCCAGGATCCCGCTGAACCGTCCGCCAGCCGGAGGCCCGTTGAACAACGGCACCACCACCGGCCCGTTGACGCCCGCCGCGCCAGTATGGATGTGCGCCGCGACCGGGTTCTTGAGATTCGCCACAATCAGCGTGTAATGGACCGTCGTCCCGTCATCGGCCAGCCGGAAGATGGCAATTCCCCGGGAAACCGAATTATTGGCCGGCACTTCGTTGTCGCCGGACAGGATGGCCAGAAACGCCGCGCCCTCGGCGCGCGCGGACGCCCCGCCCGCCAGTGCCAGCGCGGCCATCACACCGAACAAAAAAATCTGCTTCTTCATACTTCATTCACTTTCATTATGGACCGGAAGCAGCATGCTCACCGGCCTTCGGTGCGACCCGGCCCGCACGTTACGGCGGGAAATTCCACCGTCCAATGGGGTGTAACACCCAAGACCTGGCCGCGTCTGCCGCGCGGAACGAAACCGCCCCGCCAGATTCGCGCCGGAGCGGACCCCGCGGCCGCGCGACGCGGCGGGAAACCCCTCCCTGTCAAACGGCCGGCGCGAAGTCCAAGGTTCACGTCATGCGCCTGCTAAGCCTCCTTGCCGCGCTCCTGTTCGTTTCCCCCGGCGCCGACGGCCATCCGCGCCGGGACGGGCTGGTGGCCAATTTCAACCTGCGCCGCTCATCCTGCGCGTGGCAGGCCGGCTTCGCGGATTATCCGGCGGGCCAGGAGCGGTTCTACGAACTGGCCTGGCAGGGCAGTCACCACCGCCAGATGCTGCGCGGCCTGTTCCTCAGCGGCAGCAACCACAGCGACGACCTGTTCATGTACATCAAGCGTCCCCTGGGCGGCCTCAAACCGTTGACGCGATACGAGGTCGGCGGCGCCGTTCAGTTCCTGTCCAAGGCGCCCACCGGCTGCGTCGGCATTGGCGGCGATCCCGGCGCCAGCGTCTTCGTGAAATTCGGCGCCTCCACTCACGAGCCGTGCGGGGTCATTGAAGACGGAATGGTCCGCCTGAACGTCGATATCGGCCATCAATCCAACGACGGCGCCAACGCCCTCGTCATCGGCGACATCGCGACCAGCTCCACCAACTGCCACAACGAATGCTACGAACTCAAGGAACTGGAAACCACCACGCCGCTCCTGGTCCGGACCGATGAGTGCGGCGCGCTCTGGATCTTCGTCGGCACCGACTCCGGCTTTGAAGGCAAAACCTCCGTGATCTACACCCGCGTCCACGTCCGCGTCCGCCCTGAATCTTGAATTCAGAAGAAATCAGATTGGGGGCGAGTTCAGAGTTCCGGGTTCAAAGTTAAAGACGTCGAAACGCCCCCCTCGTTGCGCCCTTTGCGTTTCTTGAACCGCGCGGTACATGAAAACGGGGCCCAGGCTTGCGCCCAGGCCCCGGTGCAAAGTTGCGTTCGGGTTACGCGTTGGCCGGTTCGGCCTGCTTGCCGCCGTCCTTCTTGCCCATTTCCTTGTCGCGCTCTTCCATCGCGGCCTTGCGCGAGAGCTTCACGCGGCCCTTCTCGTCCACGCCGATGCATTTGACCCAGATTTCATCGCCCAGCTTGACGATGTCCTCGGTCTGCTTGACGCGGAAGTTGGCCAGCTCGCTGATGTGGCAGAGGCCGTCCTTGCCGGGCAGCACTTCCACGAAGCAGCCGAATTCCTTGATGGTCACGACCTTGCCGCGGTAGATCTTGCCGACCTCGATCTCGGCGGTCATGCCTTCGATGGCGTCGCGGGCAATCTTCATGCCCTCGGCGGACACGGAGTAAATCTTCACCGTGCCATCGTCCTCGATGTTAATCTCGCAGCCGGACTCATCGACGATGCGCTTGATGTTCTTGCCGCCGGGCCCGATCAACGCGCCAATCTTCTCGGGGTTGATGCGGACGACGACGATGCGCGGCGCGTACTTGCTGAGTTCCTCGCGCGGCTTGGCAAGGGTCTTCGCCATTTCTTCCAGAATCTTCAGGCGCGCCACGCGGGCCTTCTCGACGGCCTCGGTCATGATGCTTGGCGGCAGGCCGCGCAGCTTGAGGTCGAGTTGGAAGCCGGTGATGCCCTTCTCGGTGCCGGCGATCTTGCAGTCCATGTCGCAGAACGCGTCTTCCCAGCCGATGATGTCGGTGAGCAGCTTGTAATTGGAAATCTGCTTCGCGTCGTTGTACTGCGTGCAGATGCCGATGCTGATGCCCGCCACGGGGCGAATCAGCGGCACGCCGGCGTCCATCAGCGCGAGGCTGCCGGAGCAGACGCTGGCCATGGAGGTGGAACCGTTGGATTCCATGATCTCACTGGTGACGCGGATGGCGTATTCGAAGTTTTCCTTCGGAATGAGCGGCTCGATGGAACGCTCGGCGAGCGCGCCGTGGCCGATTTCGCGGCGGCCGGGACCGCTGATGCGGCCGGTTTCGCCGACGGAGAAATTCGGGAAGTTATAGTGGAGGATGAACTTCTTCTCGCTCTGGCCGCCGGTGTAGGCGTCGAACTCCTGCATGTCTTCGCTGGTGCCGAGCGTGGCGAGGGCCAGCGCCTGGGTCTCACCGCGAACAAACAATGCCGAGCCGTGGGCGCGCGGCAGCAGGCTCGTTTCCGAACTGATCTGGCGGATGTCGTCAAATCCGCGGCCATCAAGGCGTTTGCCCTGGCCGAGAATCAGGCTGCGAACGCCTTCCTTCTGGATGTAATAGAACGCGTCGTCGATGACGAATTCCGTGATCTTCTCCGCGCCGTATTTCTCGACGAGCTTGGCGCCGACTTCGTCCTGGATGGCCTTGCACGCGGCTTCGCGGGCGAGTTTGCCCGGCGTGAGCAACGCGGGCACCATGCGGTCGCCCGCCAGCGCCTTGGCTTCGGCGAGGATTTCGTCGGGAACGATGTTGAGCGTGATCTGGCGCTTGGCCTTGCCGGCCTTGGAGGTGAGTTCCTTCTGCGCGGCGATGATGGGCTGGCAGGCGTCCTGCGCGAACTTCAACGCGGCGTTGAAATCGGCCTCGGAGATTTCGTTGGCGGAGCCTTCGAACATGACGACGTCATTGGCGTTGCCGACATAGACGAGGTCGAGGTCGCTCTCTTCCATCTGCGTGTGCGTGGGGTTGGCGACGAACTGGCCGTTGACGCGGCCGACGCGAACGGCGCCCAGCGGGCCGTCCCACGGAATGTCGCTGACCATCAGCGCCGCCGAAGCGCCAATGATGCTGAGGATGTCCGGGTCATGCTCGCCGTCCGCGCTGAGGAGGACGGTCTGCACCTGGACTTCGTTGTACCAGCCTTTGGGGAACAACGGACGAATCGGGCGGTCGGTGAGGCGCGAGGTAAGAATTTCCTTCTCGGTCGGGCGGCCTTCGCGCTTGAAGTAACCGCCGGGGAATTTGCCGGCGGCGGCGGCGCGCTCGCGGTAATCGACCGTCAGCGGGAAGAAATCCTGTCCTTCCTTGGCCTTGGTGGCGGCGACGGCGGCGACCAGAACGATGGTTTCGCCTTGTTGAACGGTGACTGAACCGTCGGCCTGTTTGGCCAGTTTGCCGGTTTCAATGGTGATGGGTGTGGCCCCTGCCTGGGCCGTGATGCTATGTGGCATACTTGATGTGTGTGATTTGAAATCACCCGCTGGCCCAGAGGAACTTCAGTCAATACCTGCGCCTCAACGCAGGTTCTGAATGAAATTTCCCAGTGCCAACGGGCAAGTTTTTCGCGAGTTTTGTTTAAACGCCGGGGCTGGGTCGCGTTTCCCGGTCCGGCGCGGACGGAACTTCAGCGCGCCCCAATGGGCAGCCGCCTGGGTCCCGGGTCTGCTAGCGGCGCAGTTTCAGCTTCTTGGTAATGGCTTGATAACGCGCGCTGTCATTGTCGTGCAGATAATCCAGCAAGCGCCGGCGTTGACCGACCATTTTCAGGAGGCCGCGACGGGAACTATGGTCCTTCACGTTCTTCTGGAGGTGGGTGGTCAAATCGTTGATGCGCGTGGTCAGCAGCGCAATCTGCACATCTGCCGAACCAGTATCCTGTTCGTGCAGACGAAAATCTTTAATCGTTTCAGTCTTTACTTTCGCTTCCATACGTTCGCTTCTTCAAAAATAGAACGGGGAGAGTATAAGCCAACCCGTTGAGTGTAAAGAACTTTTCCGGGGAACTTTCTCCACGCTGTCAGGATACAGAACCGCTTTGACGCTTAATGAACTGGGCCATAACAGGTTGCGCCCATCAATCGGGCCTTCATCCCCGGGGGTGATTGGCGGCGCTTTCGGACTTTGGCTCTGATTTCCTCAATGACTCCTTTCGCGGGACGGCACACACATAACTTTGCCTTCCCGGATTTCCCGGAGCGATTTTGTTTTCATGCTTCAAACCGGCGTTCCTTTTCCACCGCCTGCGCCAGGCGACGCAGGTATTCGGAGCGCGGGATTTCCACCGCGCCAAGTTGTTGCGTGACCGGCGTCAGCATCTGGATGTCAAACAGCTCATACCGGCGCTCACGCAATCGCTGCACCAAATGATACAGCGCCACCTTCGAGGCATCGCTCACGCGGTGGAACATCGATTCGCCTGCGAACAATCCGCCCGCCGACACGCCGTAGATGCCGCCGGCGAGCTCGCCGTCCTGCCAGCATTCGACACTGTGGGCGTGGCCTTCCTCGTGCAACCGCGTGTAGCCGGCGAGGAATTCCTTGGTGATCCAGGTGGTGCTGCGGGCGGCGCACCCTTCCATCACGGCGCGAAAGGCCTGGTTGACGGTGACCTTGAACACACCCTTGCGCAGGGTCTTCGCCAGGCTGCGCGGAACATGAAACGATTCCAGCTCAAAAATGCCGCGTGTCTCCGGCGACCACCAGGTGATGGGGTCCACCGACCACGGAAAAATGCCCATCCGATACGCCAGCAACAACCGTTTCACCGAGAAGTCCCCTCCCAAGGCAATCAACCCGCGCGGCGCGCCCACGATGGACGGCGATTCCGGGTCCGGGAACCAGAGCTTGCGGCCCAGCGCGACCGGCACCACCTCAACGCGTTGTCTGTTCGATGACATGCTCCCTTGGACGAATCGTTCAGTCAGGATCAGGAGCGCGGGCTTCAGCCCGCTTCAGGGCATTTGTTTAACAAAACTTTGGTCAGGCTCAA
>JBFMBT010000264.1:0-9419 GCA_040754875.1 Verrucomicrobiota bacterium | reverse complement strand
GGGGAGTTGTTTTGTGCGCGCCCGCGCAATCGAAGCGCGCCGCCGCGCGCTGGTGTGCCTGCTTCTTCTGGCCGGATTCATGGGCGCCGGTTGCAAGAAGGAGGGCACAGGCGCGACGCCGGCAACTCCGGCGGCTGCCCCGCCGACGCAGGTCGTTGTGGTCCCGGCGCGCAATCAGCGGGTGTCCGAGTTTCTTTCCCTGGTGGGCACACTGACCGCCAATGAGTCGGTGGAGGTCAAAGCCGAGGCGGAAGGGGTCGTGCAGGAAATTCCGTTTCAAGAAGGGCAGGTGGTGGAGAAGGGGGCGTTGCTGGTCAAACTGGACGAAACCAAACTTGCCTCGGCGGTGGCGGAGGCGGAGGCCAATTTCAAGTTGAGCGAGGCGACGTTCCAGCGCAGCGTGCAGTTGTTCAAGGACAAGTTGATTTCGCAACAGGAATATGATCAGGCGGCGGCAACGTATGCGGTCAACCAGGCCAGCCTGGAATTGAAGCGGAGGCAATTGAAGGATGCACGGGTTTACGCGCCGTTCAAAGGCGTGCTGGGTGCGCGCAGCATCAGCCCCGGACTGGTCATCACGCGCAACACCCCGTTAACGTGGGTGATTGATCTGGATCCGGTGAAAGTGGAGGTCAACGTGCCGGAGCGGTTTCTGAGCCAGTTGCGCATTGGTCAGACAGTCGAATTGAATGTCGCGGCGTTTCCTGGACGAAAATTCAAGGGTGAGGTTTATTTCATCGCCCCTTTTGTCGATACCAACACCCGCACGGCGCTGGTGAAGGCGAGAATTCCGAATCCGGAGTTCGAGCTGAAGCCGGGCATGTTCGCCAGCCTGGAACTGACGCTTACCATCAAGGAACAGGCTGTGGTGATTCCGGAAGTTGCCTTGAATCAAGTGCTCGACGGTTCGCGCGCGACCATTTACGTCGTGGACGCAAGCCAGACGGTGCAGTTGCGCAAGGTCGCCTTGGGCGTGCGGTTGGCCGGCCTGGTCGAAGTGACGGAAGGGTTGCAAGCCGGCGAAAATGTCGTGGTCGAAGGGGTCCAAAAGATCGGCCCGGGCAGCAAGGTCAAGGCGGCACCCAAGGGCGCGGCCGACCCGTATCTGACCAACGGTATCAGCGGATGATGCGCTCATGATTCTTTCCCGCGTCAGCATCCAGCGTCCCGTGCTCGCCAGCATGATGAGCCTTTCGCTCGTCTTGTTCGGCTTGATCGGCCTGGTGCGGCTGCCGGTGCGTGAGTTGCCGGACATCGACCCGCCCATCGTCAGCGTGACGACGGTGTATCCCGGCGCCAACGCCGCAGTCGTTGAGACGGAAGTGACCGAGCGTCTCGAGGAGGCCATCAACAACATCGAGGGCATCAAGACGTTGACCAGCCAGAGCCGCGAGCAGGTCAGCAACATCACGGTGGAATTTGATCTGTCGCGCGACATTGACCTGGCGGCACAGGACGTGCGGGATCGCGTGGCGCGTGTACGCGGCAATCTGCCGGAGAACATCGACGAGCCCATTGTCGCCAAGCAGGACGCCGACGCGAATCCGATTCTTTGGATTGGGTTGAACAGCGACCGGTTCACCCCGCTGGAACTGACCACGCTGGCAGAGCGCCAGATTGTGAACCGTCTGCAAACGATTCGCGGTGTTTCGTCCATCCGCATCGGCGGCGAGCAACGCTTCGCCATGCGCCTGTGGCTCGATGCCGAGAAGATGGCCGCGCACCAGATTACGGTGCTGGATGTCCAGCGCGCGTTGCGCCAGCAGAACGTGGAGTTGCCCAGCGGGCGCGTGGAGAATTTCGACCGCGAGATGACCATCCAGACGTTGGGCGAACTGAAGACCGCCGAGGAATTCAACCAGCTTGTGCTCAAGAATGACGGCACACGCATTGTGCGCTTGCGCGATGTCGGCGAAGCCCGTTCCGGCGTGGAAAACGAGCGCACCGTCGCGCGCAACAACGGCAATCCGTGCATCTTCCTGGGCATCGTCAAGCAGTCCAAGGCGAACACCGTGGCCGTGGCGCAGGGCATCAAGGCAGAAATGGAACGGATCAAGGCGACGTTGCCGCAGGGCATTGAAATGGTGGTCAATTACGATGAATCCATTTACGTCGAGCGGGCGATTGAAGAGGTGTGGATTACGCTGGGCATCGCCTTCGGCCTGGTGGTGCTGGTCATTTATCTGTTCCTGCGCGATGTGCGTTCCACGATCATTCCGTCGATTGCCATTCCTGTTTCCATCGTGGCCACGTTTGTCATCATGTATGCGTTCGGTTATTCGATTAACATTCTCACGATGCTGGCGCTGGTCCTGGCGATTGGCATCGTGGTGGATGATGCCATCGTGGTGCTGGAGGTCATTTACCGGCACATCGAGGAAGGCATGCCGCCGTTGCAGGCGGCCTACAAGGCGATGGAGGAGATTTCGTTTGCGATCATTGCCATCACGGTGGCGCTGGTGGCGGTGTTTGTGCCGCTCGCGTTTCAGACCAGCGCCACGGGACAGTTGTTCGTCGAGTTTGCCGTGGCGGTGGCCGGCTCGGTGGTCATTTCCGCATTTGTGGCGCTGACGCTTTCGCCGATGATGGCGGCGCGCATTCTCAGGCCGGTGGACCATCGGCATGACAATTTCGTGCTGCGCTTCTTCGAGTGGTTCATCAATCTTACGACACGCGGGTATGAACGCGTCCTGCGTTGGTCGCTCGCGCATCGGATCCTGATTCTGGCGATTGGCGCCGGGAGCTTGTATGCGATGGTTCTGGCCTACAACAAGCTGGAGAAGGAGTTTCTGCCGGAAGAGGACAAGGGGCGACTGCTCTGCTTTGTTGTCGCCCCCGAAGGCGCGACCAAGGAATACACCGACCGGATGCTCAAGGAGATGGAAGGCATTTTGCAGAACACTCCCGAGGTGCAAGTGTTTGGGTCGATCGTGGCGCCGTCGTTCACGGGGCCGGGCCTGGCGAACAATGGGATTCTGTTCGTGCGCTTGAAGGACGGGCCACGGCGAAGCGTGCAGCAAATCGTGGGCGGTCCGGATGGACTGCGCGCGCAATTCTTCAATCAGATTGAAGGCGCGCTGGCGATTCCGCAGATTCCCAAGGCGATCGGGCGCGGATTCGGTTCGCCGTTTCAACTGGTGATACAGGGACAAGATCTTGAATCGCTCGACCGTTACATGGGGGAATTGCTCGCGAAGCTGCGCAAGTCCGGTTATCTCATCAACGTCCGTTCTTCGTTTGAAATCAACAAGCCCGAGCTGAAAGTGAACATCGACCGCGACCGGGCGGCGGCGTTGGGCGTGTCCATCGAGGATATTTCGCGCACGCTGCAAATCCTGTTCGGCGGTTTGGACCTCAGCCGCATCAAGCGCGATGGCAAAGAATATGAAGTCATCGCGCAGCTCGAACGCCTGTCGCGACTCAAGCCGCAGGACCTGGACAAGCTTTACGTGCAGAACCAAGCCGGCGAGTTGATTCAGCTCAGCAGTCTGGTTTCCTACCGGACCGGTTCTTCGCCCAACGCAATCGAGCATTACAACCGCCTGCGCAGCGCCACCATATCCGCCACGCCGATGGGTGTTCCGTTGGGCACCGCGATTGACCGCGTCGAGGAATTGCTGAAGAGCGATTTGCCGCCTGGGTTTTTGCACGATTGGTCCGGTGAGTCGCGCGATCTGAAGGATGCAGGCACCGAAGTGTGGTTCGTGCTCATGCTGGCATTGATCATCGTGTACATGGTGCTGGCGTCGCAGTTCGAGAGCCTGATTCATCCACTGACCGTGATGCTGGCGGTGCCGCTGGCGGGTGTCGGAGCCTTCGGCTTGTTGTGGCTGGTCAACTACGCGGGGAAAGCTGGCATCATTCCCACGGTGCCGGCGATGAATATCAATCTGTTCAGCCAGATTGGTTTGGTGTTGCTGGTCGGGTTGGTGACGAAGAACTCGATTCTTCTCGTCGAGTTTGCCAACCAACAGCGCGAGAAGGGAACGGATTCCCATGAGGCCATGGTCCGGGCCGGTGTTGTCCGGTTGCGTCCCATCCTGATGACGGCGTTCTCGACGATCGCCGGCATTCTTCCCATCGCGATCGGTTTTGGCGCCGGCGCGGAAAGCCGCCGTCCGATGGGTGTGGCGGTGTTGGGCGGCATGCTCACCAGCACGTTCCTCACGCTGGTGATTATCCCGGTGGTTTACACGGTGTTCAGCGACCTGGCGGAACGGTGGAAACGCATGTTCGCCCCTGCCGCCGCGCCGAAAGAGCCCTTGAAGGAAGCGTTGGGCAAATGACCTTAAATCGCGCCCGCAGCGCGAAAGGTTTTCTTCAAGTAATCGATGCTCCGCGTCGCGATCGTTTCCGCGCCTTCCTCGAACTTGAAGACTTCCACGGATACGTAACCGTCGTAACCCACGTTCTTCAATGCCGTGGCAATCGGGACGAAATCCACCTCGCCGAAGCCGGGTCCTTTCAAGTTCACGTCGTTGGCGTGGAAGTAAGCGAACTTCGGCCACGACTCGCCGATGATTTGCGGGAGCGGTTTGCCCTCGGAGCTCATCGCTTTCACGTCCAGAATGATGCGGATGCCGCGGCTGTTGAACTGGTCGATGAACTGGATGCCTTGCGCGGCGGTGTTGATGAAGTTGGTTTCGCTGGGCGCCAGCGGTTCGAAACAAATGGTGATGCCGCGATCCTCGGCGCGCTGGACGGCGGGACGAAACACCTCGGTGGCCCAGTCCCAGCCTTGCTGGAAGGAAACGCCGTCCATCAAATTGCGCTGCTTGGGCGAGCCGACCACGATGATCTTGCCGCCGATGTCCGCGCAAAAATTCACCAGCTCCACGAAATAATTCGCCGTCCGCTGGCGAATGGCCGGATCGGTGTGCGTGACATACATGCCCTCGGCCTGCACGAGCACCCAGTGGATGCCGGAGATTTCGATGCCGGTGCGCGCGGCGGCGTCCCGGATGGACTGCCGTTGCGCGGGCGGGATGTCGGTCACATACTTTGCAATCGTGAACGGCGCGATTTCGATGCCGTCGTAGCCGGCCTTCTTCGCGAAGGCCATGGCGTCCTCCAGCTTCCAATTCTGGAAAATCTCGTTGCAGATGCCGAATTTCATCGCGCTCGTTTTGCAGCAAATGGAGCGCCTTTCCAAACCTTTTCTGGCGCGGCCATTGCAAACCTCGCCTGAATCCACTATGGTTCTCCGTCGCCACGAAACATCGAATCAAACTATGTTTCAACCCAGGAGCAGCGGTTTTGACCGGGCATTCACCCTCATCGAATTGCTGGTGGTGATCGCCATCATCGCCATTCTTGCCGGACTGTTGTTGCCCGCGCTTGGACGGGCAAAGGCCAAGGCGCAGCGCATCCAATGCGTGAGCAACCTCAAACAGGTGAACCTCGGTTTGCGACTGTTTCGCGATGCCAACAAGGGCGACCATCCCTATCAGGTCCGCGACCAGCCGCTGATCAACGAGCATACGGGAGTGCAGATTTCGGGAAATGCGACGACGGCGCGCGCGTGGATGCATTTTCAGGCCGTTTCCAACAATCTGGAAAATCCCAAAGTGTTCATGTGCCCGAGCGACCAGGCGCGCAAGAATTTCGCCGCCACCGACATGTTCAATGGGCCGGACAGCCTCGCGGCCACGAACCGGCGCGACCTCGCGGTCAGCTACTTCATCAACCTTGGCGCGGACGAAGCGATGTCGAACGCGATTCTCATTGGCGATCGCAACATCTCGGATGACGAAAACAATCCCGCGTTCAGCAGCCTGCCGGGTGGCGGTTACGGCGGCAGCACGAACGGCGGCGCCGTGTACGTGCCGACGGCGTCGCGCTGGTCGAAGATTGCCACGAATGCGATTCATGGCATTCAGGGGAACATGTCGCTGGTGGACGGCAGCGTGCAGCAGGGCGGGCACGAGCGGCTGGAGGAATTGCTGCGGCTGGCGACGAACAGTTACAGCACGAACATCAACTACTTCCTGTTTCCGCAGTGAGGTGGCAACCGGCTCCGACGGCGCGTGAAACTCTTCTATACCGGACCGGTCATCAACACCGAGATGCTTGTGGCGATGCTGGAGAAGCATGGCATCCACGCGACGCAGGAGTTTGTGGAAAGCGGCGGGCCGGAGGACGCGGATGACTTGAACCGCCCGGCGAAGGTGTTCGTGACCGAGAAGGATTACGAGCGGGCGCATCGGCTGTTTTACGCGGAGCGTGAAGACGAGTTGTAACGCTCACGCGAGCACCGCCTTTACCACGTGTGCTTCCTCGACGCCGGTGAGGCGCTGGTCCAGCCCTTGGAATTTGAAACTCAAGCGCGAATGGTCCACGCCCATGCAATGGAGAATGGTAGCGTTCAGGTCATTCACGTGCACGGGATTTTCGACAATGTTGTAGCTGAAGTCGTCGGTCTCGCCGAAGACCACCCCGCCTTTCACGCCGCCGCCCGCGAGCCACATGCAGAAATTGCGCGGGTGATGGTCGCGCCCGTAGTTGTCCTGCGTGAGCTTGCCTTGCGAGTAAACCGTGCGGCCAAATTCGCCGCCCCACACGACCAGCGTGTCCTCGAGCAGGCCGCGTTGCTTGAGATCCTTGAGCAGCGCGGCGCAGGCCTGGTCCACGTCGCTGCATTGCGATTTCAAATCGCGCGGGAGGTTGTTGTGCTGGTCCCAGCCGCGATGGAGGATTTGCACGCAACGCACGTTGCGCTCGGCCAGCCGCCGCGCCAGCAACGCGCTCGCGGCGAACGTGCCGGGCTTGGTCACCTCGGGGCCGTACATTTCCAGCGTCTCCTTCGATTCCTTCGAAATGTCGGTCAACTCCGGCACGGACGCCTGCATGCGGAACGCCATTTCGTATTGGGCAATGCGCGTCTGCGTCTCGGGGTCGCCGAAGCGCTGGTAATTCGCCGCGTTCAATTTGCCGAGTGAATCGAGCATGGCGCGCCGCGAATCCGTGCCCACGCCCGGCGGATTCTTGATGTAAAGCACCGGGTCGCCTTGCGAACGAAGCGCCACGCCGCTGTGCCGGGTCGGCAGAAAACCCGAACTCCACATGCGCGTGAACAACGCCTGTGCCGCCGCGCCGGAGGACCACGTGGGCGTGAGCACCACGAACGCCGGCAAGTTGTCGTTCTCGCTGCCCAGGCCGTACGAAATCCACGAGCCGAGGCTCGCTTTACCCGGCAATTCGGTGCCCGTCATGATGAACGTGCAGGCCGGGTCATGGTTGATGGCCTGCGTGTGGACGGTCTTGATGAGCGCGATGTCGTCCACCACCTGCGCGGTGTGCGGCAGCAATTCACTGACCCACATGCCGCACTTGCCGTGCTGCGCAAACTTGAAGATGGACGGCGCCACCGGCAGCCGCGCCTGGCCGGAGGTCATCGTGGTGATGCGCTGGCCCATGCGGATCGATTCGGGCAGATCCTTGTCGAACTCCGCCTGCAACTTCGGCTTGTAATCAAACAAGTCGAGTTGCGACGGCGCGCCGTTCATGTGCAGATAAATCAGCCGCTTCGCTTTCGGCGCGAAGTGCGGCAGGCCGGGCAGGGGAGGGTGAACGCGTCCGTCGGTCGGCAGGCTGGCGCGGGCGGAAGTCGAACCAAGCAACCACGACAAGGCGATGCCGCCCGCGCAGAGGCCGGTGTTGGCCAGGAACTGGCGGCGCGTCTGCATTTGCAAATATTCGTGAAGCGGATCCATACAGCATTCAGTAATCAGTTCTTCGTGACCGTTTCATCCAGATTCAAAATCGTGCTCGCCACCATCGTGTAAGCGGCCAGTTCCACGGGGTCGAGATTCGCAAGCGGCTTGGTTTCACCATAGGCGACTGCCTGCTTCGCGCCTTCTTTGTCGTGGAGGTAAATCCCCAGTTGCCGGATGAAGGCGTCGCGCAGGATTTGGTGTTCGTTCTTGGACGGCTTGCGCGAGGTCACCACGCGGAAGCCGAACGCCAGGCGGTCCTCGGGCGTGCCGCCGCCTTCGCTCATCATGCGCTGGGCGAGTGAGCGCGCGGCTTCGAAATGCTGAACATCATTCATCAACACCAGCGCCTGGAGCGGCGTGTTGCTGCGTTCGCGGCGCACGCAGAAGGACTCGCGCGAAGGCGCGTCGAACGTCGTCATGGACGGCGGCGGCGCGGTGCGTTTCCAGAACGTGTAAAGGCTGCGGCGATACAGTGCTTCGCCCAAGTCCTGCTTGTAGAAGCGGGTGTTGCTGCCGCTGTAAGCGACCGGTTCCCAAATGTTCTCGGGTTGATAGGGCTTCACGGCCTTGCCGCCAATCTCCGGATTCAACAGCCCGCTGACGTACAATGCGTTGTCGCGAATGACCTCGCCATCAAGCCGGAAACGCGGGCCGCGCGCCAGCAGCCGGTTGTCCGGGTCCGCTTCCAACAGCTTTTCGTTCACCTTCGAATCCTGCCGGTAGGTGGAGGACGTGACCATCGTCCGTAACAGGTTCTTCACGTCCCAGCCGGACTCGATGAATGTCGTCGCGAGCCAGTCCAGCAATTGCGGATGACTGGGCGGCTCGCCTTGCGAGCCAAAGTCTCCGGTGGTCTTCACCAATCCGGTGCCGAAGAATTGCTGCCAGAACCGGTTCACGGCCACGCGCGCGGTCAAGGGATGCTTCGGGTCCACCAGCCAGCGGGCGAAATCCAGGCGCGTGGGGTTTTCCGACTTCAACGGCGGCAGGAACGCCGGCACATTGCGCGTCACCTTTTCACCCGGCTTATTGTACTGGCCGCGAACCATCACGAACGATTCCCGCGGCTGGTCGAGGTCCTTCATGATGAGCGTCGCCGGAATCGTTTTATCGAATTCATCGCGCTTGGCCTGAATCGGCTTCATCTCCGCGAGCAACGGGTCGAACACGTCGCGTGTCGTCGCGCAAATGTTTTCCAGGTAATACTCGCGCAACTGCCGCTTGTGTTCCTCGGTGCGCTCCTTCGGGTTCACCGAGCGGAAGATGTATTGAATCTCCTTCGGAAAATCCTTGTTGGCCTTGCCCTGGTTTTCCTTTTCCCACGCGAGCTGCGAATACGTCACATCAGTGACCGGATTCACCTCGGCCGTCACGCCCATCTTGTCCCAATAAACCGTGCCGCCTTTCTGCGTGAACGCCAGGCCGGTGATCTTCGTGCCCGTCTTCAAGCCCAGCTTGGCCGCATCGAACTCCAGCCGCACCCATTCGCTGGCCTTGGGCAACGGCCCCAGCGGCAGGCGCTCGGGCGAATTCAACTTCCCGAATTCAATCGCCGTCGCCTCGCCCCAGATGACGCGGTGCGACCATTTGCCCGTGTTGAATTGGAGCATGATCGCCTCCGGCAGGTCTTTCGGGTCGAGATAGACATACGCGAAAAACTTCGCCTTCGCCGGCAGCAGCAAGGGCTTTTCCAGGCCGCTGAAA
>JBFMBT010000263.1:0-9449 GCA_040754875.1 Verrucomicrobiota bacterium | reverse complement strand
AAGGTCGAATAAGCTCGAAAAGCCTCGAAATGGCGGAGGGATCCGAAGTGAAACACGGTGAGATGGCCGGGCACCCCCCCCGCGAATAAGCGGTAATAACCGGTTATAACCGGTTGTTGCGGCGGGTCGCACAGGAACCGCGGATGCGTCGGAAGGGAGGATTCCAATTCGGGCGGCGCCTGTGTCGGAGACCAGGCGCAGCGTGTGGCGTTGGCAATGGCGTGGAATGATCCGGCGCGTCCGACTTCGCCAGGCGCTGCGGTTGGGCGTTGCCGCAGCTGCGGTCCACCGGCGTTGTGCCAAGGTCGCTTTCATAGCGGTGGCACTTTGGCAGGAAGGGAAAACTCTGTCTAATAAAGCAGCAAACTGTGCAAACTAATCGATGCAAATGGTTGGGAGGGAAGGGGGAAATTTCTTTGAAAAAATGGAGTGGAAGGACGAAGTAAATACCCAATGAGCCGATAGCCAAGCGTTTCGACTGGCGCGGGGGGAGGGGATGTGCGATGGTTCAGCGAAATTCAAGAAGGGAGCCAATGACAGAAATAACGCCGTCGTTTGTGCGGGAGGTGTATGAACGCATCTCGCGGGAGTTGGGGAAGGTCATCGTGGGCCAGGAGCGCATCGTCCAACTGCTTCTCATCTGCCTGTTTTCCAAGGGGCACTGTTTGCTGGTGGGGGTGCCGGGGCTGGCCAAGACGTTGCTGGTCAAGGCGTTGTCCGAGGCGCTGCATCTGAGCTTCAAACGCATCCAGTTCACGCCGGACCTGATGCCAGCGGACATCATCGGGTCGGAGTTGTTGCAGGAGCGCGACCGGCGGCTGGAGTTCGAATATCAGGCGGGGCCGATCTTCGCGAACCTGTTGCTGGCGGATGAAATCAACCGCACGCCGCCCAAGACGCAATCGGCGTTGCTCGAAGCGATGCAGGAGCGGCGCGTCACGGTGGGCGGCAAGTCGCGCCTGTTGCCGGACCCATTCCTGGTGGTGGCGACGCAAAACCCGATCGAACAGGAAGGGACGTATCCGCTGCCGGAGGCGCAACTGGATCGGTTCATGTTTTCGTTGAACCTGGATTATCCGGACCGGCGCGAGGAAATCGAAATCGTGAAGCGCACGACGCTGAACGAGCTGCCGACGTTGACGCCGTGCGTGACGGCGGAGGAAATCCTCCAGGTGCAGAAGCTGGTGTGGGCCGCGCCGGTGTCGGATCATGTGGTGGAATACGCGGTGGACCTGGCGGGGGCGACTCGGCCGAATTACAATGGCGCGCTGGAAACCACGCGGGACTTCATCGAATGGGGCGCGGGGCCGCGGGCGTCGCAGTATTTGATTCTCGGGGCGAAGGCGCTGGCGTTGCTGAAGGGGCGGCTGTCGCCGGAGGCTGGCGACGTGCGGGAGGTGGCGCTGCCGGTGTTGCAGCATCGTGTCATCACCAATTATCGCGCGACGGGCGCGGGGAAGAAATCGACGGAGATCATCGTGGAGATTTTGCAGAATGTGAAGGAGCAGAGTTACTGAGCGGACCACGAATGGACACCAATGAACACGAAGAAGGACGAGACGCGAATTGCGCGAATTGACGCGAATGGGGGAGGTGGCGTCGGTCGGCCATTCGTGTTGGTTCGTGGGCATTCGTGGTTTCCGATGGATGGCCGGAGCTAACACTGCACTCAACCAATGGCCTTTCCACAACAACGAACCGTGCCGCCACCGTTGCCCGGGACGCCGCCGGCGAAGCCCGCGGAGCCGAAGTCGTCGTTGCTGACGATTGAGGAATTGGAGCGGTTCAAGAACCTGGTGGTGTTCGCGAAATCGACGGTGGAAGGCTATTTCACGGGGAAGCACAAATCGCCGTTTTACGGGTCGTCGGTGGAGTTTGCGGATTACAAGGAATACGTGCCGGGTGACGACCCGGGGCGCATCGACTGGCGGGCGTTCGGGCGGACGCGGCGGTTGATGGTGCGGCAATTCGAGGAAGAGACGGACATGGTGGTGTATCTGTTGGTGGACACGAGCGCATCAATGCGTTACGGCGGGGAGAAGCGGCAAAGCAAATTTTATCTGGCGGCGAAGGTGGCGGCGGCGCTGGCGTATCTGATGATCCGGCAGGGGGACAAGGCGGCGCTGGCGTTGTTCGCGGACCGCGTGACGGAGTTCGTGCCGCCGGGCGGAACGCGCCGTCACATGCATCGCATCGTGTCGCATCTGGAAATGGTGAAGCCGGCTTCGACGACCGGGCTGGTGCATTCGTTGCAGGAATGCGCGAGCATTTTCAAGAAGCGCGGGCGGCTGGTGATCCTGTCGGATTTTCTGACGCCGACGGACCGGTTGTTCGAAGTGCTGGGTCAGTTTTTGCACCGCAAGTTTGAGATTCTCCTGCTGCATGTGGTGGACCCGGACGAAATCCATCTGCCGGCGGCGACGGTGGCGCGGTTTGTCGATATGGAAACGGGCGAGCAGGTGGAGGTGGACCCGGAGGAAATCCGCGCGGCGTATCGCGCGAACGTGCAGGCGTCGTTGAAGGCGCTGGCGCAGGGGGCGAATCAGCGGCGCATCGACCATAGCGTGGTGGACACGCAGGAGCCGTATTTGACGGCGATCGAGGCGTATCTGGGGTTTCGGGGGAATAACACGATGTTTGGGCAACCGTGAGTGAACATGACGCGCAAGGCTTGCTGCATACCCACCTCTAACTCCTCCCAGGGGAACGGCGGTTGGTTGGTTGCGTCGTTTGGCGAGCTTACGGTTACGGGTGGACAGTGTTTCCTTCCCCCTCACCCCGGCCCTCTCCCTTGGGGAGAGGGAGCCACGGGTCGCCGATTTTGGCCGAACATGACACGCAAGGCTTGCTGCACACCCACCCCTAACCCCTCCCAGGAGGGGAACGGCGGTTGGTTGTTTGAAGGCGCGTTGGAGAATGCAGCCGTGGGTGGTTCGATAATCAGAGCCTCGTTACCTCGGCTGCTACGAGGTTTAGGGATTCGAGGACGAGGACGAGAACGAACGCGGGGGGTGGCATGTCCTTTCTAAACGCCACGCTTTGGACGGCTTTGTTGCCGCTGGTGTTTTTGCCGCTGGTGATTCATCTGTTGAACAAGAAGTTTCCGCGGCTGTTTTTCTTTTCATCGGTGCAAAACATCAAGGAGACGGCGGCGCAGCGGTCGCGGTTGTTCCGGTGGCGGCATTTGATTCTGCTGCTGTTGCGGACGCTGGCGCTGGTGGCGTTGCTGTTCGCGTTTCTCAAGCCGTTGCTCGACCGCTTTGGCTCGGCGGCGAATCGCGAGGGCAAGCGCAACGTGCTGCTGGTGTTGGACCATTCGCTGAGCATGGAATATCGCGGCGAAGGCGTCAGTTGCCGCAAACGCGCGCAGGCGCAGGCGGAGAAGTTGCTGGACACCCTGGGCGCGGATGACCGCGTGAACATCCTGCTGGCGGGGCAGACGCCGTCGCTGTGTTTCGTGGATTTCTCGCCGAACGTGCAGGAGGCCCGGCGGTTTCTGGAACGATTGGAGCCGGGCCTGACGCGCGCGGACTTCACGCTCGCCAACGCGTCGGCGGCGCAATTGATCACCAAATCCGGACGGCCCACCGAGATTTATTACCTGTCTGATTTTCAACGGAAGAACTGGGCGAACGTGGATTTCACGGGCATTCCGCCGAGCGCGCGGCTGTTCTTTGTGGATGTCTCGACGCGCGCGAAAGACAACCGCGGCGTGCTCGAAGCGACGGTCAACCAATCGCACATGCTCGCGGGCGATACCGTGGCGCTGGAAATCACGGTCGGCAATTTCAGTGACGCGGCGATGAACGAGCGGCTGAAGGTTCTCATCGACCAGCGCATCAGTTACGAGAAGGAAGTCAGCGTGTCGCCGTGGTCGGCGGGCAAGGTGACGTTGCCGGTGAGCGTGGGCGGCCCCGGACTGCACCTGTGCGAGATCAGCCTGCCGCCGGACGCGTTGGAGCAGGACAACAAGTATTTTCTGACGCTGCCGGTGCTGGAAAAGGAGGAGATTCTCATCGTGTCGGATGACACGCATCCGGAGAAGGATGCGGTGTATTTTCTCAAGACGGCGTTGAACCCGTACGAGCAACAGCAAGGCTCGCTGTTGCCGCGGCACATTCCGTCCACGCAACTGACGCCCGGCAACCTGGCCTCGGCGCGCAAGGTGTTCCTCACGCGCGTGGAGCGATTAACGCCCGAGCAATGCCAGCACCTGGGGAAGTTTCTCTTCGCGGGCGGTGGCGCGATCTATTTTCTCGATGGCAAATTCGATGCGGAAAACGTGGCGAACCTCGAGCGCGCGGTGGGGCCGGGCACGATGCCGCTGCGGCTGGCGTCCAAACGGATGGTGGAAAACGTGGCCACCGGCGCGCAACAGGTGGTGAAGGGAGATTTCAAGTCGCGCTTTCTGCGATTGTTTCGCGGGGCGACGCGGCAGGACCTGGCGTTGCTGGAGTTTTACGATTTCTACCACGCGGGCGCGACGGGCGCGGGAAATATTTTGCTGACGTATGCCGATGAATCGCCCGCGATGGCGGCCTGCGACCACGGGTTGGGCACGATGTTGTTTTTGAATTTTTCCGCGAGCGAACTTTCCAGCAACCTGGCGCGCCAGCGCATTTTCCCGGCGTGGATTCAGGAATTGGTCAAGCAACTGGACACGCACGAGCCAGCGCCGACTTCCAGTGTCGTGGGCGAACCGGTGCAGACGGAGGTGTGGCGCACGGAGATGAACAACAATCCGTTCAAGTCGCCATCGAACCGCCCGGTGACGGTGAAGCAGGAAATTCTGGGCGAACGCTATGCGGTGTCGTTCACGCCGGTCGAACTGGGTTTTTACACGCTTTCAGCGGGGCGGCCGTTGTATGCGTTTGGTGTCAACGCCAGCGCGGAGGAATCGGATTTGCGCGCCGTGGACAAATCACTGCTGCCGGAACAACTGCCGGGCGGGCAGGCGGGGCATTTCGTGCAGGGGCAGGAGGATTTTCGCAACCTCATCCAGGGCGAGCCGGTGTTTCACTATTTCATTTACGCGGTGTTGTGCCTGCTGCTGGTGGAACTGGCGCTTCAGCTCGCGTTCAAACGACTCGCCGCATGACGACGCACAGCACCATTGTGTTTGATCCGATGCTGCCGGTGGGGCTGGTGGGCATCATTGGCCTGGCATTGCTGGTGCTCACGGTGTTCACGTATCACCAGGTCGGCTCGCGCGTGGGGAAGGGGATGAATGTGCTGTTGATGGCGTTCCGGCTGGCGGGCATCGCGCTGGTGCTGCTGGTCATTCTGCAGCCGTCAATTTTGGAACCCGTTCCGGTTCCGGAAGGAAAGCAAATCACCATCGTCGGCGTGGATACTTCGCGCAGCATGTTGCAGCCCGATGTCGAGAAACAACCGCGCATCGAAGCGGCGCGCAGTTTGTTGATGGAAGCGGGCGTCGTGCGGCGCGATGGCGCGGTGGCGGACAGCGATGTGCGGTGGTTTGAATTTCACGAGGACGCGGCGCCGCTGACAGGTTCGTTGCTCGAGTTGCCGGCCAAAGGCGAAACCACGCGTTTCCATCGCTCGGTGAACACGATGCTCAATTCCATCGGCCCCGGCGAAACGCCACAGGCGGTCGTGTTGCTGACCGACGGCCACGACTTCGAAATGGTCAATCCCGCCAAGACCGCGTTCCTGACACGCGCGCGGCAGACGCCCATTTACGCGGTGTCCTTTGGCGGGCAGGGCAAGGCACGTGATGTGTCGGTGCGCATCACGAATTACCAGCCGTATTGTTACGTGAAGCAAAAGGCGCGCATCAACGCGGCGTTGCGGCTGGTTGGTTGCGAGCATGAAACCATCAATGTGGCCCTGTGGCGGCAGGGAAAGGTCATCCAGACCCAGCGCGTGAATGCGGATGAACAGCCGCAGGTGCAGGTGCAGTTCGAAGTCACCGAACCTGAGACCGGCCAGTTCGAATATGAGATTCAAGCCGTGCCGTTGACGGGCGAAACGGATGTGGCGAACAACAGCGCCATCACGTTCCTCAACGTTATCGACCAACAGATTCGCGTGTTGGTGCTGGAAGGTTCGCCGTATTGGGACACGACGTTTCTCCAGCGCTCGTTGATGCGCAACGACAAGGTGGAACTGGATTGCGCGACGCAATACGCGGACAAGCGCGCGCGCTTCATCCGCAAAAAGAACGTCGAAGGCGAATTGAAAATCCCCGCCACCGCCGAGGATTTCAATCGTTACGATGTCATCATCCTGGGGCGCGCGGCGGAGCAGTTGTTGAACCGCAAACAGCTCGACGCCTTGCAGACGTATGTCAACGAACTGGGCGGCGCGGTCATCTTCAGCCGCGGCAAGGCGTTTGAAGGCGAACTGGCGGACAACGAACTGGAGCCGGTGGTTTGGGACCAGACGCCGGCCGAGCAGACGCGCCTGCAAATCGGGCGCGAAGGCCGTGCGCTGGCGCCGTTCCGGGCGCTGGCCGAGCAATCGGGCGGCACCGAAGGCATGCCGGAACTGATTGCGAGCCGCGGCATCAAGGAGAAGAAACCGCTGACGGCGGTGCTGGCGTCGGCGAAGGACGAGGCGAGCGGCCAGGTGACGCCGGCGATGGTGCATCGGCGTTACGGGCGCGGCCAGGCGTTGAGCGTGGGGGTGGACGGTTTGTGGCGCTGGGCGTTCAACGCGAAGGTCGAAGGCAACAACACCGCGTTCGACCGGTTCTGGGACCAGATGTTGCTCTGGCTGATGGCCGCGCGCGACGTGATGCCCAACCGCCAGTTTTCGTTGAACACCAGCGCCGCCAACCTGCAACTCGGTGAAAAGGCTTACTTCCGCCTGGTGATGCGCGAGCCCGATCCCAAGGTGCGCGAGGTGCCCATCGTTTTTTACCACGGCGAGAAGGAAGTGGGCCGCACGAGCCTGACCGCGACCGACCCCGACGAAATGGCGCGCTTGAGCGCTGAATTCCTGCCCGAAAAGACCGGGAAATATCGCGCGCTGGCGCGGTTCCCGGACGGCACCTCGCAGGAATCGCGGTTCATGGTGTATAACGAGAACCTCGAGGAAACCGAGGTGGCGGCGGACGCGGCGTATCTGAAAAAGCTGTGCGCGCAAAGCGGGGGGCGCGTGCTGGAGCCTTCCGAATTGGGCCGGTTGTTGAGCGACCTCAAACTCGGCAAGCTGGATACCACCCCCCGGACGCGCGTAAAAACAATTTGGGACCAGCCTTGGCTTTTCTATCTGATTGGGTTATTGTTGGGGACAGATTGGTTCCTGCGAAGAAGGTGGGGTTTATGCTAAAGGAACTGGGTCCCATCACCGCGCGGCTGGCAGCAGCCGACCGCCGCGTGCAGACCGAAAAAGGCGGCAGCCTTCTGCTGCGCGCGGTTCCGTGGTTTTTTCTCTGCATTCTCCTGGCGTTCGCGCTGGATGCGTTCCTGCACCTGGATGGATTTTCGCGGTTGTTGTTGATGGGGGTCTGGTTTTTGGGAGGGCTGATTCTGCTGGGGGTGTCGGCGTATGTGGCGTTTGTCCGGCGCAATTCTCATGAGCACGTGGCGCGGTTGCTCGAAGACCGCGAGCCGTCGCTGGGGTCCAAACTCATCAATCTGCTGCAACTGCACGCGCAGGCGGAGGACGCGTCCAAGGCGCCGATGACGCGCCAGTTGGCGCAGATGGCCGTGGCCGATTACTCGCAGGAACTGGATTGCGTCGATCTGGACCGCGTGGCGCGCACGGACCGCTTGCGGCGCGACCTCAAGCGCGGCGCATGGTTCGCGCTGGGCTTCGCCGGTGTGCTGGGATTGTTTTACAATGTCACGCTGGCGGAGTTGCCGCGGTTTGCGGATCCGTTCGGCGACCATCCGCCGTTTTCGTTCACGCGATTGGAGATTGTCGAGCCGTCCACGAACAACGCGGTCGTTTACAAGCAAAGCGCCGGCATCAAGGTGAAGCACGCGGGCCATCGGCCGGACGAATTGTTCCTCACGTTTCATCCGCCGAACGAGCCGCACAAGGCGGTCACGGTCCCGATGTTCGACAAGGGCCGCGACGGGTTCTTCCAGCAAATCGAGAACATCCAGACCGACCTTATGGTGGTGGCGCACACGAAGAATCGCCACAGCCTGAGCAAAGCCAGGTTGATCACGGTGTTGCTCACGCCGAAGATGGACAAGGCGTTCGTGCAGGTCGCCCCGCCGGAATACACGGGCCTCAAGCCGGAGGAGAAACCGTTTCAATTCAAGAGCGTTCGCGCGCTCATCGGCAGCCAGGTGCGGTTCCGGTTGCAATCGAATCGGCCATTGCGCGAGGGCACGGTGGAATTGCTCAAGCCCGGCGCGGAGCCGCAACGCATCGCGCTCGCGAAGTCCGGTGAGAACGAGGTCACGGGCGTCCTGGAAGCGCGCGAAACGGGGCGGTTGCGCTTCAGCTTCGTGGATGTGGACGGCATTTCATCCGAGGAATTGTGGGAAGGTTCGTTGACCGTCACGCACGATCTCTCGCCGGAAATCCAGATCGTCAATCCGAACAAGGATGGCTTCGTGGCAATTGATTATCCGCTCGAAGTGCAGGTGGAGGCGAACGACGATTACGGCGTCAAGCAGGTGCGCCTGCATCGGGCGGTGAACAAGGAGTTCCTGCCGGTGGAAACGGTGGCCTACGACAAGATCACGCGACACGCGCGCGAGGTGCGGTTCGTCGATTTCAAGCAGATGGGCCTCAAGCCCGGCGACTTGCTCACGCTGTTTGCCGAAGTCATCGACACCGCGCCGGAGCCAAATCTGGCGCGTAGCCAGACCATCAACCTCGCCATCATTTCCGTCGAGGAATACAACGAATTCTTGCGCGAACAAACCGACCTGGGCGACATCGAGGCCAAATACGCCGATTTGCTCGACAAGTTCCACGAACAAATCGAAGAGCAACGCAAGCTCGGCAAGGACATCGACGCGTTGCGCGAGAAGCTCGCCAAGGCCGATGCCGCGCGCAAGGAGGCGTTGCAACAGGAACTGGACAAGCTGCTCGCGCGCCAGAATGAATTGAACCAGAAGTTGAACAAACTGGCCGACCAGATGGAGAATTTCGTGCGCAAGGATCCGTTGTATGACGTCGAGGCGGAGTTGCAGGGGTTGCTGGCGGAAAAGGCGCAACAGATTCGTGACTCAACGAAGCAAACCGACTCGCGCACACAGGACATCGCGCAGCAAAGTTCGCCGCCGTCCGGCCAGCGGCAGTTGACGCCCGGCATGCTGTCATCGTTCAAGCGCGCTTCCGACGAACAGATCGAGCGCCTGGCCGCGGCGGAGAAACAGGCGCGCGAGGATGTTGTCGAACCGTTGCACGAGCTGGCGCAATTGCATGATGTCGTCAAGAATTTCAACCGTTTCCAGGAACTGTTTGAAGCGCAGCAGATGATCGCGGCGCAGACGGCCGCTTACAATCGCGCCGGGCCG
>JBFMBT010000262.1:0-9531 GCA_040754875.1 Verrucomicrobiota bacterium | reverse complement strand
CCCGGCGCGGCTGTGGCCGCTGATTCCTCCCCAGCGGCGCAACCCGCCAGCCCCGCGCCGGGCGGCTCCCTTTTCCTCACGGCAGAGCAACGCGAGATGCTGTTGACCGTCGCCACCATGCAACCGCCCCAGCCGGCGGAGCAAGTGGCCGAGGGAATCAACCGGGCGTGTGGCGATGATGATTTCGCGCTGCTGTGCTCGGCCCTCGAACACTCGAAGTGCTGGCAATTGCTCGGCCTGGAAGCGGACCCGCGTTTTGCCGCGGCCAAGCCGTGGCTCGAACAATTGCGCGCCGAACTGTTGAAGGAATGACAAAATGAAAAAACCATCTAATTTTAAAGCGTTCGTCGCCGACGCGCTGGGGACTAATGACGTTGCGTGCATCTTGGGGTTGATAAGCGCGGCGCGCGCGGCGGAGTCTGAACTTTCCCGGTATGATTGGACAGATGAACTTGGGGAACTACGCGTCGCGTTGAAGCCTTTTGAAAATGCGCGAGTGTGTGAATCGGGTGATTCCATTGGAGAGCGCATCCGACGTATCCGGCGCGGGAAAAACTTGAGCCTTGATGCCCTTGCTAAAAGCGCTGGGATTTCAAAGGGGAACCTCTCCAAAATTGAGAGCATCGCCGGCAACCCGACACTGGAGACACTTTTAAAAATAGCCCGCGCCCTCGGTGTTTCTGCTGCTGACCTTATACCATGCAAGCCCTCTCCATCCCGCTGAACAATCACGAGAGCGACGCCACGCAAATCCTGCGCTTCATGCGGGACGTTCACGCGCGCGCGTTTGCCGATCCCATGTTGCGCCAGGCGGCGGTGACGATTCTTCACGCGTGCAGTGTGGGCAACAACGACAAGCGCGGGCAGGTGGATTGCCTCACGCGATTCGTGAAAGACAACGTGGTTTACGTCAACGATCCGGTTGGCTCGGAACTCATCACGGACCCGCGTTTGCTCCTGCGCGAGATCATCGCGAAGAAAAAAGCCTACGGCGATTGTGACGACCACTGCGTTTTGCTGGCGTCGCTGCTCGGGGCCGTGGGCATCAAAACCAAATTCATCGGCGTGAAGTTGACGAAGGAAGGCCAGCCCACGCCGAACCATTTCAATCACGTGATCATCGCGGCGGAAGTGGGCGGGCAATGGGAGGATATCGACCCGTGTTTTAAGCGCATGGGAATGCAACCAGTTTACCGCGAGCGGCAAGAGATTGTGAACGCCGACAGCCCGGGCGGCGGGAATCAAATTCAGTCGCTCGCGGGCTTCTTTGATTTCGTGGGGCGGATATTCAGCGCGCCGTTTTCCATCGCCGGCGCGTTGCTCTCGCCGCTGGGCATCGGCACGCCGTTCACCTCGATTGCCAACACGCTGAGCCGGAACAATCCGATTCTCTCGAATCCGGCGAGCATCGCGGCCCAGCAAGCGCAACACAACGTCAATACGTCAAGCTGGCTCTCGACCGGGCCGAACGCGGTGAGTAACCCCATCAGCATGACGGCGAGCGGCGAGTTGAAGGCGGATGGGGCGATTACGCCGGCCAAAGCGCCGAACAGTGGCGGCGGATTGTTCAATGGCATTCTCGATTTCTTCGGCGGCTTGCTGGGCAGTTTCGCGCCGGGCGTGCCGTCTAACTCCATTGGCGGGCGGCTGGGCACGGCGCTGTCACCCATTGCGCGCGTTGGCGCGGCGATTGGCACGGCGGGGGCAAGTGAAATTGGCATTCGCCAGGCATCAGCGGCGAGCGGCTTTTCGTTGAATATTTTAAACGCTGTGCGCGGGGTGGGGCGGGCCTTCCGTCCGGTGAATGGCTTCGCGGAGTTTAGCGCCGATCCACTGGGCGTGTTGTGCAAGGGTGATCTGTGCTTTGACCCGGCGCGCGGGCGTTGGGAACCCAAAGCGCAACCCCCGCCGTCGAACCCAGCGCCAACGATGGGGCCGGCGGTGCAAACCGAATACGGCTGGCTGTCGCCGATGACATCGCCATTGCCAGCGGTGGGGACCGCCACGCCGCCGGCGACGAGTGGATCCGCAACGCCGGAAGTCATTCTGCGAGCCGTGCCCGAGACGGGCGACACGTTGAAGTATGACCCAGCGCAAGATCGCGCCTGGCTCACACTGAAAGACACGGGCGAAACCATCGAGTTGAACGTTGAAACCGGAGAACCGATCGGCATGGCATCGAGCGGCGGCGCGGGCTTGGGGACGGTGCTTTTGCTGGGGGCAGGGGTGGGAGTGGCGGCGTATTTGCTGACGCGCAAAGCGCCCCGCCGGCGTCGCCGCCGGTAGGCTTCCAAAAATTCTCCAAAAAAAGTTGTTGACTCGGTGGGCATAACCAGCGGAACCGCCAGAACAGTAATGAACGCGTTTGCGTGCAACTGTAACGGTCGATGCGGCGGATTGAACCCCCTCGGGGATTTTCTTGAACCGCTGTATATCGGCGGCGGCACACCCGCTGCCACTTCTGCGCCCGCAACTGCGCCTTCGACCGGCGGTGATTGGACCCAAGCCATTGCCAACCTCGCCAACGTCGCCCTGGGCATTTACGGCGCGGTTGATCAGGCCACAAACCGCCCCGCCGGCTCGCCTGGCTCGGTGGGCTTGGTGCAGTTGCCTGACGGCCGTTATGTGTCGGGCGTCATCGGGCCGAGTGGCCAAGTTCAGCAGCAACAACAGCAAACCGATTGGGGCAAGATTGCGCTGGTAGCCGGCGCGGTTGGCCTCGGGGTGCTTTTGCTCACTCGGAGGGGCCGGCGATGAAGTGCTACGCAAACGACAATCCCCCGCGTTCCGTGACTCTCCCCACGGGGCGGACCTTCCGTCTCACGCAAGTTGAATACGACAACACCACTGGCACTTTCAATTACGCCGGCCTGAACGTGACTCCCTACCTGACGCCTGGCGACAAAATCCAATTTCCCTGTTACGACCCGACGAAAGACAACGCGGCGCTGTCCGATGCGCGCATCCTTTCGCAGGGTGGAACCCCTCAGCCAGTCGGTTCGACATCAACCGTCGTCAACATGGCGCAAGGCGTGGGGGCGGACGTGGCCGGCATCGCGGGCGGCATTCGCTCGCTGTTCGATTCGCCGTGGAAAGTCCTGGGCTGGGGCCTGCTGATTTGGGGCTTGAACGAAGTTTTTGTCAGTGACCGCCGGAGATTCTGACCCTATGAACGAAATCACTTTTCTCACCAACCCGCGTCGCCGGAAGAAAGCCCGTCGTTCCCGCCGTCGCAAATCCACCACCACTATGAAAGCGCGTTCTCCCCGTCGCCGTTCCCATCGCCGGCGCTCGTATCGCAAGAACCCTGTCGCCGCCTTCGCGGGCAACCCCAAGCGCCGCCGTGGCCGTCGCCGCCACTTCCGGCGCAATCCAGCGGGCGGCTCCCTGGTCAACCGCGTCAAAGGCGCGTTTGGCAAGGACACGCTGCTTTTGGCCGGCGGCGCGATTGCGGGCACCATCGGCACGAATGCCGTGCTCGCCCCGCTCTCCCAGAAAGTCAGGTTCCTGCAAAACGAGTATGCGCGCGGCGCCAGCCGTGTTGTCTTGGCCGTGGCGCTGTCGCTCGTTGCCCGCCGATTCAATCCGAAGGTGGCGGACGGCATCGTCCTGGGCGGCGTCATCGCCGGCATCAATGACGCCTTCGCGCCCCAGCTCCAGCAACTGCAACTCGCGGCGGTGAATACCACCACGAAGTTGCTACCCGTCGCCGCGTTTTCGGAATTCCAACCGGTCGGCGAATTCGCGCAAGTGCCCGAGCGCGGCGGTTTCTCGGAATTCGCCGCAGGCAATCCGTTCAACTGAAACCCTCAGCCCTGAACCAAACTTATGATTCAAGCTGTTTACGACCGTGACATCTTCCTGGCTCCCTTCCGCCAACGCGGTTGGAGAACCAAGCGGCACAGCTACATTTCGAGTGTGGCTTACACCGAATCGGCTCCCACCGAACTGCGTTTCTTCGGCAAGGGTTTTCGCGACACCAACAAGGAACTCGACAACCTGCCCGTCGCTGGCCGGTTTGACGGGCCGTTCTTGCTTCAGTCCATTTCGCTGCGGTTGAAAATCAAGAACTGGAGTTTGCTGGCGTTCGCGGGCGACGACCTCGACACGCTGGCCTCGGATTTGGTGATGGGCTTCCCCTGGGCGGGCGTCTTCACCTTCAACGGCAACGGCGAGGATTTGCTCAAGCTCCCCCAGCCGCTGCTAGAGATGCCGGATCGGGCCGGGGAATTTCAGGTTAAGTCGGCGGGCGTGCGCACGTTGACCTTGACGGAAGCCACGCCGAACACGCTGCTATCAGTCATCACGCCGGCGCCCTTCGCGCATATCGCGACTGACCGGGCGTTCTCCTGTGACCCGCTGTGGTTCATCGACGAAGGCGATCCGCTCGACGTGTCGCTCCGTTACCCCGCCGGCGCGGTTCATCCCATTGCCACGGACATCACGGACGATTCCACCAACCCGCTCTATGTTCAGTGCCTCTTTCATGGGGAATTGCTCACCCAGAACTAAGCAACCTGAAAGACAACTATGCTTACCTCTGCAAAAATCCTTCAAGCCCTCATGCAGGGCCGGTTTGGGCCGAAGATTACCGGTCGGCGCCCGATCTATCAGCCGCTTTACGCCTCGAAGTGGTATGCCAACGCCGGTTTCGCCAAGGGTTCAACGGTGAACCTGTTCGGCGTCGGCCTGTCGCAAACCGACAACGACGACCCGCGCGCCACCAAGGTTGCCTTCACCGAAGAGGAAACCAACATCAAGACGCCCGGGCAACTCGATTACGATTTCGTCGGCCTCGGCCTGCGCACTCGTTTGCACTTGCTCCCGAAAGAGCGCCAGGTGTCCGGCATCGAGACGGACGCGGATGCAATCTTTACCGTGTTGCAGGAATGCCAGGACGATCTGCTTGACATCATGCGCCGGGGCAACCTGCGCATTCTGTTGAACGGCGTCGTTTGGCAGGAAATCCCCACGCCCTTCATCAACTGCCCGCCTGGCTCAGGTGTGGTCATTGACCAATGGGCCGCCAAGAACGATGCGGACGCCACGGCGGCGGATCGTGATGCGTGTTGGGTGACCCAATCGCCAAAAGCGAAGGTTTACGAATTCCCTGACCCGCTGGTGATCCCGAAGGGAACGAACTATTCGTTCGAGCTGGAATTCCCCGAAGCGGCCAGCCCGAGCCTGGACAACACTGTTACCGGCTCCCTCGACCCGTATGTTTACATGCGGACTTGGGTCGATGGCTACGTGATCAAACCTTGAACCATCAGCCCGCCCGGCGTGTTGCGCGCGCCGGCGGGCGCCCTGAAAATATGTTCGCCAATCTGATTCTCGACTACCGCCAGGGCAACCGCTCGCGCGCCGTCATTCGTGACTACTACAAGCAGACCACGATCACCGACGCCAACGGCACCGCTTCCACGACCATCACTCTCGATGACGACGGCGTAGCGCATCTCATCACGGACTGGTCATTGACGGGCGACGACGACACCAAGACGAACTATATCAACCGGAACGTCGCCGCCAAACTCTCGCTGCAAACGTTGGGCGGGTTTAACCTGCAAAACGATTACACGCCCCAGGACCAATTTTCCCCCGCGCAGAACATTGGGCGCAACGCCCTGCCGGGCGGGCTGATTGTGCCGCCCAAAACGATCATTGCCGCCGACTTCAAGGATTTGGGCGGCGCGTCGGGCAACAAGGCGAATCTCGTTATCCGCACCGTGAAGATTTTTGACGAGGCGTTCCTCGCCCGTCTGCTTGGCGTCCGATGAAATGCAGCCCTACAGACCAATCTCGCGCTCGGTTAACATCGTTGGGACCTCAGTCAATAAGACTTACCCGGCGTTAAAGAAAATCGTTTCCTGGTTGCCCGACGCGCCGGTCCTGGTCGGCGGCTTAAAAATCTCCTCGCACGTCACCTTCGTTGGCACTAACACGGCCCTGGTTGCCGTCGTCATTGGCCTTTATGGCGGGCCGCAAGACGACAACATCGCCGCCGACTCCGAAGGCCAGCTTGCCCCACCGCTGTTTTTTTGGGACAACTACGACGCCACGAACCTCCTGGCCTCGCCCCAGCCGCAAATTGATTCCACGAACTTTGGCCACGGCGTTGAATTAAACGTGCAGCAAGGCATTGCCCTTTATGCTGCCGCCCCAAATGATGCGGCGGTTAAGATCGCCGCCGGCTTCACCCTTTGGTATCGCCCCAAATGAACGCGCTCCCGCTAGTCCTTTCCTTGCCGAGAGAGCAAGCCGTCGTTGGCGGCGGCGTGAACGATGTTCGCCCACTGCCGAAATCGTGGGGCTCCGTGCAGCCCTTGGGGGACGATCCGAATCCGGCGACGTTCAACAGTGGCGCCGCTGTGCCGGCTGGCCTCTATCGCGTGATCTGGAAACAACACGTGTTTAACGACGGCACCGGCGTTGCTCCCTGGCGCGACACGTTCGGAAATGACACGGTCACATTCAGCGGCGGCGCGGCCTCTGTCCAAACGTCAGATTTGGGGAACGGAGCGGCTACGGAAGCCTTGGGGGAAGCCGCGGCGCGCGCCCATGGCGTTTACTTCATCCATGACGGCGGCACGATCAGCGTAACCGGCAACGTCCTAAATGGAGTCCCTGATCCGCGTTGGGAACTCATACAACTGGAGTGAATTTATGGCCTTTGGCTCTCGATCCAGAAACCCGACGACTTGCCCGCCAGGGCAACAATACCAGATTTCCCCGGGCCCGGCGGGTTGCCGCGTCATCGGTGCGGACCCGGTAACAGGGCGTTGCCCGTCCGGCGGGCAACCCGTGTGCGCCGGCGGCATCAGTTTTCAAAACGCATGCATCGCACGCCAGTCCGGCAAATTGGAGTTTACGCCCGGCGCTTGCGCCCCGCCGCCGCCCGTCACGCCCCTTTGCGCCGATGGCAAACTTTGGAGCGGCAACACTTGCTCGTGCCCGACGACCAAAAGCCCCGTGTGCGCCGGCGGCAAAGAATTCGTCAACCCGTGCTTTGCGCGCGAAGCTGGCTTCACCGCCTGGACCGTGGGCCCGTGCCCCGTCGCCCCGCCGGTCGTCGTCGTCAAGACTGAGCCGGCGCGTTCTCCCCTCACAAGCCTCCCGCCGATTGATGGAACGAAAATTTTCCCGGCGGGGTTTGAGAGTCGAGGCACAGCTACGGAACCCGCTGTGCTCGCCTCATTGAGCAATCAGCGGTCGCAAACGCCAATAGTCGCCTTGCCGCCAGGAATGACAGAAGCGCAATGGAACACCCTAACGCCATTGCAAAAAGCCGAAATAAAACGCCAGCAATCTCCGTCCGGAGGCGCGGAAACATCGCCTTTGATTCCGCTGGGCCTGCTGTGGCTCCTGTTCTCATGAGCAACGAAAACGAAACCGTAAAATTGAACCTCTCGCGCCTGGTGACTGTGGTTGCCGTGCTCGCTGGCTTTGTTGGGCTGTTCGGCGCATTCGTCATTCTGCCCCACCGCGTGGACGCCGCCGAAAAGCGCCTGGAATCCTTGGAATCCCGCCAGCAAAGCAACGGCGAAGTCCTCAGCCGGATCGACGAACGCACCCAGCAAATCCTTTC
Organism: Verrucomicrobiota bacterium; assembly: GCA_040754875.1. GTDB lineage: Bacteria > Verrucomicrobiota > Verrucomicrobiia > Limisphaerales > JBFMBT01 > JBFMBT01. The sequence goes on along the minus strand of JBFMBT010000262.1, from coordinate 1,943 downwards.
CCGCATCTCCGCCCTCGAACAACAAAAGCGAACCGCCAGCAACTTATGAAAATCCGAACCTTGTTTTTCCTCGCCCTGACCTTCGCCCTGGCCATCGTGCTCTTGCCTGGCTGCTCATCGACCGGCGGCAAGGCCGTGTCCCTCCATGAAGTCAAAACCTTCGACCCGCAAACCGGCAAGCTCACCTTCCACGAAGTCAAACGCGACTACTCGCGCATCGGTGGCAAGGGCCTGCTGGCCAGCAAAGAGGCAACCGGCTTTTCCCACTCGCGCAGCAACCTGTTGACCGGCGCCAGCTCCGCAACCGGCGTTGGCGCGTTGAAAACCAAACCTGAACCCGACGCCATCAAAGCCGCGGGTGAAGCGGCTGGCGCCATCATCGGCGCGGCGGGCAAGGCGGCGGCGGGCGTCCCCTGATGCTCATTGCCCTGCACAAAGGCCGGGGAGTGATAGGCCGGCTGATCCGCTGGCAAACCCGTTCCCCTTATTCTCACGCCTCCATCGTCTTCGAAGGCGGGCGGGTGATCGAGTCCCGCGAATTTATCGGCGTGCGCCAGTTGGCCAGCCTGCAACCCCAGCCAGGCGAGCGCATCGACCTTTACCGCGTCCCCTTGACCGGCGACCAATGCGAAGCCATTCGCGCCTTCCTCTACGCGCAATTGGGCAAGCCTTACGACTACACCAGCGTCTTGCGCTTCATCAGCCGGCGCAAAGCCTCACGCGAAAGCGGGCACCGCTGGTTTTGTTCGGAACTGGTGTTTGCCGCCTTCCATCACGCCGGAGTGCGCCTCCTGGATCGCGTCGAGCCATGGGCCGTCAGCCCCGGCCTGCTGAGCCTTTCCCCGTTGCTTGTGCCCGCGCGCGTCAAGTAATCGGCACCCAAGGCCCTTGCGCCTTCCCGCGATTAAAACCGCGTGATGCGCCATTCCCGGCGATGCAACGCAAAGGCAACACTCCGCATAACTCACGTATTTGCCGCCGCCATTCTTTTCCTCATAACCTGAAGGTCCCAGGTTCAAATCCTGGCCCCGCAACCAATTTCAACCTGCCGGAGTAATCCGGCGGGTCTTCTTTGTTCAAATGGAGACGGAAAACACATATCGGGTATACGTTCTGCAAAATACCCTGGGAACTTTCTACATCGGGGTGACGGACGAAGAACGGAGCAACACAATGCAGGCGTTTCGCGGTGGACGCGCGGTCGCGGTCCTTGGCGGCTGGCGTGGCAAAGTGAGCCAACTAGCCTGTCAGAAGCCAGAAAGCTCGAAAACGAACTCAAACGCCAAAAGGGTGGTCTTGGGTTCTACAACCGGACCGGGCTGGCCAAAAGGGCAGGCTCATAATCCCGCCGGGCGGGATCCCAGGTTCAAATCCTGGCCCGCAACCAATTTCAGGCCTGCCGGAAAAATCCGGCAGGTTTTTGTCTTGGGTTTTACATTGGACGGGCGTTTCGCGGTCGCGGTTCCTGGCGGCTGGCGTGGCAAAGCGACCCCCTTCCTGCGCCGATTTTTGCTTCATTCGCTTCATTCGCTTCACTCGCTTTGGCGTTAAGCACAAAATCGTGTCACGCTGCCGGTATGAACGTGGAAACGTTGACACGTGGATACGTTGAACCGGCCCGGCGCGCCAGGTCCCAGCCGCGCGCCGGCGCACCCCTTTTGACCTGTGCCGGAGTGGAGTGCCGCCCGCAACATCACCAACCCGAATCGCAAATCGGAAATCGCAAACCGAAAATACCAATGCCATTCAGCCCTATACCGGCCGCTCCCGCCCGTTCCTGCCATTTCCCACTTATTCCCGGCTCGCGCAAAAAAATTTCACGCCTCAACTTTTCAAACGCATCACTCAACCCTCAACTAGTATTGTGACAATTTAATTAAATTACAAGTAGTGGCGCGATAATTTTTGATCAGCATCCTGCCGGGTGAACTTCCATTCAATCC